>NZ_CP026952.1:2478494-2788305 GCF_003065605.1 Aeromicrobium chenweiae | reverse complement strand
TCTCGGTGCACGCGTGGCCCTCGTCCACGGTCATGAGCTGTGCGCCGGCGTCCCGGACGAGAGGGAACGTGTGCCGGCCGGCCGTCCCCACCGCGGCTCCGTCCACGAACGGGTCCACCTCGGCCAGCGGCGTCGGGGCGCCGGCGGCCAGCGCGGCGCCCATGGAGGCCGCACCGGCGGGCTCGACGCCGACGACGCGGGTGGCGGGATGGCGTTCGTGCATCCACGTCGCCATGCCGGCGATGAGTCCGCCGCCACCGACCGGCACGACCAGGAGGTCGGGGGCGTGTCCCAGCTGCTCGACGATCTCGGGTGCCACGGTTCCCTGTCCGCTGATCGTGCGCGGGTCGTCGAACGCCGGGACCAGCACCGCTCCGGTGTCGGCGGCGTCCTGCTGGGCGGCGCGGAACGCGTCCTCGTACGAGTCGCCCACCACGATGACCTCGACGTCGGCCCCACCGAGGGTGACGATCCGCTCGCGCTTCTGCCGGGGCGTGGTGCCCGGCACGTAGATGCGTCCGTGCGTGCCCAGCCGTCGGCAGGCCAGGGCGACGCCCTGGGCGTGGTTGCCGGCGCTCGCGCAGACGACGCCGCGGCCGCGCGCCTCGGCGTCGAGCTGGACGATCAGGTTGTACGCGCCACGGATCTTGTACGACCGGACCGGCTGCAGGTCCTCCCGCTTGAGCCAGACCTGGGCGCCGGTCGCCGCGGACAGTCGCGCGTTGAGCTCGAGCGGCGTCCGGCTGGCCACGTCGGCCACCCGTGGAGCCGCCTCGTCGATGGTTGCTGCGGTCACGGCGGAGGGTGCTGTCGGGGGAGTGGTCACGTCGGTCCACGCTAGTGGCGACCCGTCCGGCCCGGCATCCCGGTGCCGCCTGCTGGACAGGCGCTGCCCCCGAGGCCCCGATTTGGTTCGCGGGCGGTGGACCTGTAAAGTGGAGCATGCGACGCGGGGTGGAGCAGCTCGGTAGCTCGCTGGGCTCATAACCCAGAGGTCACAGGTTCAAATCCTGTCCCCGCTACCAATGTGGTCTCGCAGGAGATCAAGAAGTCCCGGACTTGCGAAAGCAGGTCCGGGACTTCTCAGTTTCCGGGGTGCGCCGCCGCGACCGAGTCGGCGTCCGACCGCACCGTCGCCCGGCCGCCGCCGGCTCTCAGGCACTCCAGCTTGTCGGCGTCCGGTCCGCTCTGCTTCGTCGAGTAGAGGACGAGCTTGATGTCGGAGTCGGGGACCGTGACGACGTCGCAGTCCAGGACGATGTCGCCGACGACGGGGTGGTGGACGGTCTTGACCATCGACTGGTGAGCGGCCACGTGGCCCTCGTCCCAGAGCGCGGCGAAGCGGGGGCTCTGGGCCCTGACGTCCGCGATGAACCGGCGGAAGCTGGTGTCATTGCCGTGCGCTGCGGCGGTACGTCGCAGATCGGCGACGAGCGCCCGCTCGAACGCGGCCGGTCCGCCGTGCGCGGTGGCGATCCCGGCGATGCTGTTCTCGACGAACGTCTGCACGATGAGGTTCTGGGCGGGGTCGTCCGTCACCGAGGGTGAGCCGAACAGGGATCGCCACAACGGGGTCGAGTGGAGCAGCGTCCAGTCGGCAGCGAAGACGGCCAGCGGCAGGTCGGACATCCGCACGATCATGCGTTGGACGCCCGCCGGGATGTGGTGCGAGACGGTGTCGGAGCCGGGCGGCGCCAGCGCTGCGGCACGGTAGAACGCGGCCGTCTCGGTGCTATCGAGCTGCAGAGCCCGGGCCAGGGCCGCCACGATCTGGGCGGACGGGGTGCGCGACCGCCCCTGCTCGAGGCGCACGATGTAGTCGACGCTCACGCCCGCGAGCTGGGCCAGCTCTTCTCGCCGGAGGCCCTTGGTGCGGCGGCGGCCGAACGACTCGATGCCGACGTCGGCGGGGGCCAGCCGGGTCCGCCAGGCGCGCAGGAGGTCCGCGAGAGCATGCATGTCCGATGGCATGCGCCCATTCTCGCGCGTCCGGGCAACCCCGTCCTGCCTTCCGAGGGCTGCCCGGTCCGGACGCGTCGTTGGGTAGCACGATCCTTCCCTGGTTGCCGGGGGCCGCGGCGGCCAGGCTGGAAGCTCACCCCACAGAGAAGGAATCGAGCATGACGGCAACACCGAACGGCTACGTCACGGTCATCTGGGAGACCCGGGCCAAGACAGGAAAGGAAGCCGACCTCAAGGCGTTCATCACCGCTGCTGTCACGCCGTCGCGCAACGACGCCGGCAACATCGACTACGAGGCCCACGAGGTCGACGGGCACCCCGGGGCGTTCGTGATCTACGAGCGGTGGGAGAGCCGCGAGCACCTCGAGGCGCATCTGGACGCGCCACGCATGCGTGACCTCGTCCCACAGATGCTCGACCTCATCGAGGGCTCCATCGAGGACGGCATCACGCTGCTCCGTCCCTTCCGCCCCACCCACTGACACCAGGACCGAGGAACCACATGACCATCACCCTCATCACCGGCGGCAACAAGGGCCTCGGCCGCGAGATCGCCCGACGACTCATCGCCGTGGGCCACACCGTCTGGATCGGCGCTCGGGACGCGGACCGGGGCAAGCAGGCCGCCGCCGAGCTCGGGGCCGCGTTCGTGCAGCTCGACGTGACCGACGACGCGTCCGTCGCCGCGGCGGTCGAGACGGTGCGCGAACAGGCCGGCCGTCTCGACGTCCTGATCAACAACGCCGGCATCCTCGGCGAGGTCACCCCGCCCGACGAGATGGCCGTCGACCAGATCCGCGAGGTCTACGAGACGAACGTCTTTGGCGTCGTCCGGGTGACGAACGCGTTCCTGCCGGTGCTGCGGCGAGCCGCCGAGCCGTCCGTCATCAACGTCACCAGCGGGGTCGGGTCGTTCACCCTGATCCACGACCCCGATCGTGTCGAGTCGCAGTACCCGCTCGCGGCATACGGCTCGTCCAAGACGGCCGTCACCATGCTCACGATGCAGTACGCCAGGACGGTCCCCGACGTCCGGTTCAACGCGGTCGACCCCGGCCAGACCGCGACCGACTTCACCGGCAACCTCGGGCACGCGGTCGAGGAGGGTGCCGACGCGGCAGTTCGCGTCGCGACGCTCGGGGCGCAGACCCCGACCGGAACGGTGACGGATCGCGACGGCACGCTGCCCTGGTGACGTGCTGGCGACGCCCTTGCTGTGACAGGCTGCCTGGTCCGGCCAGATGGTCCCTGACCAGCACAGATGCTGACCGGATTCGCCCCAGAACCGCAGTGTTTGACGCTACACTGCGCATCCGAGGGCAACTCCGGCGTGGTCCGTGACGGGCGGACGAACGCCGCTGGACTGAGGTGGCGACGACACTGAAGGACCTCTTGGGCAGACGCGCGGAGTGCGCGGTGGTCGAGCAGCTGCTCGCCGGGGCACGGGCCGGTCGCAGCGGCGCCATCGTGCTGCGCGGGGAGGCCGGCATCGGCAAGACCGCGCTCCTGCAGCACGCCCGTGAGATGGCCAGCACGGACCTCCAGGTGGTGCACGCCTCAGGCGTGGAGTCCGAGAGCCAGTTCGCGTTCGCCGGGCTGCACCAGCTGTGCGCACCCATGCTGGAGCGCGCGGGTGCCCTGTCCGACCCGCAGCGGGCAGCCCTGGACGTGGCGCTCGGGTTCCGTGGCGGCGCCGCGCCGAACCGTTTCCTGGTCGGGCTCGCCGCCCTGACCCTGCTGTCCGAGGTCGCCGACGAGCGTCCCTTGCTGTGCATCGTCGACGACGTGCAGTGGCTGGACCAGGCGTCAGCGCAGGTCCTCGCCTTCGTCGCTCGGCGACTGGTCGCGGAGCGGGTGATCATGCTCTTCGCGCGGCGGGATCCCGGCGGCGGCCACGACGACGATCCCTTCGCCGGCTTGCCGAGCCTGCGGCTCGAGGGGCTCGGCGACGCAGATGCTCGCGCGCTGCTGGCCGCGGCAGGCCACGGACCGCTGGATGCCGGCGTGCGTGACCAGGTCGTCGCCGAAGCCAGGGGCAACCCCCTTGCGCTGATGGAGCTTCCCCGCAGCGCCGAGCCTGAACGGCTGGCCGGCGGGTACGCGCTGCCCCACGTGCTGAGCGTCCCGCGCCGCATCGAGGACAGCTTCCGCCGCCGCTTGAGAGATCTGCCCGCCGAGACCCAGCAGCTGCTGCTGGTCGCGGCAGCCGAGCCGACCGGTGATGCCGCGTTGTTCGAGCGCGCCGCCGCTCACCTGGGACTCAGCTGCTCTGCGGCCGACTCGGCTGAGTCCGCCGGGCTGCTGGAGATCGACACTCGCGTCCGGTTCGCCCACCCGCTGGTGCGGTCGGCCGTGTACCAGGCCGCAACCCCACCGGACCAGCGGCAGGTGCACGGCGCGTTGGCCGCGGCGACCGACTCGTCCGATCCCGACCGTCGTGCCTGGCACCGGGCGCAGTCGGTGCTGGGTCTCGACGAGCAGGTCGCGGCAGACCTCGAGGCCTCGGCCGGCCGGGCACGCGCTCGCGGCGGGTGGGCTGCCGCGGCCGCCTTCCTGCAGAGAGCAGCCGAGCTGACGCCGGACCCTGTGCTTCGTACGAGACGCACCCTCGACGCCGCGGCCGCGAAGCAGGATGCCGGGGCGCCCGGTGCTGCCCTGCAGCTCGCGGAGGTCGCCGCGGGTGGCGCGCTGGACGCCCTGCAAGGTGCGCGCCTGAACCTGTTGAGAGCCCAGATCTCGTTCCAGCTCGCGCGGGGGAGCGGCGCGACCGCGACGCTCCTGGACGCGGCCGCGACGCTCGCTCCGCTCGACCCCCGCCTGTCCCGCGAGACGTACCTGCGCGCGTTCGACGCGGCGATCGTCACCGGCGGTCTGGGTTCCGGTCCAGATGTGTCGCAGGTGGCCGAAGCGGCCCTGGCCGCTCCCGCTCCACCGGGGCCCCCACGGCCGGCGGACCTGCTGCTCGACGGCCTGGTGACGATGTACACGCAGGGCTACGAGGCAGCCGTGCCCGAGCTCCGTGCCGCCCTGGAGGCGTTCCGCACCCCCGGCGCACACCCAGAGGACGTGGACGAGAGCTGCCGCTGGCTGTGGCTGGCGAGCCGGACCGCCATGGCGCTCTTCGACGACACGCTGTGCCACGGCCTGGCCGATCTCCACGTCCGCCTCGCGCGCGAGGTCGGCGCGCTGGCGTCCCTGCCCACCGCCCTGCTCGTCCAGTCCATCGTGCTGGTGCTCTCGGGCCAGCTGGGCCGCGCCGAGCTGGCAGGCCAGCAGACCGCGATCACGACGGCGACGAGGGCGCTGCCTCTGCTCCACGCCCAGCTCGTCCTCGCGGCCTGGCGCGGCCGTGCGGACGAGACCACCGAGATCCGCGCGACCATCGAGAGAGAAGCCCACGGCAGTGCCAAGGCCACGGAGATCAATCTGTCGCACTACGCGATGGCGGTGCTCCACAACGGGCTGGGCAACTATGCAGAGGCGGCGGACGCCGCGGCGCGGGCCTTCCGGTCCACGGCGCTGGTGCACAGCAACCTGGCGCAGTCAGAGCTGGTCGAGGCCGCGTGTCGCGCGGGCGAGCCGGAACGCGCGGCGGACGCGCTCGAGCAGCTCTGCTCCCGGGCCGCTGCCAGCGGCACCGCGTGGGGACAGGGGCTGGCGGCCCGCTCACGCGCGCTGGTCAGCACCGGGCCGGACGCCGAGGAGCACTACCTCGAGGCCATCAAGCGGCTGCGGGACTGCCGGATGACGAGCCACCTCGCCCGCGCCCACCTCGTCTACGGCGAGTGGCTTCGCCGCGAAGGCCGTCGCCAGGACGCCCGCGAACAGCTTCGGACCGCCCACGAGATGCTCACGGACATCGGTGCCGAGGCGTTCGCCGCACGCGCCGCCCGGGAGCTCGGGGCCACGGGGGAGCGTCCACGCCGGCGAACCGCCCAGGCCACCGACGCGCTCACGGCCCAGGAGCTGCAGGTCGCTCGGCTCGTGGCGACGGGCGCGACCTCCCGCGAGGTCGGTGCGCAGCTGTACCTGAGCCCCCGCACGATCGAGGCGCACCTGCGGAGCATCTTCCGCAAGCTCGGCATCACGTCCCGGCGACAGCTCAGGGAGATGCGGCTTCCCTGACCCGCCCCGGGCGAGGACATCAGGGACTTCTACCGACGCGAGCGTGCCGTTCCCGGTGCGAGCCTGATGGCACCCACCGATCAGCGCCGCCCGCGCCAGGATCCCCGAGAGAGAACGCTCATGCCCGTCAGCCCCCTCGTCGACGTCGAGGACCTCCAGACCGGGACGCTCGCCCACTCGCCGGCGATCCGTCCGTTCCGCAGGGGGCCATGGCCATGGGCCTGACTCGAGTGGTCGGCGGACGGTACGAGGTGGGGGAGGCCATCGGGCACGGAGGGACGGCGACCGTGCACGCCGGCCGTGACATCCGCTCGGGCCGCCGCGTCGCCATCAAGGTGCTCCGCGAGGACCTGGCACGCGACCCGGTGTTCCGATCCAGGTTTCGGCGCGAGGCTACGACGATGGCTGGTCTCCGCCATCCGGCCATCGTCTCCGTCCTCGACACCGGGTACGAAGAGGTCGCCGCAGGAGCGGCGGGCACGCTGCACGTCCCGTTCATCGTCATGGAGCACGTGGTCGGCCGGTCCCTGCGCGAGCTGCTGAGGTCGGGCGAGCTCACGCTCGAGACCTCGGTCCAGCACCAGGTCGGGCTCCTCTCGGCCCTGGAGCTCTGCCATCGGATGGGTGTGGTCCACGGCGACGTCAAGCCGGCCAACGTGATGGTCACGTCCGACGGTGCGGTCAAGCTCGTCGACTTCGGCATCGCGCGCACCAGCGGTGATCCGGACGCGACGCTGACCCAGGGCCGGGCGTTCCTGGGCACCCCGGCGTACCTCTCGCCGGAGCAGGCCCGCGGGGAGGCCGCAGACGTCTGGAGCGACCTCTACTCCGCCGGCTGCCTGCTCTACGAGCTGCTGACCGGGAGACCTCCGTTCGTCGGTGACCCGATCGCGGTCGCCTACCAACACGTCCACGAGGAGCCTGCTCCGGCCAGCACCGCGGTCGCCGAGCTCGACGCCGTGCTCGCCAAGGCCCTGGCCAAGTCCCGGGCGGATCGCTACCAGAGCGCGGGGGCGTTCACCGAGGCGCTCCGGTCCGCGACGGGCAGCCTGCGCGAGTGCCGGGCCGGACTGATCACGGCCGATTGCTGACCGGCTCATGGGCTCCTCGCGCCGCGTGCGTTCCTCGGCCTTGCTCGTCGGGGTGGCGCTGGTGCTCGGTCCTCAGCGTTCCCAGGTCGACCTGACGCCACGGCACGACGACGCCGACAGGGCGGATCTCGTCGTCGTCCACCCGGACGGCTCCACTCCGCGGGAGGGCACCGCCCGGCAGGCGTGGGTCCAGATGGGCGGCGGGATCTTCACGGGACGCGTCGGGCCGGACGGCGAGGGGATGGTGTGGGACTTCGCACGAGGCCACGGGCAACAGTGCGCCCACTGAGGTGATCAGGCGCGCTGCGCCCGTGCGTCAGCGGCTCCGACGCCGTCGAGAACGGTCTGGACGTCCTTGACGACCGTGACCCGGCCGCCGTCCCCGGGATCGGGATCCGGGACGATCGACTCGGGGTCGACGAGGAAGACGTCCTGGCCGTCCAGCGTGAGACGCCGCGCGACCTCCAGCAGCATGCGTCGTGCCACGTCGTCGACCGAGTAGACCATCGTGAGGTCCAGGACCACTGTCTGCTCGGAGGGGGCGCTGTCCAGCACCTCCCGGACGATCCGCTCGGCGCCGGCGAAGCGGATGCCCCCTTGCAGCTGGATGACCCGGACGGCGTGAGCGCCGTCGCCGAGGGCGTGGTTGGACCGCACGACCGAGGGCGCGGACGGGGGCACCTCCATGACGTGCAGCCCCATGTCGGAGGAGAACCGTTCGAACAGCGACACCCCCCGGACGCTGTTCCCGTGCGGGTCCAGCCGCGGCGAGAACGTGGCGATGCCGATCTGTCCGGGCAGCGCCCCGATCAGTCCGCCGGCCACACCGCTCTTGGCGGGGATGCCGACCTGGGTCGCCCAGTCACCCGCGGCGTCGTACATCCCGCAGGTGGCCATGACGCTCAGCACCTGACGCACGACCGGCGCGGGCACCACCTGCACCCCCGAGAGCGGGTTCACGCCGCGGTTGGCCAGGGTCACCGCCATCATCGCCAGGTCGCGCGCAGTGACGAGCACGGAGCACTGCCGGACGTAGCCGTCGACCACGGCCCGCGGGTCCTCGGTGAGGATGCCGTGGCTGCGGAGCATGTACGCGATCGCGAGATTGCGGTGCGCGTGCTCCATCTCGGACGCGCACACCGCCTCGTCGATCGACAGCCGACGGCCGGCGAAGGCGGACAGGCCGTCGACGACGCGCTCCACGCGCTGGTCCGGTGCGAGGCCCTCGACGCCGGCCAGCGAGTGCGTGGTGATCGCTCCCGCGTTGATCATGGGGTTGAGGGGGCGTCCCGTGCTGGGCTCGAGCGAGATCTCGTTGAACGCCTCACCCGACGGCTCGACACCCACCTTGGCGAGCACCGGAGCGAATCCGCGATCGGCCAGCGCCAGGGCGTACGTGAAGGGCTTGGAGATCGACTGGATCGTGAACTCGGTGTCGATGTCGCCCGCACCGTAGACCGCCCCCTCGAGGGTCGCGAAGACGGCACCCAGACGCTCGGGGTCCGCAGTCGCGAGCTCAGGGATGTACCCCGCGCGTTCCCCGGAGGTGTCGGGCCGGACGTCGTCGAGCGCCTCGGTCAGGTAGTCGGGGATGACTGACCGCATGGGTCCTCCTCGGTCCCGGCACGCCCTGCGCGTCGGTGGTCGGTGTTGATCGGATCCTAGGCGTCGCGCTCGTGCAGCGCGCCCGGTTCCCGCTCGACGATCTCGAGCGCGCCGGAGGGGCAGCGGCCCACGACGCGTCGCAGCGTCTCGGCGGACTCCACGGTGTCGGCGCGGGTCGGGTCGATCCAGGGTCGCCGGGCGACGTCGAAGACCTCAGGCATGCCCCGGACGCACTCGGCGGCGTGCCGGCACACGTCCCGGTCGAAGGAGACGCTGACGACGGGCCCGGAGTACAGCTTTCGGGTCATGTCAGTCCGTGGCGGTCGAGTCGGGGATGCCATACACCATCGGGACGTACTCGCGATGCCGTCCGATCCAGCCCTTGATGAAGGGACACAGCGGCATGACCTTGCGCCTGCCCTCGTCGCGGACGTCGTCCAGCGCGAACCGGGCGATGGCCGAACCGACGCCCTTGCCCTCGAACCGCCGGTCGACCTCGGTGTGGGTGAAGACGATCAGCTCGTCGGTGAGGATGTACTCCGCGAACCCGGCGGCCTGGCCGTCGATGCTCGCCCGGTAGCGCAGGCGGGAGGGCTCGTGGACGACGTGGACGTCGGTCATGTGCGTGTCCTTCGGGGTCGGGGTGGAGGTGGTCATGGCGTGTCGATGACGACGTAGAGCCCGGTGATGACGTCGTCGCGGAGGATGAGCACGTCGCGGCCGGTGGCCTGTGCCGGCCCGTCCGCGGGACCGAGCGTCCATGGGTAGGTCGCCAGGTCCTGGGCCACCTGGATCGGTCCGGATCGGGCGATGCTCGTGCCGGGCAGCTGGGCCTGGAGGCCGGCGATCGCCTGCTCCACGCCGTCGTGCCCGCGCAGTGCCCGCTGCGGCTCGCCCACGAACACGTCCGTGGCGTACACCGAGGCGATGGACCGGGCCCGCTCCGGGCCCGCAGGGGAGCTCCAGGCGTCGAGGTGCGCTGCGACGAGGGTCTCGATGGGTTTCATGGGTGGTTCCTCCTGGGGCTGGGACGTTTGCTTCGTCAAACAGCCGACGGCTAGCGTGGTGGACCGTGGCTGATCAGAGCGGTACCGGGGACGTCGTTCCCCTCTCGGCGGAGCAAGAGGCGGCGTGGCGTGCGTTGGCGCGGGCGGTGGTGGTGATCCCGCGCGTGCTGGACGCCGACCTGATCCAGGCCCGGGGCATCAACGTCACGGAGTACACCGTCCTGATGAACCTGTCGGAGGCCCCCGACGGCTGCCTGCGCATGAGCGAACTGGCGAACGACGTCGCCATCTCGGTGAGCGGCCTGACCCGGGCGGTAGGCCGCCTGGAGCGCGAGGGCCGGGTGGAGCGGGCGCGGTCGTCCGCCGACGGTCGAGGCCAGGTCGCCTCCATCACGCCGGCCGGCATGGAGTGCCTGCGGGAGGCCTGGCCCGTGCATCTCGCGAGCGTCCGCCGACACGTCATGGACCACCTGGAGGGCATCGACCTGGCGGCGTTCGCCGCTGCGATGACGGCAGTCGCGTGGCCCGAGGACGAGACGCCGGTCCGCCGCAGGACGGGGCGAGCCGGGGACGGGCGGTAGGCAGGCGGGGTCGGTCACTCGTCGCTCCTGGGTCGGGCGCGTTGGTCGACGCGACCTGAGGCGCGCTCCGGGGACGTGGTCGATGAACCGCTGCTCCGGTGCGAACATGACTAGATCTGTTTGCACAAGCAAGTATATGGTGATGTGAGCGGCTGTCAACCATCGTCACCTCGCCAGGACCGTACGATGAACCCCACAGGAGGCCCGTCGTGAAGGTGTTCGTCATCGGCATCACCGGCGGCGTCGGCAGCCTGCTGGCGCACCGGCTCGTGGCTCGCGGCGACGACGTGCGCGGTCTGGTCCGGCACGATCGCCAGTCCGACGACCTGGTCGCCCGCGGGATCGTCCCCGTTCTCGGGGACCTGTCGACGATGACGGTCGACGACCTCGCGACGGCGTTCGGTGACGCCGACGCGGTCGTGTTCACCGCGGGCTCGAACGCGGGATCGGCCGAGCTCACCAGGGCTGTCGACGAGGAGGGATCCGCACGAGCCGTCGAGGCCGCGGCCGGCCGGCGTTTCATCACGGTGTCGGTGTTGCCGGAGGCGTGGCGCGAGCGCCACCTCACCGACGACGAGGAGTACTACTTCGCCGCCAAGAAGCGGGCCGACGTCGTCGTCAGCCGCAGCGAGGCCGACTGGGTCATCCTCCGTCCGTCCCTGCTGGTCGACGGCGCCGGACGTGGCACGGTCACGCTGGGCCCGGCGGTGGTGCACGGCGAGAGCGTGCGGGACGACGTCGCGGCCACGCTCGTCGAGATCCTGCACGAACCCCGGATCAGCCGCCAGGTCCTGGAGCTCGACAGCGGGACGACGCCGATCCCACAGGCCGTCCGTGCCACCGTGCGCACCTGACCGCGGAGGGGTGGTCAGCGTCCGCTGAGCACCCGGGCCCACGGTTGGTCGATGTCGGCCAGACCCAGCACGATGGCCACGTTGTCGACCATGCCGGCGCCGAACCAGGCCCGCACAGCGGCGTCGTCCCCGCCGAGAAGCGTGTGGACGGTGTCGACCTGCTTGGCGTAGCACCGGCGCACGGCGTCGCCGACGAGCGGCTCCTCGGCTGCGCAGTTCGCGTGCATCAGGAACCGCAGGATCGTGCGGTCCGAGATCAGCGCGGCGTACGCGGTACGGGCGGCTTCCTGCGCGCCGCCGCTCCCCGGGTCCTCCGCGTGCCCGATCAACGTCCGCGTCATCACGTCAGAGACGTGGTCGACCGCCGACGCGAACAACGCCTCCTTGTTCGGGTAGAGGCGGTACAGGTAGGGCTGGGAGATGTTCACCCGCTGGGCGATCTCGTGGGTGGCGGTCCCGTAGAACCCCTTGTGGGCGAAGCACTCCACGGCTGCCACCACGACGGCTTGACGTCGTTCGTCGCTC
The DNA here is from genome assembly GCF_003065605.1 of Aeromicrobium chenweiae. Taxonomy (GTDB): domain Bacteria; phylum Actinomycetota; class Actinomycetes; order Propionibacteriales; family Nocardioidaceae; genus Aeromicrobium; species Aeromicrobium chenweiae. The sequence goes on along the minus strand of NZ_CP026952.1, from coordinate 2,776,555 downwards.
TTCGCGCGTGCACCGGCGGCTGGCATCGTCACCATTGAATCACGGTGCCGCTCAGCCCCCGAAGCTCACGGAGGGCCCTGCTGCCGACCTGGCCTCGTCGGGGGTGAGCGCCTCGATGGCGATCAGCGGGTTCCAGTAGTCGAGGAAGTGGGTGATGAGGCCTTCCTCGTCGGTGTGGACGATGGAGACGACCTCCTGGCGGTACGGCTTGCCGGTCGGGACGGCTGTTCCCTCCGAGCGGAACTCCGCGATCGCGAGGTGGGGGTCGACCGTCTCGTGGAAGACGACGTCGACGAACTCGACGTCGAACGTCTGCGGGAAGCCCGCCATGTGGGCGACGAGGGCGTCGTGGCCCTGCACGGTCCTCGGCATCCCTGCCGGCGCGAACGGGAACTCCAGCACCCCGTCGGGGGCGAAGAGGGTCGCCCAGGTGTCGGTCTCGCCTGCGGCGGTGAGGCGGATGTGCTCCGACAGGGCGTGCTGAGCGGGAGATGGTGCGGCGGTCATGGGATGCCCTTCGGGTGGTTAGTGATTGATCTATAACCTACACGAGCGGCCCCGGCGCGTGGCACCCGCGCCGGGCCGTGGCCGCCGCACCGCAGCGTCACCGGCCGGTGCTCATCCTCGGTCGGCCATCAGCTCGATGAGCGCCTCCGCCGCGGGACCGGACGACGCGGGGTTCTGGCCGGTGATCAGCAGGCCGTCGCGGACGACGTACGGGCCCCAGTCCTCGCCCTTGCTGTAGATGCCGCCCTGCTCCTTCAGGACGTCCTCCACGAGGAACGGGACGATGTCGGTGAGGCCGACGCCCTCCTCCTCGGTGTTCGTGAAGCCGGTGACCTTCTTGCCGGCCACCAGGGGATCGCCGGACGGGGTGGTGGCCTGCTTCAGGACGCCGGGCGCGTGGCACACCAGCGCGAGAGGCTTCCCGGCTGCGAGCGTGGCCTCGATGACGGCCTTGGAGTCCGCATCCTCCGCCAGGTCCCACAGGGGGCCGTGCCCGCCGGGGTAGAAGACGGTGTCGAACTGGCTCACGTCGACGTCGCCGAGGACGACGGTGGACGCCAACGCAGCGGTCGCGTCGGCGTCGGCCTCGAAGCGCCGGGTCGTGTCGGTCTGGGCGTCGGGCTCGTTGCTCTTGGGGTCCAGGGGCGGCTGTCCGCCCTTGGGGGAGGCGAGCGTGATGTCGTAGCCCGCCTCGAGGAACGCGTAGTACGGGGCGGCGAGCTCCTCCAGCCAGAAGCCGGTGGGGCGACCGGTGTCACCGAGGGTGTCGTGCGAGGTGAGGACGATGAGGACCTTCATGGTGTGCTCCTTCGTGAACAGATCGGTCTGCCGGGAATGAATGCGGTGGAGGATGCGCGCGCCTCGCGGCGGTGCCGCCGGACGCGCTCGGCTCCACCACGGTGGTGAGCAGATCACCCGTCCTGTACCCGGTGAGTCCATTTCCCACCACCTCGTCCTGCCGTCGTCCGCCGCGACGGGCCGACCGACCTAGGGTGGTGCCGTGACCGACGCCGAGAAGTCCGCTCTCCCGGCCACCGACGCCGCCGCACGCGGGTCGCGCCGACGAGAGCGCACCCGCGCCCTGCTGCTGGACGCGGCCGAGCTGTTGATGTCGCAGCGCCCCCCGGAGGAGATCAGGATCGAGGACGTCGCCGCCGAGGCCGCCATCTCGCCGGCGTCCGTGTACGTGCACTTCGGGACCAAGGACGGACTGCTGGCCGCCGTCACCGAGCGGGTGCTGGCCGTGGCCACCGAGGCGCTGCGGTCGGCGTACGCGGCCGAGGCCTCGCCGCTGGAGCGCTTCGCCGGTGTCGGGTCCGCCTACCTGCGGCTCCTCGTGGACCACCCGGCGGTGCTGAGGTACCTGACCGTCACCGGCGAGCGCGGGCCGCGCACCCCCGACGAGGAGGAGGTGGTCGCGCGTTTCAGCCAGCTGCGACGGGAGTTCGAGCAGAGCATCCGCGACGCAGTGGACGCCGGGGCGATCCGGCCGGTCGACCCTGAGCTCATGTCGTACTTCCTGTTCGGCGCCTGGAACGGGGTCGCCGCACTGGCATTGCGTCGCGATGCCCTGCAGGTGTCGCCCGAGCGGGTCGAGCTCGCGGTCATCGAGGCCGGGCTGATGCTTCTCGACGGCCTCATCCGGGAATCGCCGTCGGCCTGACGGGTGTCGCCCGTGGCGGATCGGCGCCGGAGCGAGTTAACTAGAGTCTGACTCCAGATCAACTCCGCCGAAAGCGACCCGCATGACTCAGACCGCCCCGCCCCTGCCCCCGACGACCGAGGCCGACACCGAGACCTGGGACGCGGTGGTGGTGGGCGCCGGTCCCGGTGGCCTCACCTGCGCCGCGTACCTCGCCGCCAACGGCAAGAGGGTGCTGGTGCTCGAGGCCAACCAGGTGGTCGGCGGCAGCACCCAGGTCTTCCGCCGGGCCGGCAACAAGTTCGAGTTCGACGTCGGCACGCACTACGTCGGCGAGTGCGGTCCCGGCGGGCGGATGCAGACGGCGCTCTCCGGACTGGCGCTGACCGAGCGGATCAAGTGGCTCCGGCAGCGCCCCGAGGGCCACTGCCAGATCATGGTCCCCGGCACGACCTTCCAGACGCCGACCGGCTGGGACACGTACCTCGACCGGCTCATCGCTGCCTTCCCGGCGGAGGAGAAGGGCCTGCGTCGGTGCGTCCGGATCATGCGCATCATCGCCGCGGGGGAGGAGCCGCGCCGTCGTCCGTACATGTTGCTGCGCTGGGGCGTCCGCCCGGTCACCAAGCTGTTCGCCGCATGCGGTCTCAGCGCCGACGCCCAGGCCGTGATCCTGGCGGAGAACGGCGACTACACGTGGCCCCCGCACCGCACGCCCACCGCGATGCACGCGGGGTTCCTGCACCACTACCTCCAGGCCGGGGCCTACTACCCGCGTGGCGGTGGCCAGGTCATCGGCGCCCACCTCACCGACGTGATCCAGACGCACGGCGGGCGGGTGCGCACCAAGACCAAGGTCGAGCAGATCCTGATCGAGGACGGGCGTGCGGTCGGCGTCCGCCTGCGGGGCGGTGAGGAGATCCGCTCCAAGGTGGTCGTGTCGGCGGCCGACTTCAAGAAGACCTGGACCGACCTGGTCGGCGACGAGCACCTGACCCGGCGGCTGCGGCGCAGGCTGGGCAGCCTCGAGATGACGCTGCCGATGTTCGCGGTGTACGTCGCCCTGGACGTCGACCTGCGTGAACGGGGCACGCCGCCGCTGGCATGGGTCTGGCCCACGAACGACATCGACGGCTACTACCGCGAGGTCGCGGCCGGCCGCTGCCCCGAGCGCATGCCGGTGGGCATCAGCTGCCCCACGGCCAAGGACCCGGAGGGGACGCACTCGGCTCCGGCCGGCTTCTCGACGCTCGAGCTCGTGAGCTGGGCGCCGAAGGAGCACGAGTTCTGGAACGTCGAGACCGATCCCGCCGACGGCGACGGCTACGGCCGCGACGAGCGCTACCGCCAGCTCAAGGAGGAGCTCACCCAGCGCGTGCTCGACACCGCGGAGCTGATGATCCCCGACATCCGGGAGCGGATGGTGTTCTGCGAGGCGTCCACCCCGATCACCCAGGAACGGTTCACCCTCACCACCGACGGCTCCTGCTACGGCATCGCGCCGCTGATCAAGAACCTCGGCCCGTTCCGCCCCAAGGTCACCACGCACATCCCCGGCCTGTTCCTGGCCGGCGGCAGCACCGAGCACATGTTCGGGATCAACGCCACCATCTGGGGCGGCATGGGCACGGCGGGCACGGTGCTCGGCCGCGACCTGGTCCAGGAGGTGCGCGACGGCGCCGTGTTCGTGGACGAGGCGGACCTGACGCCCATCACCGACGACTTCGACCCGCTGCTGGCGTCGAAGCCGGGGTCCGTCATCCGCCGCGCGGCGCGACGACGCCCCGTCGCGAACCCGTGACGGACGGCCGGGTGTCCGGTGGGTCGTAGCATGACCGCATGAGTCCTGAGGTGGTCATCGTCACCGTCTTCGCCGACGGCGACGGGGGCGGGAACGTCACCCCGATCGTGCCGGACGCGACCGGGATGACCGATCAGGAGATGCAGGACCTGGCTCGTCACCACAGCCGGGAGAGCGCGTTCGTGACGCCGTCGCCGAGCGGTGACGCCGACTACGAGCTCCGGTTCTGGGTGCCCGGCCACGAGATGGAGATGTGCGGCCACGCCACGGTGGGCGCCGTCTGGCTCCTCGCGCAGCGCGGTGAGGTGACCGGTGACTCGGTCACCGTCGGCACCAGGAGCGGTCAGGTGCAGGCGCAGGTCTCGCGCGGCGACTCGTCGATCTCGGTGCGGATCTCGCAACCGGCGGCCCGTCTCACCGAGCTGGACGGCTCGGCGGTGGACGACCTGCTCGACGTCCTGGGCGTGGACCGCTCGGTGCTGGCCGACCGTCCCGTCCTGAACGCGGTGACCAGCAGGGTCAAGACCCTCGTCCCGGTGCGATCGGTGGAGGTCCTCGACGCGCTGGCACCGGACCTGTCGCGGGTCGAGGAGCTGTGCACCCGTCTCGACTCGACGGGCCTGTACCCGTACGCGGTGGGCGACCTCGACGACCAGACGTTCGACGCGCGACAGTTCCCGCGCTCGTCGGGCTACCCGGAGGACCCCGCCACGGGGATCGCGGCCGCAGCGTTGTCCTTCGCACTGCTGGAGCAGGGTCTCGTGGAGGAGTCCGAGCGACCCATCCGGGTGCGCCAGGGCCGGGCGATGGGCCGGCCGTCGAGCATCGAGGTCCGCCTGCGCACCAGCGACGGGGACGTCGTCGGGTGCTGGCTGGGCGGCGACGTGCGGCTGTCGTCGGACTGAGCCACCGGCGCCGTAGCGGCAGCTAGGTCCGCAGGTACGAGGCGCCGTTGACGTCCAGGACGGCACCGGTCGACCAGGCGGCGCCCGGTGAGGCGAGGTAGACCACGGCGTTCGCCACCTCGTCAGCCGTGCCGACCCGGCCGTGGGGGCTCTGCGAGCGGAGCTCGTCGCCGTCCGGCCCGTCCAGCTTGTCGACCTGGCGCTCGGTGCTGACGAACCCGGGGGCCACCGACGTCACGGAGATGTCGTGCGGGGCGAGGGCGACCGCCATCGACTGGCCGAAGGCGTGCAGCGCGGCCTTGGCGGCGCCGTACGCCGGGAAGTCCGGCTCGCCGCGGAACGCGCCGCGGGAGCCGACGTTGACGATGCTGCCCGGGGCGTCCCGGCCGATGAGGTGGTCGGCGACGCAGTAGGTGATGTTGGCGGCGCCGAGCAGGTCGACGTCGATCATCCGCCGCCACGCGCCCTGCCACTCGTCGTAGGCGACCTCGCCGATGCGGTGCCGGTTGCCGGGGCCCGGGGCGACGGCGGCATTGTTGACCAGCACGTCGACGCCCCCGAGCGCGTCGACCGCCTCCTGGACGATCCGGCGGGCTGCGTCGGGATCGCTCACGTCCCCCTGGACGAGCGCGTGCCCGGTGCCGTCGAGCGAGGCGAGCGTCTCCTCGGCGTCAGCCGGGGAGGAGGCGTAGTGCACCGCGACCGTGTCTCCTTGGGCGGCGAACGCCTGGGCGACCGCCCGTCCGATGCCGCGCGAGGCGCCGGTCACCAGGATCCGGCGGGCCGGTGGGTGGGTCATGGGCGCTCCTCGAGGACGGTGTGCGCTCAGACTACTGCGGCCGCGGGAGGTGACGGAGGGCGTCGCCGGGGCCCGCGGGAGCCCCCCGGCCCATGGTCTTTCGGCCATGTTCTTCGCCCGGGCGGACTCCTACGTTGACGGCATGTCACGAGGTTCGAAGTCCGCCGGACCCGACGGTCCGGCCAGCCAGGCGCTTCTGGCAGCAGGTCGGTTCTTCACGAAGTGGGACGGCACCGACGACGGCCGGGCCGTGTTCCGCGAAGGCGGCCGGGCCGGTGACGTCTTCTACCGCGACCGCTGGAGCCACGACAAGGTCGTCCGGTCGACCCACGGCGTCAACTGCACGGGCTCGTGCTCGTGGAAGGTCTACGTCAAGGACGGGATCATCACCTGGGAGACGCAGCAGACGGACTACCCCTCGGTCGGCCCGGACAGCCCCGAGTACGAGCCCCGCGGGTGCCCGCGAGGAGCCGCGTTCTCCTGGTACACCTACTCGCCGACGCGGGTCCGCTATCCGTACGTCCGCGGCGTCCTGCTCGAGATGTACCGCGAGGCCAAGGAACGCCTCGGCGACCCGGTGCTCGCCTGGGCGGACGTGACCGGGGACCCCGAGCGGCGACGCCGCTACCAGCAGGCCCGCGGCAAGGGCGGTCTCGTGCGGGCGACGTGGGACGAGGCGATCGAGATCACCGCCGCCGCGCACGTGAACACGATCAAGACCTATGGACCGGACCGGTGCTCGGGATTCTCGCCGATCCCGGCGATGTCGATGGTCTCCCACTGCGTGGGCACCCGGTTCATCCAGCTCATCGGTGGCGTCATGACGTCGTTCTACGACTGGTACGCCGATCTGCCGGTCGCCAGCCCACAGGTCTTCGGGGACCAGACGGACGTCCCGGAGTCGGGGGACTGGTGGGACTCGACGTACCTGATGATGTGGGGCTCCAACGTCCCGGTGACCCGGACGCCGGACGCGCACTGGATGACCGAGGTGCGCTATCGCGGCACGAAGGTCGTGGCCGTCAGCCCGGACTACGCCGACAACACCAAGTTCGCCGACGAGTGGATGCCGGCACAGGCGGGCACCGACGCGGCACTCGGCATGGCGATGGGGCACGTGGTCCTGCGCGAGCACTTCGTGGAGCGCCGCACCCCGTTCTTCGCCGACTACGTGCGGGCCTACTCGGACCTGCCGTTCCTCATCCGCCTGGAGGAGCATGCCGACGGTGCCATGGTGCCGGGCAAGTTCCTCATGGCGTCCGACCTCGGCGGGACCGCCCAGGAGGACGCCGCCAAGACGGTCCTGCTGGACCAGGACACCGGGGAGCCCGTGGTCCCGAACGGCTCGCTGGGGTTCCGGTACGCCGAGTCAGGCAAGGGCCGCTGGAACCTGGACCTCGAGGGGGTGACGCCGGCGCTGTCCATGCTCGACCTGGCCGGTGACGTCGTGCCGACGGAGGTGCTCCTGCCGGCGTTCGTCGCGCCGGACGGCTCGGGCTCGGTGCTGCGTCGGGGCGTCCCGGCACGGAAGGTCGCGGGGCAGCTGGTGACCACGGTGCTCGACCTGATGCTCGCCCAGTACGGGGTGGGCCGAGACGTCGACGGGCAGCCGCTGCCGGGGGAGTGGGCCACGGGGTACGACGACGTGTCCACGCCGTACACCCCGGCGTGGCAGGCGGAGATCACCAAGGTCCCGGCCGAGCAGTGCATCCGGGTCGCCCGCGAGTTCGCCGCCAACGCCGAGGAGTCCGGCGGCCGCTCGATGATCATCATGGGCGCCGGCATCTGCCAGTGGTTCCACGGCGACGCGACGTACCGGTCGATCCTGGCGCTGCTGATGCTGACCGGGTGCCAGGGCCGCAACGGCGGCGGGTGGGCGCACTACGTGGGCCAGGAGAAGTGTCGTCCGGTCACCGGCTGGATGTCGCTCGCCAACGCGCTGGACTGGTCGCGGCCGCCACGCACCATGACCGGGACGTCGTTCTGGTACATGCACACCGGTCAGTGGCGCAACGACGGCTACTCCGCGGACTCGCTGGCGTCTCCGCTGGCCGCCGGGCACCTGGCCGGCAAGCACACCGCCGACACGATCGCGCAGTCCGCCCGGCTCGGGTGGATGCCGTTCTACCCGCAGTTCGGCGCGAACCCCCTCGACGTGGCCGATGCGGCCGAGACCGCGGTGGCCGAGGGACGAGCCGCCGACCCCGGGTCGTACGTCGCCCAGTCGCTGCACGACGGCAGCCTGCAGACGGCCATCGAGGACGTCGACGCCCCGAAGAACTGGCCGCGGACGCTCGTGCTGTGGCGCTCCAACCTCCTCGGCTCGTCCGCCAAGGGCAACGAGTACTTCCTCAAGCACCTGCTCGGCACGCACTCGAACGTGCGCGGGGTCGACGGCGCCGGCGGCGAGAACCCCGAGGTGCCCCGGCCCGACGAGGTCGCGTGGCACGACGAGGCGCCCGAGGGAAAGCTGGACCTGCTGGTCTCCGCGGACTTCCGCATGACCTCCACGACGCTGCTGTCGGACGTCGTGCTCCCGGCCGCCACCTGGTACGAGAAGTACGACCTGTCGTCGACCGACATGCACCCGTTCGTACACGCGTTCACGCCGGCGATCGACCCGCCCTGGCAGGCCAGGAGCGACTTCGACATCTTCCACCTGCTGGCGAAGCGCTTCTCCGCCATGGCGCGGACGCACCTCGGCGTGCGCAAGGACCTGGTCAGCGTCCCGCTCCAGCACGACACCCCGGGCGAGGCGGCGCAGCCGGGCGGTCGGGTCGAGGACTGGCGGACGACCGGGCTACCGGGCGTGCCCGGGCGGACGATGCCGGTGTTCTCGGTGGTGGAGCGCGACTACACGGCCATCGCGGACAAGCTGGCCACGATCGGACCGCTGGCCGACTCGTTGGGCTTCACGGTCAAGAACGTGACGTACCGGCTCGAGGAGCAGACCGAGCGCCTGGCCGCGACCAACGGGGTGATGCTCGGGGGTGCCGGCGACGGACGACCGGCCCTCGACACCGACGTCAAGATGGCCGAGGCGATCCTGACCCTGTCGGGCACGACCAACGGCGAGCTGGCCGCCCAGGGCTTCCGGACGCTCGAGGAACGCGTCGGCAAGCCGCTCGCCGACCTGGCGGCGGGCTCGGAGGAGAAGCACATCACCTTCGCCGAGACGCAGCAGCATCCCGTGCCGGTGATCACCTCGCCGGAGTGGTCCGGCTCGGAGACCGGCGGGCGGCGGTACGCACCGTTCACGGTGAACATCGAGCGGCTCAAGCCGTTCCACACCCTGACCGGCCGCATGCATTTCTACCTCGACCACGACTGGATGATCGACCTCGGCGAGGCGCTGCCGATCTACCGGCCGCCGCTGGACATGCACCGGCTCTTCGGGGAGCCGCGCCTCGGGCCGGACGGCTCCACGCAGGTGACGGTGCGCTACCTGACGCCGCACTCGAAGTGGTCGATCCACTCCGAGTACCAGGACAACCTGCTCATGCTGTCGCTGTCGCGCGGGGGGCCGACGGTCTGGATGAGCGGCGCCGACGCGGCCGCGATCGGGGTGGCCGACAACGACTGGGTCGAGTGCGTCAACGCCAACGGCGTCCTGGTCGCCCGGGCGATCGTGACGCACCGGATGCCCGAGGGCGTCGTGTACGTCTATCACGCCCAGGAGCGCACGATCGACGTCCCGAAGTCCGAGGCGACCGGTCGGCGCGGCGGCATCCACAACTCGGTGACCCGGCTGCTCGTGAAGCCCACCCACCTGATCGGCGGCTATGCGCAGCTGTCGTACGCCTTCAACTATCTCGGCCCCACCGGCAACCAGCGCGACATGGTCGCGACGGTGCGCCGCCGTTCCCAGGACGTGAGGTACTGACATGCGCGTGATGGCCCAGATGGGCATGGTGATGAACCTCGACAAGTGCATCGGCTGCCACACCTGCTCGGTGACGTGCAAGCAGGCGTGGACCAACCGGGCCGGCACCGAGTACGTGTGGTTCAACAACGTCGAGACGCGGCCCGGCCAGGGCTATCCGCGTCGCTACGAGGACCAGGAGAGGTGGAAGGGCGGCTGGGAGCTGAACAGTCGCGGCAACCTCGCGCTGCGGGCCGGTGGCCGGCTCAAGAAGCTGTTCGGCATCTTCGCGAGCCCCGTGCAGCCCGAGCTCGACGACTACTATGAGCCGTGGACGTACGACTACGCCACGCTCGTCGACGCGCCGCTCGGTGACGACTTCCCGGTCGCCCGGCCCAAGTCGCTGATCACCGGTGAGGACACCCAGGTGACCTGGTCGGCGAACTGGGACGACAACCTGGGCGGGTCCAGCGACATGGGACAGCTGGACCCCGTCGTGGAGAAGATCCGGCGCGAGTCCGAGGAGACGATCCGCTTCGAGCTCGAGCAGACGTTCATGTTCTACCTGCCACGCATCTGCGAGCACTGCCTCAACCCGTCGTGCATGGCGTCGTGCCCGTCGGGCGCGATCTACAAGCGCAGCGAGGACGGCATCGTGCTGGTCGACCAGGACCGGTGCCGTGGCTGGCGCCAGTGCATCACCGGCTGCCCGTACAAGAAGATCTACTTCAACCACAAGTCCGGCAAGGCCGAGAAGTGCACGTTCTGCTACCCCCGCGTCGAGGTGGGCCTGCCCACCGTCTGCTCGGAGACGTGTGTGGGTCGGCTCCGTTACCTGGGGCTGTTCCTCTACGACGCCGACGCGGTGACGGCGGCGGCGTCCACGCCCGATCCGCAGGACCTGTACGAGGCGCAGCTCGACCTGATGCTGGACCCGACGGACCCCGAGGTCATCGCCGCCGCCAGGGCCGACGGCATCCCCGACGACTGGATGGACGCGGCTCGGCGCTCCCCGGTCTACGCGCTGGCCAAGACGTACCGGATCGCCCTGCCGCTGCATCCGGAGTACCGGACGATGCCGATGGTCTGGTACGTCCCGCCGCTGTCGCCGATCGTGGACCTCCTGTCGGAGCAGGGGCACGACGCCGAGGACCACGGCACGCTGTTCGGCGCGATCGACGCGCTCCGGATCCCCGTGGAGTACCTCGCCGAGCTGTTCACCGCGGGTGACACCGCCACGATCACGGCGGTGCTGCGCAAGCTGGCCGCCATGCGGGCGTACATGCGCGGCGTGACGCTCGGCCGGGACCCGGACGGCTCGATCCCCGCCGCCGTGGGGATGGGGGAGGAGCAGATGTACGAGATGTACCGCCTCCTGGCCATCGCCAAGTACGAGGAGCGGTACGTCATCCCGACCGCTCATGTCGAGGACGCCCACCGGTTGGAGGAGATGGGGTGCTCGCTCGACGGCGACGACGGACCGGGCATGTACGAGTCGGGGCCGTTCGGCGAGGCGAGCGGGACGCCGGTCGCGGTCGCGGCCGAGACGTTCCACGCGCTGCGGGACCGGCAGACCTCGGACTCGCCCGCCTCGGACGAGACGATGCGGGGGAGGGTGAACCTCCTGAACTGGGACGGCAACGGGCACCCCGACGGGCTGTTCCCCGGCGAGAAGGCCGAGCAGCCGTGAGACGCCGCAGCAGGGACGCGGGCGTCCGCCGCACGGTCCACCAGGTCTCGTCCTGGTTCCTGTCCTATCCCGATGCCGACCTGGTCAAGCGGCTGCCCCTGCTGATGAGCGCCGTCGAGGAGCTCCCGCCCAGTGCCGGGGACGCGACCAGGGCCGGCCTCGTCGAGCTGGGCGAGCACCTGTCCGGCACCCCGCTGCCGGACCTGCAGCGGGGATACGTCGAGCTGTTCGACCTCAGCCGGCACCGGGCGATGCACCTGTCGTACTGGACCGACGGCGACACCCGCCGGCGCGGTGAGGTGCTGGGGCGCTTCAAGTCCGCGTACCGGGCGAGCGGCTTCCTGGTCCAGACCGGCGGGGAGCTGCCCGACCACCTCCCGATGGTCCTGGAGTTCGCGGCGATCGCCGACCCGGTCGCGGGTGCCGCGCTGCTCCAGGAGTACCGGGCGAGCATCGAGCTGATCCGTCTCGAGCTGCTCGAGCGTGGCTCGCCGTACGCCGGCGCGCTGACCGCTGTCTGCGCGACCCTTCCCGGTGAGTCCCCGGCCGACCGTGCCGCGGCACGCGCCCTCGCCGGGCCGCCACCGGCGGAGTCGGTCGGCCTGGAGCCGTACGACCCCCGACTGCTCCCGGTGCTGACGTGAACACCGTGCTGTGGGGCGTCCTGCCGTACGTGATGCTGGTCGTCCTGGTGGGCGGCACGGTCTGGCGGTACCGCTACGACAAGTTCGGCTGGACCACCCGGTCCTCCCAGCTGTACGAGTCGCGGTTGCTGCGCATCGGCTCCCCGATGTTCCACATCGGGATCCTGGTCGTCCTCGTCGGGCACGTCGTGGGGCTGGTCATCCCGGAGTCGTGGACCGAGGCGCTGGGGGTCAGCGAGGGGCTGTACCACTTCAACGCCCTGTTCTTCGGCACGATCGCCGGCGTGCTGACGCTGGGCGGCCTGGCGATCCTGGTGTACCGCCGGCGGACCACCGGCCCGGTCTTCATGGCCACGACCCGCAACGACAAGCTCATGTACGCGGTCCTGATCGTCACGATCGTCCTCGGCCTGTGGACCACCCTCGTCTCGATCGGCGCGGGGTCCGACGCGCACAACTACCGCGAGACGGTCTCGCCCTGGTTCCGGTCCCTGTTCCGGCTCCAGCCGGACGTGTCGGCCATGGCCGCGGCCCCGATCCAGTTCCACCTGCACACGCTGGTGGCGATGCTGCTGTTCACGATCTGGCCCTTCACCCGGCTCGTGCACGCCTTCACCGCGCCGCTGCACTACGTCTTCAGGCCGTACATCGTGTACCGCAGCCGCGACGTCTCGGGCGGCCCGGGCGTGCGAGGGGCCCGGCCCGGCTGGACGCCTGTCGGGACACCCGACCGGGAACGGCGCTAGTCCAGGACGAAGGAGGGGACACCCATGATCGAGGCCGGCGACACCGTGGACCTGCGCGCAGGGCAGGGGAAGAACCTCGTCCTGGCGACGCTGGCGTCGACGCTCGCGTTCTGGGCCTGGACCATCATCGGGCCGTTGGGTGTCCGCTACGCCACCGACCTGGACCTGTCGTCCGGGCAGAAGTCGGTCCTCGTGGCGGTCCCGGTCCTGGTCGGGTCGATCGGCCGCATCGCGGCGGGTGCGCTCACCGACAAGTACGGCGGTCGTCTGCTCTTCACGATCCTGCTGCTGGCGACCGCGCCGTTCGTGCTCCTCGTGGCGCTGGCCGGCAACCTCGACTCGTACGCCCTCCTGCTCGTCTTCGGGTTCTTCCTGGGCGTCGCGGGAACGATCTTCGCCGTCGGCATCCCGTTCTCGAGCGCATGGTTCGAGCCGTCCCGCAGAGGATTCGCGACGGGGGTCTTCGGCGCCGGCATGGGCGGGACGGCCCTCTCGGCGTTCTTCACGCCGCGCTTCGTGACCTGGTTCGGGTACACCACGACCCACGTGATCGTCGCGGTGGCGCTGGTCCTCGCCGCCGCCATGATGTGGACGATCGCCCGGGACTCACCGGCGTGGCAGCCGAGCACCGACCCGGTGGTGCCCAAGCTCGTCGCCGCCGCCCGGCTGCCCGTGACGTGGGAGATGTCGTTCCTGTACGCGGTCGTCTTCGGCGGGTTCGTGGCGTTCTCGACGTACCTGCCGACCTACTTGAAGGACATCTACGACTTCGACCTGACCGGCGCGGGCACCCGCACCGCAGGGTTCGCCATCGCCGCGGTCGTCGCCCGGCCCGTCGGCGGCGTGCTGGCAGACCGGATCGGCGCCCGGACGGTCGTGGTGGTGTCGCTCGTGGGGACCGCCGTCCTCGCTGTGGTGGTGGCCCTCCAGCCGCCCGTCGAGGTGCCCGCCGGAGCCACCTTCGTGGTGCTGGCCCTGTTCCTCGGCCTCGGCTCGGGCGGGGTCTTCGCCTGGGTGGCGGCGGACGCCCCACCTGCCCAGGCCGGGTCCGTGACGGGACTGGTCAGTGCCGCGGGCGGGCTGGGCGGTTTCTTCCCGCCGCTGGTCATGGGGGCGACGTACGAGGCCGTCTTCGCCGGGTACGGGCTCGGGCTGGCGCTGCTGACCGTCGTGGCCGTCCTCGCCCTCGTGCTGGCGGTGGCCATGGGCAGATCGAGCCGGGAGGAGTGACCGCCGGACCCGGCCGGCGGGCTCAGGACCCGGTGGCGACCGTCAGCAGCACGACGGCGTCCGAGACCGCCAGCAGGTCGTGCCGGCTGGGCGGGATGACCAGGTAGTCGCCGGTCGCGCCGTCCCAGGAGTCGTCGCCGGCGTTGAGCCGGACCTCGCCGGAGAGCACCTGGAGAGTCGCCTCACCCGGCGCATCGTGCTCGCCGAGGGACCGACCGGCGACCAGTGCGATCAGGGTCTGGCGCAGGTCGTGCTCCTGACCTCCGTAGATCGTGGTGGCTGCGCGGCCGCTCGTCGCCTCGCGCGCGGCCGCCATCTCGTTCTCGGCCAGCTCGAGCAGTGATCGTCCGTGCATCGCTCAGTCCTTCCTCGGGGTCCGACGTCGCCTCGGGGTCAGTCTAGGGACGCCGGCGGCAGCTGCAGGTATCCGGACAGCAGTCGCCGCAGTCGGGCGAGCGCCTGCGCGCGGGTCTGCGGCCCCAACGGTCCGTCCTCGGCGCCGATGCTCCGGGCCGCCTGCATGACGAGGGCGTCGATGTGCTCGGCGACCGCGTCGGGCTCGAGTTCGCCGAGCTCCACCAGCGCCTCACGCAGCGGCACCTGGAGCTGGCGGTGGAAGGCCTTCATGGGCGGCATCAGCACCTGGGGATCGACGATCTGGGACAGCGCCCGGGCCACCGCCTGCTCGGAGCTGTCGAACAGGTCGACGTTCGCCTCGATGTACGCCCACACCCGGCCGCCCGGCGAGACGGCTGCCTCGACCCGGTCAAGGACGGTGCGCGCCCACGCGGGGAAGACGTCCGCCACGACGGCGGCGAGGAGCTCGTCGGGTGAGGTGAAGTACTGGTAGACGCTGCTGCGCGCCAGGCCCGCCACCCGCGCGACCTCGCTCATCGTGGGCGCCTTGCCGGTCGACGCCAGGATCCCGCTGGCAGCATCGAGCAGGGCCCGGACCTGCTGCGAGCGGTGCTCAGCGACGGTGGCTGCCGTGATGCGAGGCATGCGTCCTCCCGTCGTTCGAGCGTGAGCCTGGGTCGTCGACCAGGCAGGTTCCCCGGTCTCGCCGGGTCAGACCGTCGGCGCGACCGCAGGGGTGAGCCTACCGTCGACCATCTCGAGCACCCGGTCGCAGTGATGCAGGACGTCCTGGTCGTGGGTGACCATGATCGTCGCCACGCCGTGGCTGTGCGACTCGTCCGCCAGCAGGGCCACGACCTCCTGGCTCCGGCTGCGGTCCAGGGCCGCGGTCGGCTCGTCGACGAGCAGGAGCTGGGGACGGGTGACCAGCGCGCGGGCGATGCCGACGCGCTGGCGCTCACCACCGGAGAGCTCGTGCGGGCGCCGGTCGGCCTTGTGCTCCATGCCGACCTCGGCGAGCAGCTCGAGCGGATCGCGCGGGTCGGCCACCTTCCCGAACGTCAGCGGCAGTCGCACCTGGTCGACGCTCTTCAGCGCCGGGACGAGGTTGCCGCTCTGGAACACGAACCCGATCTGCTCGCGCCGGATGCGGGTGAGCTCCCGGCTGCTCGCTGCGGTGAGGTCGGTCGACCCCAGGCGCACGGACCCCGAGGTGGGCGTCGTCAGCGCGCCGGCGACCGCCAGGAGGCTGGACTTGCCCGAGCCGGACGGGCCCACGATGGCGACCAGCTCTCCGGCCGCCACCTCCAGCGACACGTCGTCGAGCGCCCGGACGGTCTCGTCTCCGTCCCCAAGCAGGAGCGTTGCGTCGGTGATGGTCAGGATGGGGGTCATCGGCTGCCTCCGAGGGCTGCGAGCGGGTCGATACGGGTGATGCGGAGCACGGCGATGCCGGCGCCGAGGAGTCCGAGGACGATCAGCAGCACGGTCGCGGCGATGATCGGCCCCGCCTCGAGTGCGAAGGGCATGGGCGAGGAGGAGATCGCGCTGCCGGCGGCGAGCCCGATCCCGATGCCCACTCCTGCGGAGACGACGAGCAGGATGAACGACTGCAGGAGGCTGTCGCGGAGCAGATACCGCGTGCTGGCGCCCATGGCCCTCAGCACCGCGAGCTCCTGACGGCGCTGGATCGTCAGCACGGTGAAGAAGGCCCCGACGACCAGCGCGGAGATGGCGTACAGGAACACCTGGATGAGCTGCAGGGTCGAGGTCTCGGCGGTGTAGCCGGGCGAGGCGTCGTAGGAGCCCTCGCGCGTCAAGGACGTCGTCCCCGCCGCCTTGTCCCCGGCGGCCAGGTCGACGGTCGCGCCGTCCTTGGCCTGCACGGCGACTGCCGTGAACTCGTCGTAGACGCGACTGGGGACCTCGTCGCCCGGCGGGATGCCGGCCTTGATCTCCTGCCAGGTGCGCAGCGGCAGGTAGCCGATGTCGACGTGGCCGAAGGTGTTCTGGTCGGCCATGATGCCGACGACCTCGAGCTCGGTGCCCGACGGATCGAGGGTCACGGTGTCACCCAGCTTGACGCCTTCGTCGGCGGCGGTGGAGCTGACGACGACCTCGCCCTCGCGCGTCAAGGCCTTCCCCTCGGCCGCCTTCGGCGCCATGAAGGAGTCGGTCTCGACGCCGAACAGGGCCAGGTCGATCTCGACGCCGCGGTCGGTGCGGGCGTTCACCAGCGTGTTGCCGAACGGGGTCGCGGCCTCGACGTCCTTCTGCTTCTGCCAGGCCTTGACGGCATCAGGACCGACGATGCTTCGGGAGAACGCCGAGTCCTTGGAGACGTCCTTCTGGAACGCGAAGGAGGTCGCCTTGACGTGCTGGAGACCGGAGACACCGTCGTTGGTCAGGCCCACGGCGAGGCCGCTGAGCAGGACCATCAGGATGGCGATGAGCGCGACGACGGCTCCCATGAGGGCGAAGCGGCCGCGCGCGAAGGAAAGTTCTCGGAGCGCTAGGAACATGTCAGACCATCTCGTGCGAGGGGAACGTGATCATGCCTCCATGATACCGACACCCCGTCGGCAAGAAAAACGCCTCTTCGGCTCCCGGGCGCGATCGACGACGAGTTCCTGAGATCCGGCCGCAGGTTCTCGCAGCGACCGGGCTCGGCTAGCTCGCGGGGACCGCGGTGTCCTGGCTCGTGGCGATCCGCGTGAGCACGTCGAGCAGCACGGCGCGGTCCTCGGCGGGCACGCCGTCCAGCACCCGCGCCTCGGCGGCGTCACGCGCGGCGGCGAACGTCGCGTAGACCTGACGTCCGCTGTCGGTGATCTGGGGGATCCGGACCCGCCGGTCGGAGGGATCGACGGTCCGCACGATCAGTCCATCACGCTCGAGCCGGTCGAGGACCGTGATCAGGGTGGTCTTGTCGACGCACACGACCCGGCTCAGCTCGAGCTGGGTCCGCGGCTGGCCGTCATCGAGCGCAGCCAGCACGAGCCAGTCGCGAGCGTCGCTGAGCCCCATCTCGACGGCGGCGCGGTCGAGGTAGATCGTCACCTGGTTGACCGCGGCGTGCAGAAGGATCGTCAGGTCAGCCGGGAACGCCGGGCAGGCCGTGGTCGGCGGCCCCTCGGCGGGGTTCGTTCGCGGGACTCCCATGCGTCGGATGGTATCGCCGGGGTCGGGTCCGGGCAACGTCGGATTAGTCACAGTGGGATCATCTGGATTCGGACGATCTCGCCTCGTATGTTTTCGGAGGTCGATCACGTTCGATCACCCCGACTCTCTGCAAGGAACCCCACATGACCACACCCCCGGAGACGGCCGTCGCCGATCCGCGCCGATGGCTGGCGCTCGTCGTCATCGCCGTCGCCCAGCTGATGGTGGTGCTTGACGCCAGCATCGTGAACATCGCCCTGCCCTCCGCCCAGGAGGCCCTGGGCATCTCCGACGCCAACCGCCAGTGGGTCGTCACGGCGTACGCCCTCGCGTTCGGCGGGCTGCTCCTGCTGGGCGGCAGGATCGCCGACTTCGTCGGGCGCAAGCGGGCCTTCGTCATCGGCCTCGTCGGCTTCGGTGTCGCCTCCGCGATCGCCGGGCTCGCGCAGAACCAGGGCGAGCTGTTCGGGGCCCGGGCGCTGCAGGGCGCCTTCGCGGCACTCATGGCCCCGGCCGCCCTCTCGCTCATCACCGTCACCTTCACCGAGCCCAAGGAGCGTGCGAAGGCGTTCGGTGTCTACGGCGGCATCTCGGGCGGCGGCGCTGCCCTCGGCCTGATCCTCGGCGGGGTCCTCACCGAGTACGCCTCGTGGCGCTGGACCCTCCTGGTCAACACGCCGATCGCGATCGCCACCGCGATCGCCGGCGCGCTGCTCGTCCACGAGAGCCGCGCCGAGGGCAAGGCCCGGTACGACATCCCCGGTGTCGTCACCAGCACGCTGGGTCTCGTCGCACTCGTCTACGGCTTCACCAAGGCCAACGAGGACGGCTGGTCCGACTCGGTCACGATCAGCCTTCTCGCCGCCGCCGTCGTCCTGCTCGTCGCCTTCGTGGTGATCGAGTCGAGGACCGCGGAGCCGCTCCTGCCCCCGCGGGTCTTCACCGAGCGCAACCGCGCCGCGGCGTTCCTGGTCTCGCTCCTGCTCGGGCTGGCCCTGTTCGGGATGTTCCTGTTCCTCGTCTACTACATGCAGGGCACGCTGCAGTACTCCGCCGTGAAGTCGGGCCTGGCGTTCCTGCCCTTCAGCGTGGGCGTGGTGGCGGGAGCCGGCGTGGCGAGCGCGCTGCTGCCCCGCATCGGGCCGCGCCCGCTGATGGTCGGTGGCACGGTGGGCGCCGCGCTGGGGATGTCGCTGTTCACGCAGATCTCGGTCGACGGCAACTACCTCACGGTCGTGCTGCCGGCGCAGATCCTCATGAGTGTCGGCATGGGTCTGGCCTTCGTCGCCCTCTCCAGCACCGCGCTGGTCGGCGTCGAGGATCACGATGCCGGTGTCGCGAGCGCCCTGGTCAACACGACGCAGCAGGTCGGAGGATCGCTCGGCACCGCCCTGCTCAACACGATCGCCGCCACGGCGACCACCGGTTTCATCGCCGCCAACGGGGCGGCGCAGACCGCCGAAGGTCTCGTCCACGGCTACACGGTGGCCTTCACGTGGGGCCTGGGTGCGCTGATCCTCGCGGCCGTGCTCTCGCTGGTCCTCGTGACCAAGCAGCGCCCACCGGTCACCGGTGTCGGTGAGGAGACCGCCTTCGAGCACGCGGAGGAGCTGGCGATCCTCTAGCCGCACGCACGCACCGACCGGGCCGGGCGCCTCGACAAAGTGACGTCGAGCGCCCGGCCCGGTCGTACGCTCTGCGGCGTCAGGAGGCCCGCGGGGCGAGGAGCGACACGGACTGGGTGACCTTCGCGCACAGGTCGCCCGCGGCGTCGACGATCTCCACCTCCACGATGACGCGCGATCGCGTCACCTGGACCGGGCGCGAGACCGCCGACACGTCGCCGTGGGCCGGACGCAGGAACCGTGCCGTGGAGTCCGCCGTGGCCGGCAACGTGCCCGGCGGGGCGTTGAGCACCGCGCACACCGCAGCGCTCACGTCCGCGAGGCCGAGCAGGGCCCCACCGTGCAGCGAGCCGCCGGTGGTCGACAGGGCGGGGGTGAACGCGAGCGCGGTCCGCAGCTCCGAGGCGCTCATGCTCTCGAAGGTGACTCCCAGGGTCCTGGCGTACGGGGCCAGGGCGTAGACGTCGTCGGATGTGATGGTCATGGTGCTCCTTGGATGGATCGGGATGACGGCGCGGGCGTCGGCCGAGGCCGGCGTCCGCGCCGTCGAGGTGGAGGATGTCACCCGTCGCGGCCGTACGTCTCGAGGAGGCGCAGCCAGATCTCGCTCATGGTCGGGTAGGCGGGGACCGCGTGCCACAACCGGTCGAGCGGGACCTCGCCGACGATCGCGATCGCGGCTGCCTGGAGCAGCTCGGCGACGTCCGGACCGACGACCGTGAAGCCCACGAGGACGTTCCTGGACGTGTCGACGACCATGCCGGCCCGGCCGCGGTACCCGTCGGCGTGCAGGGCCGCGCCGGCGACGGAGCCGAGGTCGTACTCGACCGCGCGGACGTCCATCCCCGCGTCGGTGGCCGCCTGCTGGGTCAGACCCACCATGGCGACCTCCGGGTCGGAGAAGATCACCTGGGTGACGGCGCGCTCGTCCGCGGTGCTCGCGTGCCGACCCCACGGGCTGAGGTCGACCTCGGCGCCCTGAGCGCGCGCGACGATCGTGTCGCCCACGGCCCTCGCCTGGTACTTGCCCTGGTGGGTGACGAGGGCGCGGCGGTTCACGTCGCCGGCCGCGTAGAGCCAGCCGTCCCCGACGGGCGTGCCGGATGCGCCGACCACTCGCAGGGACTGGTCGACCTGCAGCCAGTCGCCGGGCTCGAGACCCACGTGCTCCAGTCCGATGTGCCCGGTGTTGGGCTTGCGGCCGGTGGCGACGAGAACCTCGTCGGCCTCGACGGTGGTGCCGTCCGCCAGGGT
The DNA here is from genome assembly GCF_003065605.1 of Aeromicrobium chenweiae. GTDB lineage: Bacteria > Actinomycetota > Actinomycetes > Propionibacteriales > Nocardioidaceae > Aeromicrobium > Aeromicrobium chenweiae. The sequence goes on along the minus strand of NZ_CP026952.1, from coordinate 2,756,331 downwards.
CATGTGGACCGTGCCGTCGTCGTCGCGACGGACCTCGGTGGGGCCGGACGTCGGGTACAGCGTGACGCCGGCCTCCTTGAGGGACTCGGCCACCAGCTCGGCCGCGTACGGCTCGACCGTGGGCAGTATGCCGTCGAGCGAGGCAAGGGTCACCTCGGCGCCGAGGGCCGAGAAGGCAGTCGCCATCTCCGTGCCGACGACGCCGCCGCCGATGATGGCCAGGCGTCCGGGAACGGACGTCGCGGACGCGGCCTCGCGGCTGGTCCACGGCGAGGCGTCGGCCAGGCCGGGGATGCCCGGGATGCGGGCGCTGCTCCCCGTCGCGATCACGACGGCGTGCCGGGCGCGGAGCGTGGTGACCTCGTCGTCGGCGCTGACGACCTCGACCGTGCGGTCCGCGCCGATGCGGCCCTGGCCGCGGAACAGTTTCACCCCGGCTCCTTCGAGCCAGCTGACCTGTCCGGCGTCGTCCCAGCTCGAGGCGAAGGCGTCGCGGCGGCGCAGCACCGCTGCCGCGTCCAGGGGGCCGGTGACCGCCTGCGACGCGGCGGGGAGCGCCCGGACCGCGCGGAGGGCGGCGGCGTCGCGAAGCAGTGCCTTGGTGGGCATGCAGGCCCAGTAGGAGCACTCCCCGCCGACGAGCTCTCGCTCGACGACCGCGGCGGTGAGACCGCCCTGGACGACGCGGTCCGCGACGTTCTCACCGACCGGACCTGCGCCGATGACGATGACGTCGAACGTGGTGTCAGGCATCCTGCTCCACTCCCGTCGTGCGGTTCAGGCGCAGTGCCGAGACCAGGAAGAAGATGCCGCCGAGCACGGCGTAGCCACCGATGTTCGTCAGCGAGGGATCGTCCGCGGACGCCGCGGCGACGAACGAGCCGCCAGCGAGGACGGAGATGCCACCGCTGAGGATCTGCGGCACCTGGCCGCCGAGCCTGCGGCGGTTGACCGCGACGATGAGCTGGACGATCCCGGCGGTGATGGCCCACGCGCCCCAGACGCGGAGCACGGCCGGCTCGCCGGACGCGGCGGCGAAGCCCAGGCCGATCGCGGTGGCGGTGCTGAGGGCGATGTTGAGGTACAGCCCGGCGGCGGGACGCGTGGCCCTCGAGGCCCGGAGGTCCACGATGGCGGCGCCCACGTCGAACAGCGGGTAGAGCACGAGCAGGGTCCCGGTGAGCGGGTCGATGTCCGAGCCGACGGAGAGGATGAGGGCCGCCCAGATGATGGCGAACCCGAACCTGACGAAGTAGAGCTTCCGCAGTGCGGTCGCGATGTCGTGGGTGCTAGTGGCGATGGTCATGAGATTCCTTGTGGTGTGTGACGGGTGATCTGGTGGAGGGGGTGCGCCGGGGAGGCGCAGGTCATCGGGCGGCCTGCGTGATGAGGTCCGCGACGGCGTCGGGACGGCTGATCATGACGGCGTGCGACGCGTCGACCTCGGTGACCTGGGCGTCGATGCGGCCCGACATCAGCCGCTGCAGCTCGACGTTGATCGCCTGGTCCTGGCGAGTCACGAGGACCCAGGTCGGGGTGGAGCGGAACGACTCGTGGACGCTCGGCTCGGAGACGGCGCGCACGTTGGCGGGCCGCTGCGCGACCGCGAGGTCGGCGGCGGTGGCCTCGTCGAGGTCGCCGGCGAACGCGCTGCGGAAACCTGCGGGATCGATCGTCACCTCGACGCCGCCGGGGACCTCGACAGGGACGAGCGGCAGGGGAGGGGTGGACTGCGCCGCGAGGTCGCCGACGGACTCGCCCTTGAGCGGGATGAAGCCGGCGACGTAGACCAGCGACGTGATGTCGAACGCCGACGGGTCGATGTTGCTGATCACGGCGCCGCCGTAGGAGTGCCCGACCAGGACGACCGGGCCCTCGATCGCGGTCAGGTGGCTCGCGAGGTAGGCGGTGTCGGTGTCGAGGCCCTGCAGCGGGTTGGCGATCGAGCGAACGGGGAATCCAGCTGCCCGGAGCCGCTCGACCACGGGGGACCAGCTCGACGAGTCGGCCCACGCGCCGTGCACGAGCACGATCGTGGGACGGGGTGCGCCGGCGTCGGCCGACCCGCCGGTGGCGGAGTCGTCAGTCGCTGTCATCAGGAAGGGGGGAGGTGTCTGGGTCTGCATGATCGTGTCCTTTGTCGTGTGAGGGGCGGTTGACCACCCGTGAGGTAGAATGACTAGTCACTCTACAAGGAACGTACTGCAGGGTGCCGAGAAGAGCAAGGGTCTGGAAGGAAGTCGTATGATCGAGCGCGTGCAGGTGTCCATGAGTGATCGGCTGATCAACGCTGCGAGCGAGCTGTTCTACGCGCAGGGTCTGCGTGCCGTGAGCGTCGACAAGGTGATCGAGCGGGCCGGCACGACGAAGGTGACGTTCTATCGCCACTTCAAGAGCAAGGACGATCTCGTCGTCGCCTATCTCGAGCAGCGCGCGACGCTCGAGCGGGACGGCATCGGTGCGGCCATCGCGCAGAGCGCCGGCGACGCCGAGGCGGCGCTGCGCATGATCTGCGACCAGACGGGGATCGTGGCCTGCAGCCCCGGGTTCCGCGGCTGCCCGTTCATCAACGCGGCCGCCGAGAACCCCGACCCCGAGAGCCCGGTCCGCAAGACCGTCGCGGAGCACCGCGACTGGTACCGGACCATGTTCGGCGAGCTCCTGGCCCCCCTGGACCTGCCGAACACCGCCGACGTGGTGGACGACCTGATGCTGCTGCGGGACGGTGCCATGGTCGCGGGCTACCTCGGGGACCCGAGCACCGTCGCCGGGTCGTTCTTCCGTGGCTGCCAGGCGGTCATCTGGGGCGGCGCGCCGGCGGTCCCGGCGCGCTGAGTCCTCCGCCTGTCGACACCGTGATCAGGTTCAGGCGGCGGACCAGGTCCGCAGCATCGTGTCCAGGGCGTCCATGATGCTGGTCCAGGACTGGCCGGAGTCCGGCTCGCTGTGCGCGAAGCCGCCGCTGCGCTCGAGCGTGACGAAGCCGTGGACGACGCTGCCGACCAGGCGCACCGCATGGGTCTGCGCCGGTTCCGGGATCCGGTAGGCGCGCAGCGTGGCCCGGAGCATGCGGGAGTGCCGCGGCCCTGCGCTGGCCGCTGCGGTGGCGGCGTCCAGGGGGAAGCCCGCGGCGTCGTAGCGTCCCGGGTGCTCGCTGGCGTAGGTGCGGTAGACCTCGCCCAGGGCGATCAGCGCGTCCCGGCCCGACCGGCCGGCCAGCGCCTCGTCCCCTCGGTCGGCGAGCTCCTCGAGCGCGATGAGGGCGATCCGGGTGCGGAGGTCGTCCGAGCTCTGCACGTGCGAGTAGAGGCTCGCGACCTTGACCCCGAGCCGTCGCGCCAGCTCGGAGATCGTCACCTGCCCGAACCCGACCTCGTCGGCAAGCTCCGCGCCCGCTCGAGCGACCTTGTCCGTCGTCAGTCCGGCGCGTGGCACCGCCCTACCCCCGGACCCGGTCGACGAAGGCGGTGACGCGCTCGACCAGCGCCTCGACCCGGGTGTCCGGCGCACCGGTGACCGATCGCTCGTGGGCCTTGAGTGGCCTGCGCGCCCGGATCGAGCAGGCGAAGTCGCTGCAGATGTAGAGGCCGACTGTGTCTCCGCTCCGGCCGCGGGCGCCAGCGCGGGGGGCGACCATCAGCAGGGAGCCGTCCGGGGCGTCGGGTGTCTGGCACAGGTCGCACATCGTCTGTTTGCTGCGTCGGGCCGGACTGCTCGGCAGCCGAAGCTCGACACACGTCAGGTCGTGGAGCGGTGCCGGCGCGATCGCGAGATAGGCCCGTTGCGGCGCCTTCGGGTCGATCCATCCCAGGAAGTCGAGCTCGTCCGCGCGGGCCGGCGGCCACGGCTTCGGCAACGACATCGAGGCCGCCTTGCTGCGAGAGCTGTTGATGAAGGCGGACCGCAGGGCGGAGGGGGTGGGCACGTCCATGCGATAGACGTTAGCACGTTGCCTATAACCCTTAGGTTTATTCGCGTCTCGACGGCGAACGCGTGCCTGCGGGACGACGCTATAGGTTGAGCAGGTGGACCTGAGCGACGTGAGACGAGCCCGCGAGCTGCTCGAGGGGGTCACGGAGACCACCCCGATGGCGCACTCGCGCTGGTTGAGCTCGCGCACCGGCCAGGACGTGTTCCTCAAGGCGGAGAACCTGCAACGCACCGGCTCGTTCAAGATCCGCGGCGCGTACGTCCGCATCTCGCGGCTCAGCGAGGAGGAGCGGGCGCGTGGTGTCGTGGCGGCGAGTGCCGGCAACCACGCGCAAGGCGTCGCCCTCGCCGCCTCGATGCTCGGCACGAAGGCGACGATCTTCATGCCCGTCGGCGCGGCGTTGCCGAAGGTCGCCGCGACCGAGGGCTACGGCGCCGACATCGAGTTCCACGGCACGGGCGTCACCGAGGCGCTGGTGCCCGCCAAGGCCTTCGCCGAGACCACCGGCGCGGTCCTGATCCACCCGTTCGACCACGAGGACATCATCGCGGGCCAGGGGACGGTGGGACTCGAGATCCTCGAGCAGTGCCCCGACGTCCGGACGATCCTCGTGCCGCTCGGTGGCGGCGGGCTCGCGGCCGGCATCGCGCTGCTGCGCACCGAGCGCCCCGACCTGAGGATCATCGGGGTGCAGGCCGAGGACGCCGCCGCGTACCCCGCCTCGATCGCCGCGGGCCAACCACTGGCCGCGCCGATGGGCGTCACCATGGCGGACGGCATCGCGGTCGCCCAGCCCGGGGACATCCCGTTCGAGATCCTGGACTCGCTGCTCGACGACGTCATCACGGTCAGCGAGGAGTCGCTCAGCCGGGCGCTCATCTCGCTGCTGGAGCGGGCCAAGATGCTGGTCGAGCCCGCAGGGGCTGCCGCGGTCGCCGCGTTGCTGGAGCGCCCGGAGGCGTTCGAGGGGCCCGTCGTCGCGGTGCTGTCCGGTGGGAACATCGACGCCCTCGTGCTGCTGGACGTCATCCGTCACGGCCTCGCGGCAGCGGGCCGGTTCCTGACCATGCGCGTACGCATCGGCGACCGTCCGGGGGAGCTCATGCGCCTGCTCAGCGACCTCGCGCTCATGCAGGTCAACGTGATCACCGTCAACCACGACCGGTCGTCGGAGCGGCTGGGCGTCCGGCAGGTCGACGTCGACATCCAGGTCGCGACGCGTGGGCCGCAGCATCGCGACGAGGTCAGCGCACGGCTGCTGGACCTCGGCTACGAGCTGCTCTAGCGCCCTCGTGCCCGCTGAGCCTGACGTTTCGACCGGCACGCCAGGCGTGTCGCGGTCAATACGTCTGGCCCAGCGGGGTCAGGACTCAGAACGGCTTCGCGGCGACGACCTCGACCGACATGCTCTTGCCGTTCGGGGTCTCGTAGCTGACCGTGTCACCGACGGACTTGCCGAGGATGGCCGCACCGAGCGGCGAGGTGGGGGAGTACACGTCGATCTCGACGGTGGAGTCCATGCTGAGCAGCTCGCGTGACCCGAGCAGGAACTGCTCGGTGTCGCTGTCGCCGGCGAAGCGGATCGTCACGATCATGCCGGCCTCGACGAGACCGTCGTCGGCCGGCTTCTCGCCGACCTCGGCACGCCGGAGCATGCTCTCGAGCTGGTCGATGCGGGCCTTGGTCTTGCCCTGCTCCTCGCGGGCGGCGTGGTAGCCGCCGTTCTCCTTGAGGTCGCCCTCGTCGCGCGCGGCAGCGATCTTGGTGGTGATGTCGGTCCAGACATCACCCTTCAGGTGTGCGAGCTCCTGCTGCAGACGCTCGTAGGCCTCCTGGGTCACCCAGATGGTGTCGGTCTCGGTCGGCTGAGTCATGCGAGTGCTCCTTTACGTGCTGCACCCCGGGCCATCGCCCGGGGTGAACTGACGAGGCTATCACTCAATCAACGACGACACACGTTCTCAGCACACCGTTGACGGCCGCCCGCTCGGTCTCGATGTCGGCGGTGACCCGGACCTTCTCCTTGTCCGTGGCCGGCAGGTTGATCGTCTTCTCGCCGACGATCGAGTGGTCCTCGGCCTGCGCGTAGACGGTGCACCGGGCGGCGACGGGATCGGGACGGATCACGTCCAGCGTGATCGAGACGGTGTGGTCGTCGACGACGTCGTAGCCCCAGAGCCGGCCGGTCACGGGGTCCTTCTGGAAGCCGACCCAGGCCGCGAACGCCACGCCCAGCGTGATGCCGACGGCTGCGACGGCGGGCCAGAACCAGCGGGGGCGCTTGCTGGTCCCGTAGCGAGAGCTGAGGTCGGTCACGTGGTCCATTGTCTCAGGTGCACCCAGCGCCCGGCAGGACGGGCCGGATGGCGGGGAACATCCACCGCGCGCAGGGCGTTGCCGCAGGTGCAAGGATTTGTGAACGCCCTCTGAAGGAGAACCGTGGCCGAGAAGCTCCGCCTCATGCACGTGCACGCCCACCCTGACGACGAGTCGAGCAAGGGGGCCGCGTCGACCGCGAAGTACGTCGCGGAGGGCGTCGACGTCCACGTGGTGACCTGCACGGGGGGCGAGCGCGGGTCGATCCTCAACCCGCAGTTCAAGCACCCCGGCATCGAGGACGACCCCGAGCTCATCACGCTGATCCGTCGCGAGGAGATGGACCGGGCCCGCGCGATCCTCGGCGTCACCCAGGACTGGCTCGGCTTCGTCGACTCCGGCTGGCCCGAGGGCGACCCCAAGCCGCCGCTGCCCGAGGGCTGCTTCGGTCTCAAGTCGGTCGAGGAGGCCGCCGAGCCCCTCGTCCGGCTGATCAGGTCGTTCAAGCCGCACGTCCTGACGACGTACGACGAGAACGGCGGATACCCGCACCCGGACCACATCATGTGCCACAAGATCAGCGTCGAGGCGTACGAGGCCGCGGCCGATCCGACGCGCTACCCCGACGCGGGTGAGCCGTGGCAGGTCTCCAAGCTCTACTACCACCTCGGCTGGAGCTGGGAGCGCATGGAGGCGATCGCCAAGGCGATGGAGTCGCACGGCCTGGAGAACCCGTACGCGGAGCGGTTCAAGGACTGGGAGCGCAAGCCCGAGGACGAGGAGCGGCTGACCACGCGGGTCGAGTGCGCGGAGTACTTCCCGGTCCGCGACGCGGCTCTGCTCGCCCACGCGACGCAGATCGATCCCGACGGCTGGTTCTTCGCCGTCCCCCGCGAGATCCAGGCCGAGGCGTGGCCGAGCGAGGACTACCAGCTGGTCGACTCCAAGGTCGAGACGAGCATCCCCGAGACGGATCTGTTCGCCGGACTGCGCTGATGACGTGAACATCACCGTCGTGCTGGCCTTCACCGCCAACGCCCTCGTGGCGCTGGCGAAGACGGCCGCGGCGGTGATGACCGGTTCCGCGTCGATGGTCGCGGAGTCGGCGCACTCCTGGGCGGACACCGGCAACGAGGTCTTCCTTGTCATCGCCGACCGCCGCTCCCGCCGCCGGGCGGACCACACCCACCCGCACGGGTACGGCCGCGAGGCGTACGTGTGGTCGTTGTTCGCGGCGGTGGGCCTGTTCGTCGCGGGTGCCGCGGTGTCGATCATCCACGGCGTCCAGGAGCTCGGCGCCGAGGAGGGCAACGACAGCTTCACGATCGCGTACGTCGTCCTGGGCATCTCGTTCGTGCTGGAGGGGACGTCGTTCCTGCAGGCGTACCGGCAGGTGCACCGCGGTGCGGCTGCCACCGACCAGTCCGTGCTGCAGACCGCGCTCTCGACGTCCGACCCGACGTTGCGTGCGGTGTTCGCGGAGGACGCGGCCGCGTTGATCGGCATCGTCATCGCCGCCACCGGCATCATGCTGCACCACGCGACGGGCTCGCCGGTCTACGACGCGATGGGATCGATCCTGGTCGGCGTGCTCCTCGCGGTGATCGCGTTCGTGCTGATCGACCGCAACCGCCGGTTCCTGGTGGGGGAGGCGGTCACGCCCGAGATCGACGCACTGGTCCGCAACCGCATCGTGTCGATGCCCGAGGTCGCGAGCGTGGGCTACCTGCACGTCGAGTTCGTCGGCCCGCACCGGCTCTACCTCGTCGCGAGCGTCGACCTGGTGGGTGACGAGACCGAGTCCATCGTCGCGGACCGGCTGCGTGCGCTGGAGCGCCGGATCGAGTCCGAGGAGGCCGTCGTGGAGGCGGTGCTGACGGTGTCGCGCCCCGGCCGGCCCCCGGACGCCGACCTGGACGGGATCGAGCCGCCCGACTGACGGCTACAGCTCGTACGCGAGCGTGATCGCGTAGCCGTCGTCGCTGTGACCGGCGATCTCGACGGTGGCCTCGCCGGTCAGGCCCTCGAGCCCTCCGGTGCCCATGCCGGGGACGACCTGCAGAGTCGCCCGGACGGCCTCGGCGTCGTGCTCGCCGGCGTGCTGCAGGACGACCGAGCCGTCGTGGCCGTCGATCGAGCCGGTGAAGTGCTCGAAGCCGACGACCGGAGCCGAGCCGGGACGGTACGAGATGAGGTACGCGAGGGTGCTGGTGCCCTCGATCGAGCCGGAGTACGCGTAGGTGACGTCGGCGCGGCTGAACCCGCGCTTCGGGTACGTCACTCCGTTGATCTCCTGGCCGTCGTGGTCGATGTCGACGACGACCTCCTCCTTCCATCCGGCGACGGTGAACCTGGCGGTGGTGGTGTGCGAGCGGGTCATGCCCTCGACGCTAGGAACGAGGGGTGTGCGCGGTCTTGCACAAACGCGACACTGGTGCCATGACCGATCCGAACGGACGGGGTGAGGCCGCGATCCTGCACCCGGCCACGGCTGCGCAGCACTTCAGCGTGTCCCGGGTCGCGCCGTCGGACCGCTGGAGACGGTTCGTCGAGTACCTCTGGATCGTCCGGTGGGACGTCGCAGAGCCGTACGACCAGCAGGTCATCCCGCAGCCGTGCGTGCACGTGACCGCCGAGCCCTGGCGCGGGGTGCCGCGGCTGCTCGTCAACGGGATCACGCGTGAGCCCTTCGTCCGCACGCTCGAAGGGTCGGGGCAGGTCATCGGCGCGACGTTCCGGCCCGCGAGCTTCCGGGCCGTCCTCGGGGCCGACCTCGGCCGGGTCGCCGGACGGGTGGTGCCGCTCGGCGACCTCGTCGGCCCGGACGACTCCGCGGCCGCGGCAGCGTTGCTGAGGCCCGGCGCGACGGACGAGGAGATGGCGGCCACCCTCCAGGCGCACCTGGATGCGTGCGGGGCAGTGCCCGACCCCGTGGCGGACGAGCTCAACGCGTTGGTCCGGGCGGCGGAGGTGGATCCCTCCATCACGCGCGCCGACCAGCTCGCGGACCACGCCGGCGTGAGCCTGCGGACGTTGCAGCGTCACTTCACGGCGTACCTCGGCATCGGGCCCAAGTGGGTGGTGCAGCGCTTCCGCCTGCTCGACGCGGCCGCGGCTGCGCACGCGGGGCCCACGGACTGGGCCGCGCTGGCGATCGAGCTGGGCTTCGCCGACCAGTCCCACCTGACCCGGGCCTTCACCGCGGTGGTGGGGACTCCGCCCCGGACGTACGAGAGACGGGCTCACCCGGGCGCGTAGGATGGAGGCATGCGTTCCTACGTCTTCCTGGCCGACCTCGCGGCGAAAGCCGACGGCAAGCGCCTCGACCCGAACGACGTCAAGCCGGGCTGGGTCGCACTGGGGATCGTGGTCCTGCTGATCATCGCGACCTACTTCCTCGCGCGCTCCTTCATGCGGCACAGCAAGAAGGCGCTGCAGCCGTGGGACCAGGACGGCAGCGACCCGGGCGTCAAGCGCACCACCCCGCACGACCGCACCTGACCGCGGGTCCGCTCGGGCTTCGTGCTCATGCGACATCCGGCTGCGCGCCTAGGCTGGCGGTATGCCCAATCGTCTTGCCGAGGCCACCAGCCCCTACCTCCAGCAGCACCGGGACAACCCGGTCGACTGGTGGGAGTGGAGCCCTGAGGCGCTCGAGACGGCCCGGACGCTCGACCGCCCGATCCTGCTGAGCGTCGGCTACGCGGCCTGCCACTGGTGCCACGTCATGGCGCACGAGTCGTTCGAGGACGCGGCGACCGCGGCGTACATGAACGACCACTTCGTCAACATCAAGGTCGACCGCGAGGAACGTCCCGACATCGACGCGGTCTACATGCAGGCGACGCAGGCCATGACGGGTCACGGCGGCTGGCCGATGACGTGTGTTCTGACCCCGGAGGGCGAGCCGTTCTTCGCCGGCACGTACTTCCCGCCCGAGCCGCGCCAGGGGGCGCCGGCGTTCAGCCAGGTGCTGCAGGCGCTCGCGGACGCGTGGGAGAACCGCCGCGACGAGGTGCTCACCGTCAGCCAGGACGTCCTGAACCACCTCAAGGACACGGCCGGACCGACCGGCGGCCCGCTCGGCACGGACCAGCTCGACGAGGCGGTCGCGACCTTGGCCGGGTCGTACGACCAGGACGCGGGAGGCTTCGGCGCGAGCCCGAAGTTCCCGCCCTCGATGGTGCTGGAGTTCCTCCTCCGCAACGCCGCCCGCACCGGGTCGCAGCAGGCGATGGACATGGTCGCGGGCACGTGCGAGGCGATGGCCCGCGGCGGCATGTACGACCAGCTGACCGGCGGCTTCGCCCGCTACAGCGTGGACCGCTACTGGCGGGTGCCGCACTTCGAGAAGATGCTGTACGACAACGCGTTGCTGCTGCGGGTCTACCTGCACTGGTGGCGCGCGAGCGGGTCGCCGCTGGCCGAGCGGGTCGTCCGCGAGACCGGGCGGTTCCTGCTCGACGAACTCCGCACGCCGGAGGGCGGATTCGCGTCCGCGCTCGACGCGGACAGCGACGGCCACGAGGGCACGTTCTACGTCTTCAACCCCAACCAGCTGATGCGCACCCTCGGTGCGGCGGACGGCGCCTGGGCGGCGCAGCTGCTGTCGGTGACCGGCCCAGGGACGTTCGAGCGCGGCTTCTCCACGCTGCAGCTGCTCCAGGACCCGGACGACGACGCGCGCTGGCAGGACGTCCGTGCCCGGCTCGTGGCCGCTCGCGCGGAGCGGACGCGCCCGGCCCGGGACGACAAGGTCGTCGCGTCGTGGAACGGCATGGCCATCTCGGCCCTGGCCGAGGCCGGGGTCCTCCTGGACGAGCCCGACTTCACCGCCGCGGCCGTGACGGCAGCCGAGCTGATCCATGACGTCCACCTCGCCGACGGCTTCCGGCGCACGTCCCGCGACGGCGTGGCGGGCACCAACGCGGCGGTGCTCGAGGACCACGGCGCGGTCGCCGAGGCGTTCCTCGCGGTGCTCGGCGTCAACGGCGACGCGGTCTGGCTCGACCGGGCGCGGCTGGTGCTGGACCGGGTCGTCGAGCACTTCGCCGACCCCGCGGGCGGGTTCTTCGACACCGCCGACGATGCCGAGACGCTCGTCGTCCGGCCCCAGGACGCCTCGGACAACGCGTACCCGTCAGGCACGTCGGCGGCCATGCACGCCCTGATCGCGCTCGCCGCGATCACCGGCGATCACCGCTACCGCGAGGCCGCGGAGTCCGGCATCGCGGCGGCCTCGTCGATCGCGACCCAGCTTCCCCGGTTCGCGGGCTGGACGCTCGCCGCCGCCGAGGCGCTCGTCGCCGGTCCGCTGGAGGTCGCGGTCGTCGGCGCACCCGAGCAGCGCACGGAGCTGCACCGGGGCGCGCTGAGCCTCACCTCGCCCGGTGCGGTCGTCGTGGCGGGGGAGCCGGGGCTGGCGATCCCGCTGTTCGACCAGCGTGACCTCGTCGACGGCGACGCCGCGGCGTACGTGTGCCGCGGGTTCGTGTGCCAGCGTCCCGTCACCACGGTCACGGACCTGCAGGCGGCCGCGCGTTCCTGAGGTGCGGGGGTCAGTGCTGCTGGTAGGCCAGCAGGCTGACGCCGATGTAGTGCACGATGAACGCCGCGATCGTGAACGCGTGGAAGACCTCGTGGAAGCCGAAGTAGCGCGGTGACGGGTTGGGCCACTTGAAGCCGTAGACGATCGCGCCGAGCGTGTAGAGGACGCCGCCGCCGACGAGCATCACCATGACGGCCGTGGACGAGTTCTCGACGAACTCCGGGAAGTAGAGGACCGCGGCCCAGCCCAGCACCAGGTAGAGCGGGACGTACAGCCAGCGCGGCGCGTCGATCCAGAACAGCTTGAAGACGACGCCGAGCAGGGCGCCGCCCCACACCAGCGACAGCATGATGATCCAGTGGTCCCTGCTGAGCAGCAGCAGCGAGAACGGGGTGTACGAGCCGGCGATGAGCAAGAAGATGTTGGCGTGGTCGAAGCGTTTCCAGAAACCACGGACCCGGTCGGACCAGGTGCCGCGGTGGTAGACGGCGCTGACGCCGAACAGCAGCATCGAGCTGACCATGAAGACTGCGACGCCGATCCGTACCCAGATGTCGTCGGCGATCACGAGCATCACGATGAACGCGAAGAACGCGAGCGGGAGCGTCACCGCGTGGAGCCAGCCGCGGAGCTTCGGCTTCATCTCGTCGACGGTGTCGCGGAACCGATCGGTCGCCTCCTGGACGGCGCTCTCCTGCTCCTTGTCGATCATGTGGTCAGGGTATTCCACAGCCGGAAGGCGCCTGCCACGCGTCCGCGGCGGCTGTGGTGGGCGTTACGCTCAGTTCATGGGAGTCAGCGATCTCGCGTACGGCGTGTACGAACGGCGCCTCGCCAAACAGCTCGATCCGGCCAAGCTCCCGCACCACGTCGGCGCGATCGTCGACGGCAACAGGCGCTGGGCGAAGTCGTCCGGCAGCCGGTTCGAGGACGGGTACCAGGCCGGTGCCAACAAGATCGCGGAGTTCGCCGAGTGGTGTGACGAGCTGGGTGTCGAGATCGTCACCCTGTGGGTGCTGTCGACCGACAACCTGCAGCGCTCGCCGGAGGAGCTGGCCGGCATCCTGGCGGCCGTCGAGGGGCTCATGGAGCGGCTCGCCGGTGAGCAGCGCTGGCCCATCTCGGTGATCGGCAACCTCGACCTGCTGCCGTCGGAGTCGGCCGCTCGCATGAAGCACCTCGCCGACTCGACTGTCGGGGTGAAGGGCATGCGGGTCAACATCTGCGTCGGCTACGGCGGGCGCCAGGAGCTCACCGACGCGATGCGGTCGCTGTTGCTGGACCAGGCGGCCAAGGGGCGGACCCTCGAGGAGGTGGCGGGGACGCTGGAGGTCGACGACATCGCCGAGCACCTCTACACGAAGGGGCAGCCCGATCCGGACCTGGTGATCCGTACCTCGGGGGAGCAGCGCCTCTCGGGGTTCCTGCTGTGGCAGAGCGTCCACTCGGAGTTCTACTTCGCCGACGCGCTCTGGCCGGCGTTCCGCCACGTCGACTTCCTGCGCGCCATGCGCTCGTACGCCCTGCGCCAGCGCCGCTTCGGCGCCTGACCCGCCCACGAGTCACGCACGGACGCCGACGAGTCACGCACGGACGCCGGCGAGTCGCGTACGGACGCCGGCGAGTCACGTACGGACGCCGGCGAGTCGCGTACGGATCCGTACGTGACTCCTCACGTGCCGTACGTGACTCGTCGGCGGTTGTACGTGACTCGTGGGTGTTAACGGGGACGTCATCTGCGGTTCCGCGTGTCGTCCCGCGAAATCGCCCCGGACCGACCTAGCGTTCGAGATGTGTTGACGCTCGCGCCTGAGCCTGGATCCCCCGCCCACGAGTAGGGCCGGCGCAGGCGCGCGCGGGTCCGCCAGAGGAGACAGCTGTGGCTGCATCGCGCACGACCCAGAGCCCGAGCACGGCCCGCCGCACGTACGTCCTGGACACGAGCGTCCTGCTCGCGGACCCGAACGCCGTCCACCGGTTCCACGAGCACGAGGTGGTCATCCCCGTCGTCGTGATCACCGAGCTGGAGGGCAAGCGCCACGACCCCGAGCTCGGCTACTTCGCGCGCAGCGCGCTGCGCTTCCTCGACGACCTGCGGGTGCAGCACGGCACGCTCGACGTCCCTCTGCCGATCGGGGAGGAGGGCGGCACGATCCGGGTCGAGCTCAACCACACCGACTCGTCCTCGCTGCCGTCCGGCTTCCGGCTCGGCGACAACGACACCCGCATCCTGTCGGTCGCGCGCAACCTGGCCAACGAGGGGCTCGACGTCACGATCGTCTCCAAGGACCTGCCCATGCGGGTCAAGGCCTCGGCCGTCGGCCTGGTCGCGGAGGAGTACCGCGCCGAGCTCGCCCTCGAGTCCGGCTGGACCGGCATGCGGGAGATCGAGATCGACAGCCTCGACCTCGACGCGTTGTACGACGCGGGGACGGTCGACCTGCCCGAGGCGCGCGAGCTGCCGTGCCACACCGGACTGGTCCTGCTGTCCGACAAGGGCAGCGGCCTCGGCCGCGTCACCGCCGACAAGCAGGTGCAGCTGGTCCGCGGCGACCGGGATGCGTTCGGCATCCACGGACGCTCGGCCGAGCAGCGGGTCGCGCTGGACCTGCTGCTCGATCCGGACGTCGGCATCGTCTCCCTCGGTGGACGCGCCGGCACCGGCAAGTCCGCCCTCGCCCTGTGCGCCGGCCTCGAGGCGACGATGGAGCGTGGCCTGCACAAGAAGGTCGTCATCTTCCGCCCCCTGTACGCCGTGGGCGGCCAGGAGCTCGGCTACCTGCCGGGCAGTGAGTCCGAGAAGATGGGTCCGTGGGGCCAGGCGGTCTTCGACACGCTCGGTGCCATCACGTCGCCGGCCGTGATCGACGAGATCCTCGACCGCGGCATGCTCGAGGTGCTCCCGCTGACGCACATCCGGGGCCGCTCGTTGCACGACTCCTACGTCATCGTCGACGAGGCGCAGTCCCTCGAGCGCAACGTCCTGCTGACGGTGCTGTCCCGCATCGGCGCGAACTCCAAGGTCGTCCTGACCCACGACGTCGCCCAGCGCGACAACCTGCGGGTGGGACGCCACGACGGGGTCGTCGCGGTGGTGGAGAAGCTCAAGGGCCACCCGCTGTTCGCCCATGTCACGCTGACCCGGTCCGAGCGCTCGCCGGTCGCGGCACTCGTCACCGAGATGCTGGAGGACGTCACGCTCTGACGACGCACGGCAACGCGTGACGCGGGCACGTTCCTGCGACGCGAGAGGCTCTTCCCGGGCAACACGGCGTACCGCTCGGGGAGAGCCTCTCTCTGTGGCACAGTTGCCATCGTGTTCGGGCCAGGGAGACGTTTCGCGCTGGGCGCGGCCGCCGTCCTGACGGCCTGTCTGCTCGCGTCCTGCGGGGCGTCCGACAGCGCCTCGGACGACGCGCCGACCCTGTTGTCCTGGTACGTCGGCCCCGACCTGGTGGACGCCCCGGCCCTGGCCGCGACCTGCAACGCGGAGGCGGCCGGCGCGTACCGGATCGAGGTCGAGCAGCTGCCGGCCGACGTCAGCGCCCGGCACGACCTGCTCGTCCGACGGCTGCGCGCGAACGACGACACGATGGACCTGTTGAGCCTGGACTCGGCGTTCACCGCGGAGCTGGCCGCGGCGGGGTTCCTGGCGCCGGTCCCGGACGATCTCGTCGGTCCGTTGAGCGAGGGCATCGCCCGCCCGGCGTTGGACGCCGCGACGTACGAGGACCGGCTCGTGGTCGCCCCGTGGTTCCTCGACCCGCAGGTGCTGTGGTTCCGCGGCAACGTGGCCGAGCGGGCCGGGCTCGACACCAGCAAGCCGATCAGCTGGGACGACCTGATCGCCGGCGCCCAGCGCCTCGGGGTGACGATCCAGGTGCAGGACCGCGACGGCAGCGGCCTCGCGGAGTGGGTCACCGCGCTGGTGACCGGCGCCGGCGGCACCCTCGTCTCCGGCAACAGGGACGACGCCGAGGTCGGACTGTCCGGGGACGCCGGCCGCGCGGCCGCGTCGATCGTCGAGTTCTACCACGAGTCCGAGGTCGGCCCGGGACCGTCCAAGGACGCCCTCTCGGCGTTCGCGGCGCCCGGCGGCGGGTTCCTCGTCGCGTCCGCCTCGGCGGTCGCGGACCCGGCGCTGGCGTCGGTCTCGGCCGACATGGTCGCCGCCGCGTACCCGACCGTCACCGACCGGAGCGTCGCGCCGCTGGCCGGCATCGGCCTCGCGGTCCCGAAGCACGCGCCGCAACCGGCCCGGTCGTACGACGCGATCCAGTGCCTGACGTCCCCCGAGCGGCTCACCGCGCTGATGACCGAGGCCCAGCACAGCGCGAGCCGGCTCTCGACGTACGACGACAAGTCCGTCGCTGCGGCGTACCCGCAGCGCACCGTCACCCGGACCGCGGTCAAGACCGGCGCGACCGTCCCGGCCACGCCGTACTGGTTCCAGGTGCTCGGGGCGGTCGACCGGACGTGGACGCCGACGCAGGACGTCACGCAGGACGCGACGCCCGACGCCGCGCAGGCGGCCGTCGAGGCCGCGATCGAGGGGACCCTGCGATGAGGGGCTGGCGCTGGCTCGCGCCCGCGGTCGTGGTGCTGCTGGCCGTGACCGCGTGGCCGATCGGCCGTGCGGTCTGGACGTCGCTGCACACCCAGCCCCTGACGAACCCGGAGGACCGGGCGTTCGTCGGCCTCGACACGTACGTGCAGGTGCTGACCTCCCGTTCCTGGTGGATCGCCGTCGCGGCGACCCTGGCGATCGTGGCGGTCGCGGTGCTGCTCCAGCTCGTGCTGGGCCTGGCCTTCGCGGCGGCGCTGCGCCGCCTCACCGCCTGGTGGCCGGTCACCCGGGTCCTGGTGCTGCTGCCGTTCGCGATGCTCGCGGTCGTCTCGGCGGTGGTGTGGCGCGACGCGGTGACCACCGGGTTCGCGGCCGACTGGTTCCGGATCGACGACGTCGGCCCGGTCGGCCAGCTCGTCGCGGTCTCGCTCGCCGAGGTCTGGCGCGGCACCGGCATCACGGCCGTCATCCTGCTCGCCGGCCTGCTCCGCGTCTCGTCGTCCCTGATGGCGTCGGCCGTCGCCGACGGCGCCACGGCGTGGCAGCGGTTCCGCCGGGTCGTGCTGCCGGCCATGGCCCCGGCGATCGCGGTCGCGGCGACGTACCGCGCACTCGACGCCCTTCGGATGCTCGAGGGTCCCCTGGTCGTCGACGACCCGGCCTCCGACGTGCGCACGGTGCCGGTCGTGGTCTGGGACTCCACCTTCTCCCGCTTCGAGCTCGGTCTCGGTGCTGCGACCTCGGTGCTCCTCCTGCTGCTGGCCGCTCTTCTCGCCGCCGTGCTCGTGCCGCTGCTCCGCGTGAGGAGGGTCGTGTGACCGCCTCGCTGAAGTCGCGTCTCCTGGCCTCCGCGGTCGCGTTCGCGCTGGGCTTCGGGCTCGGCAACTACGGCGTCATCATGGTCGCCAGGCCCGACCTGTGGCTGTGGATCGCGGTCTCGGTCGTGCTGATGGCCAGCGGCGCCCTCGGCGTGCTGTTCGCCGACACCAGCCGCGACGTGTCGTTCTGGGCGGTGCTGGGCCTCGAGGTCCTGGTCGTCGTCACGCTGGTGCCGCTGCTGTGGACGTTCACGGTGGCCACCTCGCCCGAGGGGGTCGCCCCGGGGTCGCTGTGGCCTCAGGACGTCTCGTGGGGTGCGTTCGACGGCGCGGTCCGCTCCGACCTGCTGCAGGACGCGGCGCTGACCTCGTTCCTCGTCTCGGCGCTCGCGACGCTCATCGCGATGCCCCTGGCCGTCTCCGCGGCGTACGCCTTCGTGCGCCTGCCGGTGCCCGGCAAGCGCCTGGCGTACGGCCTGGTCGTCGCGGCCCTGCTCGTGCCGGTCGTGGCGCTGGCGGGGGCGTACGCCGATCAGCTCGACGCGTTCGGCGTGTACGGCTCCCGGCTGGCGCTGGTGGTCCCGACGCTCGTGATCACCCTGCCCCTGGCGACCTGGCTCAGCGTCACCGTCATGCGCGACGTCCCGTGGACCCTGCTGGACGCGGTCCGCGCCGACGGCGCGACCACACGTCAGGTGCTGCGGCACTTCGCGGCGCCCGCGCTCCTGCCGGGACTCGCCGTGGTCGCGCTCCTGGTGTTCGTGGCCGGGTGCAACGACGCCGTCCTCGGGGCCGCGCTGTCGCCCGACGAGCGGGCCCTGCCGCTGCCCGCCACCCTCCTGGTCGCGAGCGGCCAGCTTGAGGACTCCAGCTCCGCGATCGCCGCGGCCGGGCTGCTGTGGATGCTCCCGGCGGTCGCCCTGCTCCTGCTCTTCCCACGCCGGATCAACCATCTCCTCGGAAGGTCCTACCGATGACGTCGATCGAAGTCCGCCACCTGACGACGGCCAGCCGCACCGGCAGCCGTCCGCTGCTGGACGACATCGTCCTGGACGTGCCGGAGGGGACGACGCTGGCCGTCACCGGCCCTCGCGGGGGCGGCAAGTCGCTGCTGCTGCGCACCCTCGCGGGACTCGAGGACCACACGGGCGGCGACATCCTCCTGGGCGACACCGTGGTCAACGCTGTCGGCCCGCGCGGCCGCGACCTGGCGATGGTGTTCCAGGACTACGCGCTCCACCCGCACCTGGACGTGTTCGACAACCTCGCGTTCTCCTCGACGCTGCGCCGCGGCTTCGACAAGGACGAGCTCTCCGACCGGATCCACGAGGTCGCGGAGCTCCTGGCGCTCGGCGACCTGCTCGACCTCAAGCCCGCGGACCTCGACGACGCCCAGCGCCAGCGGGTGGCCCTCGGCCGCTCGCTCGTGCGGGACGCCCAGGCGTACCTGTTCGACTCGCCCTTCTCCGCCCAGTCCGAGCGGGTCCGCACCCACGTCCGCTCGGTCACGACGCAGTGGCAGCAGGAGCGCGGGCGCACCTCGATCTTCACGACCAGCAGCGTCGAGGAGGCCCTGAGCAACGCCGACCGCGTGGCGGTCATGCACCAGGGCTTCATCCACCAGGTCGGCACGCCGCGCGACCTGTACGAGCGCCCGGCCGACATGTTCGTCGCGGGCTACCTCGGCGCACCGCCGATGAACCTGGTGCCGGCGTTCCCGATGGGCAAGGAGCTCGTGATGCCGCTGGCCACGATGCTGCTGGACGAGCCGCTGCTCGAGCGCATCGGCGAGCGGGGCGTCGTCGTCGCCGGCATCCGCCCCGAGCACTGCTACGACGCGACCGGTGTCGGCGGTCAGGCGGTGACCGACCCGGTCGAGTTCACGACCCGCATCGACGACGTCGAGTGGCGCGGCAGCTCGCAGTTCGCCTACCTCGGCTACGAGATCGCCCCCGAGGTCGAGGAGCTGCTCGACGAGGTCGAGGACCTGCTGGAGTTCGACCTGTTCCAGAGCTTCCTGGTGGCCGAGCTCGCCGCCGACAGCACCCTGGAGCCGGGCATGTCGATCCGTGTGGTGATCCCACGCCAGCGGGTGCACGTGTTCGACCCCGAGACGGGCGAGAACCTCACGCTGCCATGACCGCCAGCCGCTTCCAGCACGCGCTCGCCGGGGCGCTGACCCTGGCCTGCGCGATCGCGTACGGAGCGGTGACGCTGATCCGGTTCGACCGGTTCACGATCAGCTCGTTCGACAACGCGATCTTCGAGCAGGTCGTCAAGAGCTACGCGGCGCTCGGCGCACCGGTCTCGGACGTGAAGGGCCCGGGCTACAACATCTTCGGCGACCACTTCTCGCCGGTCACGGCGCTGATCGCCCCGTTCTACCGGATCTTCCCGTCCGCCCAGACCGTGCTGCTGGCGCAGGTCGTCCTGATCGCGATCTCGATCTACCTGATCGCGGTGCTGGCGATGCGCCGGCTGGGGACGCTCGTGGGCCTCGCGATCGGCGTCTCGTACGGCTTGTCGTTCGGTCTTCAGTCGGCGGTGGAGGCGGACTTCCACGAGGTTGCCTTCGCCGCACCGCTGCTGGCGCTGGCCGGCACCGCGTACGTCGACCGCCGCTTCGACCGGGTCGTGTGGTGGTCCCTGCCGCTCCTGCTGGTCAAGGAGGACCTCGGCCTGACCGTCGCCGTCATCGGCGCGGTGCTCTGGCTGGCCGGCGAGCGCCGCAAGGGCCTCGTGCTGGCGGCCGTGGGCGTGCTGGCCTCCGCGCTCGTCGTCCTGGTCGTGATCCCGGCGGTCAACGCGTCGGGGGAGTACACCCACTCGACCTTGGGCGACCGCGGTCTGCTCACGACGCTGCTGGACCAGCTCGACCGCAAGGCCGCGACGGTGCTGCTGACGCTGGCGATCACGGGCCTCGCGGCGCTGGGCTCGCCCTGGGTGCTGCTGGCCGTGCCGACGCTGGTGGGCCGGTTCGTGAACGACGTGCCGTTCTACTGGGGCACCGAGTACCACTACTCGCTCGTGCTGATGCCTATCGTCTTCGTCGCGATGATCGATGCCATGGTCCGGCAGCCGTGGCTGCAGTGGGCCACGGTCGGGGGCGTCGTGGTCAGCGGCTTCCTGATGGTCGGCTCGCCCGTCGCAGCGCTGGCGGACCCCGCGACGTATGACGAGCCGCCACGTGCCGACAGCGCCCGGACGGTGCTGTCGTTGGTGCCGAAGGGGGCCAGCGTGGAGGCGGACATCGGGCTGCTGAACCACCTGGTCACCGACCACACCGTGTACTGGCTCGGGACGGTCGGCGACGCGAAGCCCGAGTACGTCCTGTTCGACCTGGCTGCCGGCGTCGGCTCGCCCGAGGACGTGGTCGCGTACGCCGAGCGGGCCCACGGCGGCAGGTACGAGCTCGTCTACGACCAGAACGGCTACAAGCTGGCCCGACGCCGCTGAGGGGAGCCCCCCGTCCGCTGAGGGGAGGTTTCCGCCCGCTGAGGGGAGAACTTAGGTCTCCCGTCAGGGAACCCAACTCTCCCGTGGGCGGACCTAACTCTCCCGTCAGCGGACGGGAGGGTGGCGTCAGGGGTGGGTCATGCTCATGACGTCCAGGGCCTGGTCGAGGTCGGCCTCGGAGATGTCGCCGCGCTCGACGTAGCCGGACTCGATGACGACCTGACGGATCGTCTTCTGCTCCTTGACCGCCTGCTTGGCGATCTTGGCGGCGTTCTCGTAGCCGATGTGCCGGTTGAGCGGGGTGACGACCGACGGGGACGACTCGGCGAGCTCGAGGCAGCGCTCCACGTTGGCCGTGATGCCGTCGATGCAGCGATCGGCGAGGACGCGCGAGGCGTTGCCGAGCAGGCGCATCGACTCCAGGATGTTGCGGCCGATGACCGGCAGCATGACGTTGAGCTCGAACGAGCCGGACGCTCCCGCGGTCGCGATCGTGGCGTCGTTGCCGATGACCTGGGCGGCCACCATGAGCGTCGCCTCGGGCAGGACCGGGTTGACCTTGCCGGGCATGATGCTCGAGCCGGGCTGCAGGTCGGGCAGGGCGATCTCGCCGAGGCCCGTGCGGGGGCCCGAGCCCATCCAGCGCAGGTCGTTGCAGATCTTCGTCAGGCTGACCGCGATCGTGCGCAGCTGGCCGGACATCTCGACCAGGCCGTCGCGCGCGCTCTGCGCCTCGAAGTGGTCGACGGCCTCGGTGATCGGCAGGCCGGTGTTGGCGGCGAGGATCTCGATGACGCGCTGCGGGAAGCCGATCGGCGTGTTGATGCCGGTGCCGACCGCCGTGCCGCCGAGGGGGACCTCGGCCGTACGCGGGAGGGAGGCCTCGACGCGCTGGATGCCGCGGCGGATCTGCGCGGCGTAGCCGCCGAACTCCTGGCCCAGCGTGACGGGCGTGGCGTCCATCAGGTGGGTGCGGCCGGACTTCACGACGCTCGCGAACTCCTGCGCCTTCGCCTCGAGCGACGTCGCGAGGTGGTCGAGCGCGGGGATCAGCTCGTTGGTCGCGGACGCGGTCGCGGCGACGTGGATCGACGTCGGGAAGACGTCGTTGCTCGACTGCGAGGCGTTGACGTGGTCGTTGGGGTGGACGTCCTTGCCCAGCGCCTTCGTGGCGAGGGTCGCGATGACCTCGTTGGTGTTCATGTTGCTCGACGTGCCCGACCCGGTCTGGAAGACGTCGATCGGGAAGTGTGCGTCGTGCGCGCCGGTCGAGACCTCGTCGGCGGCCGCGATGATCGCGTCGGCGACGTCCTGGTCGAGGATGCCGAGCTCGGCGTTGGCCTTCGCGCAGGCGGCCTTGATCTGCGCCAGGGCGCGGATCTGGGCGGACTCGATGGGGGTGCCGGAGATCGGGAAGTTCTCGACGGCTCGCTGGGTCTGGGCGCGCCAGAGGGCGTCGGCGGGGACGCGGACCTCGCCCATGGTGTCGTGCTCGATGCGGTATTCGGTCATGCCCGCACGATAGCGCTGCCGGTGGGCCGGGAGCCCGTGAGGATCCAGTAGCGCTCGTCGCGGTCCTGCAGCCGGACGGGGATGCTCCGCGTCGCCACGTCCTCGAACGCCGCGGCCAGCGCGTCCAGCAGGGCGGGGGAGTCGTCCATCGACCACACGCACAGGTGCCCGTCCGGGCGCAGTCGCTCCGCGCAGGTGCGCACGAACGTCGACTCGTAGACCCCGGAGTTCGCCTCGTGGACGAGGAAGTCCGGGCCGTTGTCGACGTCGAGCACGATCGCGTCGAGCGAGGCGGGCGGCTGGTCGGCGACCACCGTGCGCACGTCGTCCAGGACGAGCTCGGTGCGGGCGTCGGCGAGCAGGTCGGCTCCCGGCAGCGTCCCGTCACGCATCCAGCCCGCGATCTCGGGCTGCAGCTCGGCGACCACGACCCGCCCGACGGTGTCCGCGGCCAGGAGCTCGCGCAGCGTGTAGCCGAGCCCGAGGCCGCCGACGAGGATCTCCGCCGCACCGAGGTCGACGACCTGACGGGCCAGCTCCCGCTCGGACGAGGTCTCGCGGTCGTCCATCACGAAGACGCCGTTCACACGCAGCTCGGTTGCGCCGTCGTCGCGACGACGCCAGGTCGCACCGGTCATGCCGTCACGATAGCCGCCGTCCTAGGGTGGACTCGTGCCTCCTGCTCCCGCCCCGACCGCGCTGACCGGCGCCTGGACGATGGCCCGCACGATCGACGACCGGCTGAAGTCGGAGCGGTCGACGGTCGAGGGCACCACCGATCTCGCGCTGGAGGCGGACGGTCGCGTGCGCTGGAGCGAGCAGGGGACGCTGCGGACGGGCGAGCTGGTGCTGCCGGTCAGCCGGGTGCTGTTCGTCGAGCTGCGCGACGGCGCGTGGTTCGTGACGTTCGAGGACGGCCGCGACTTCCACCCGTGGGCCCCCGGGGACGAGGTCGTCCACCCGTGCGCCCCCGACACGTACGTCGGCCGCGTCGAGGTGGTCGACCCGGACCGGTGGGACGTCAGGTGGGACGTGACCGGTCCGGCGAAGGACTACACGATGACCACGGTGCTCACCCGCGCCTGACCCCGGGCTCAGGCTGCGTAGATCGAGACCTCGCTCGCCTTGACCGCGAGGAACACCGGCGTCCCGGGCACCAGGTCGAGCTCGGCCACGACCGGGGCGGTCACCTCGGCGCTCAGCTCGTCGGTCTGCACCCGCACCTGGGACCCGTGCGGCTCCAGCTCGCGGACCGTCGTGGCGAGCACGTTGCGGGGGCTGCCGCCGGGACGCTCGAGATGGACGCTGACGGCGCTGGGGCTGAACACCGCGACCGCCGCCGCTCGCTCGGGCACGGGGTCGTCGCCGTGCAGGCCCGCGACCAGCAGCCCGCTCGGCGTGCGGACGCCACCGTCCTCCACGACACCGCGGGCCAGGTTGAGCCCCGCGATGCCCGCGGCGAAGGTGCTGCGCGGACGTGCCAGCACGTCCCTGGCCGGGCCGGACTCCGCGACGCGTCCCCCCTCCATCACCACGACCCGGTCCGCGAGGAGCAGCGCGTCGAGGACGTCGTGGGTGACGACGACCGCGCTGCGTCCCGCCAGCACCCGCTTGAGCACCTGCCGCATCGCGGGCACGACCGTGACGTCGAGGGCGGCCATGGGCTCGTCGAGCAGCAGCAGCCGCGGCTCGGCCGCCAGCGCTCGGGCGATCGCCACCCGTTGGGCCTGGCCGCCGGACAGCCGGGCCGGCCGGCGGTCGGCGAGCTCCTCGGCGTCGACCTCGGCCAGCCAGGTGCGGGCGAGGGTGCGCGACTCGCTCCGCGAGCGACCTGCGCTGCGTGGTCCGAACGCGACGTTGTCCAGGACGTTCAGGTGCGGGAAGAGCAGCGGGTCCTGCGCGAGCAGGGCCGTGCCGCGGGCGTGCGGCGGACGCCAGGTGCCGGCGGCGACGTCGAACAGGCAGGTGCCGTCGAGCGTCGCCGCACCGGCATCGGGACGCAGGATGCCGGCGATCGCGGCCAGCAGCGTTGACTTGCCCGATCCGTTGGGACCCAGGACGGCGACGGTCTCGCCGGGGGCGAGGTCGAACGTCAGTCGTACGTCGCGGGCGGTGACCGTGGCGTCCAGGTGCAGGGTCACGCCGTCGCCCCCCGTCCGCCACGGACGAGCCCGATGACGAGGACCGCGACGACGACCAGCAGCAGCGACAGCGCCACCGCGGCGTCCGGGTCGCTCTCGCGCTGCAGGTAGATCTCCAGCGGCAGGGTCCGGGTGACGCCCTCCAGGCTCCCGGCGAACGTGATGGTCGCCCCGAACTCGCCCAGTGCCCGGGCGAAGGACAGCACCGCCCCGGCGGCCAGCCCGGGGAGCACCAGCGGCAGCGTCACCCGGCGCAGGACGGTGGTGGGCCGGGCGCCGAGGGTCGCCGCGACGACCTCGTACTGCTGGCCGGCGGTGCGCAGCGTCCCCTCGAGGCTCACGACCATGAACGGCAGCGAGACGAAGGTCTGGGCGATGACCACCGCGGTGGTCGAGAAGGCGATCTGCCAGCCGAGGACGTCCAGGCTCTCGCCGAGCAGGCCCTTGCGCCCGAACGTGTAGAGCAGCGCGATGCCGCCCACGACCGGCGGCAGGACCAGTGGAAGCAGCACGACGGACCGCAGCGCGGACTGCCCGCGGAAGGACGTCCGCGCGAGCACGAGGGCCATCGGCACCCCGAGCAGGACGCAGAGCACGGTGCTTGCGGCCGACGTGCGCAGGCTCAGCCAGAGTGCAGCCTGCGAGGAGTCCGAGCCGATCAGGGACAAGAAACGGTCCCACTCCACCCGGGTCGCGAGCGCCACGAGCGGCAGGACGATGAACGCCGCCCCCGCCGCCGCGGGGACGAACACCCACCGGGGGACGCCGGAGTGCTGCTGGGCCGAAGGCATGTCTAGGGCCTCGCGAAGCCGGCGTCGTCGAGGACGGCACGCCCTGTCGGGCCGGTGACGAAGTCGACGAACGTCCTGGCCAGGTCGGTGTCGCGGCTCGCTGCCAGCGCGGCGATCGGGTAGCTGTTCACGACTGTGGCGGACTCGGCGAACGGCACGCCGACGACCGAGTCCCCGGCAGCTCGGACGTCCGTGACGTAGACCAGGCCGGCGTCCGCCTCGCCGGTCGCGACCTTGTTGAGCACGTCGGTCACCGACTGCTCCTCGCTGACGGGGGAGACGTCGACACCGGCTGCCTTCTCGACGTCCCGGGCCGCGGCCCCGCACGGCACGGCGGGTGCGCACAGCACGACCTGCAGGTCGGGATCCGCGAGGTCGTCGATCGAGTCGACCCCGGCCGGGTTGCCCCGCGGGGTCACGATCTCCAGCGTGTTGGCCGCGAAGCCGACCGGGTCGCCGTCGACGAGGCCGTCGTCGGCGGCCGTGGACATGTTCGCGGTGTCGGCCGTCGCGAGCACGTCGGCGGGGCCGCCCTGCTGGAGCTGGGCGACGAGGTCGGACGAGCCGGCGAAGCTGAACGACACCGTGGTGCCCGGGTGGGCGTCCTCGAAGCGGTGGCCCAGCTCGGTGAACGACGTCTTCAGCGAGGCCGCCGCGTAGACCGTCAGCGCCCGGCCGTCGCCGTCGTCGTCCGCGGTGGACGAGCCGCACGCCGTCAGGCTCGTCAGGAGCAGGCCGGCCGCCAGCAGCCACCTCATGTCGACGTCTCCAGCGACTCGATGATGACGTTGGTCGACTTGATGACCGCCACCGCGACCGACCCCGGCTCGAGCCCGAGCTCGTCGACCGCCTCGCTGCTCATGAGCGACACCACCCGGAACGGGCCGCACTGCATCTCGACCTGCGCCATCACCGTGTCGGCCTTGACCGCCGTCACGAGACCGACGAACCGGTTGCGCGCAGAGCTGGCGTGGCCGGCCGGGCCGGTGAGGGAGCGCGCCTGCTCCTGCGCGAAGGCCGCGAGCTCCCGGCCCTCGATCGCCATGCGGCCGGACGCGTCAGGGACGGAGGTGAGGGCGCCGCCGCTGATCCACCGGCGGACGGTGTCGTCACTGACTCCGAGGAACCGCGCAGCGTCCGAGATCCGTATCTGCGTCATACAACCGATCGTAGAGGATCAGGTGCGGAGAGATCAGTCCTCTGGTTCCGCAGGTGCGTGACCGATGTGCTCCGCGCGGGCGCGCTCCATGTCGTCGGCGAGGTACGGCTGGTGGTACGGACCCGGCGCGCGCAGGTGGTCGATGACGCTCTGCACCGAGACCGGGTCCTTGTCCTGGCTCATCTTGACCTTGGTCGTGAACCGGTCGATCGGGATCCGCAGGCCCACCGTGCCCTTCGCGACCTGTGCGCCCGACTCCTGGTCGAGCCACATCGGTTCCTCGACGCGCTGCTCGAAGTGCGCGGTGAGCCGGGTCAGGACGGCGAGGTTCTCCTCGTCGCTGAGCACCTGCGGTGTGCCGTGACAGTGCACCGTGCTGAAGTTCCAGGTCGGGATCCTGCTCGACCCGGGGGCGTACCAGCTGGGCGAGACGTAGCCGTGAGGTCCCTGGAAGACCAGCAGGACCTCGCTCTCGCCGAGACCGTGGATCTGCTCGTCGGGACGGCCCACGTGCGTGAGGATCGTGAGCTGTTCGGCGTCCTCGTCGAGCAGCATCGGGTAGTGCGAGGCCACCAGGTCGCCGTCGTGGTGACTGACGATCATGCCCCACGGGTTCTCCGCGATGAGCCGCCGCACGACCCGCTCGTCGTCGGTGGCGTACTCCGGGTTGTGCCTCATCGCGAGCCGTCGTCCGAACGTGCTGCGCGGGCCGCCGTGCGGGCGATCGTCTCGATGTACGTGGAGTACAGCTGGGCCGGCAGGTCGTGCGCCATCCCCGCGATCTCGATGTGCTCGGCGTCGGGGATGGCGTCGGCCGTGGCCTTGCCGCCTGAGCGGTGCACGAGGGGATCGCTGAGCCCGTGGATCACGGCGACCGGCAGGTCGAGCCGGCCCAGCGCAGCGGTGCGGTCCGGCTGGGCGAGCACGGCCAGCATCTGGCGACGGACCCCGCTGGCCGACCAGCCCCGGTCGTACGTCTCGTACGCGCGATCACGCTCGGCCTGCTCCTCGGAGGGGAAGGCGGGGGAGCCGATGACCTTCGAGCCCCGGAGCGACCGCTCCGTGTACGAGTCGCGGGTGCTGCCCGGGGACGAGAGCAGGACCGGCAGGACCTTGGGGTGCTGGAAGCCGACGGTGCGCTTGCCGGTGGTCGACATGATCGACGTCAACGACAACGCCCGGTCGGGGTGCTCGATCGCGATGGTCTGGGCGATCATGCCGCCCATCGAGACACCCACGATGTTCGCGCGGTCCACGCCGAGGTGGTCGAGCAGCCCGATCGCGTCCTCGGCCATGTCGCTGAGCGTGTACGGCGGCGTGACCCCGGCGCGACCGGGCAGGTGCAGGAACGCCCGGACGATGTCGGCGCGGCTCACCCGGTACTGGGCCAGCTTGGTCGAGCGGCCGGTGTCGCGGTTGTCGTAGCGGATGACGAAGAAGCCACGCTCGGCCAGCTGCTCGCAGAACGGGGTGGCCCACCAGCCCATCGGACCGCCGAGACCCATGATGAGCAGGACGGCGGGATCGTCGGGGCTGCCGAACGTCTCGTAGCAGATGTCGATGCCCGAGGGCAGCGACGCGAACAGCTCTCCGGACCGGGTCATCTCACCACGGTGACATATCAGTGCTCGTAGTCGATGGCCGAGTAGGCCTTGAGCTTGCCCAGCTGGTGCTCGCTCGTGATCTTGCGGATCGTGCCGCTGCGCGAACGCATGACGAGGGACTCGGTGTACGCCTTGCCGGCGCCGTAGCGGACACCGTTCATCAGCTCGCCGTCCGTGATGCCGGTCGCGACGAAGAAGCAGTCGTCGGCGTTCACGAGGTCGTTGGTCGACAGGACACGGTCCAGGTCGTGGCCCGCGTCGATCGCGCGCTGACGCTCGTCGTCGTCGATGGGCCACAGCTTGCCCTGGATGACGCCGCCGATCGCCTTGATCGCGCACGCGGTGATGATGCCCTCGGGGGTGCCGCCGACACCGACCAGCAGGTCGACGCCCGTGTCGGGACGCGCTGCGGTGATGCCGCCGGCGACGTCGCCGTCGATGATGAACTTGATGCGCGCGCCGGCGGCCCGGATCTCGTCCACGAGGCCCTGGTGGCGCGGCCGGTCGAGCACGCAGACCGTGACGTCGCTGTGCGAGATGCCCTTGGCCTTCGCGACCAGCGCGATGTTCTCGGCGACCGGCAGGCGGATGTCCACGACGTCGGCGGCCTCCGGGCCGGCGATGAGCTTCTCCATGTAGAACACGGCCGACGGGTCGTACATCGAGCCGCGCGGGGCGACGGCCATGACCGAGACGGCGTTGGGCAGGCTCTTGGCGGTCAGCGTCGTGCCGTCGATCGGGTCGACCGCGACATCGGTCTCGGCGCCCGTGCCGTCACCGACGTGCTCGCCGTTGTAGAGCATCGGCGCCTCGTCCTTCTCACCCTCGCCGATGACGACGACGCCGTTCATCTGCACGGTGTTGATGAGCGAGCGCATCGCGTTGACCGCGACGCCGTCGGCACCGTTCTTGTCACCGCGTCCGACCCACCGTCCGGCGGCCATGGCTCCGGCCTCGGTCACGCGGACCAGGTCGAGGGCGAGATTTCGGTCAGGCGCCTGGGCGGCGGGCTTGAGGCTGTCCACAGGGTCATCGTAGCGGTCCCCGGACGCAGCCAGCGTGGACGCAGTCTCGTGGACGGTGGCGGGGAGCGGCCCCGTATGGTGGACGCGCCGACCTCGCGAAAGGATGCCGATGAGCTCGCCCGCTTCCTCCCGGGGCAATCCCTCGATGGGTGACGTCCTGCGCTCGGTCGCCGTGATCGGTCTCATCGTGCTGGTCGTCTGGGCCTTCGGCAGGATCTTCTTCACCAACGACGTGGAGAAGACCATCGAGCCGATCGACTACGCGAAGGTCGTCGAGCAGGCCAGGCCGGCCGCCTCGTTCGAGCTGCTCGCCCCCACGTCGTTGCCGAAGGGCTGGGAGGCGCGGTCGGCCCGCTTCGACCCGCAGGCGTGGCACCTCGGTGTGTTCACCGACTCCGGCGACTACATCGGCCTGGAGCAGATCAAGACCAGCGTCGACCGGGCGGTCGACCGCTTCGCCGAGGGCAGCAAGCCGGCCGGGACCGCCGAGGTCGACGGCAGGACCTGGAAGGTCCGCTCCGGTCCCAAGGGTCGCTGGATCTACGTCCGCGGCGACGACGGCGTCACGACGCTCATCAACAGCTCGGCGTCGCGCAAGACCGTCGAGAGCTACATCTCGTCGCTGTCGACGTCCTGACCGGCGGTCTTCGAGGCGGCGGCGAGGCGCGCCTTCGCCCCGTCCAGCCAGGTCTGGCAGATGCCGGCGAGCTCCTCGCCGCGCTCCCACAGCGCGAGTGACTCGTCGAGGCTCGTGCCGCCCGCCTCGAGCCTCTGGACGACGCTGATCAGCTCGTCGCGGGCCTGCTCGTAGGGGATCTCCGGGGTGTTCTCAGTCATCGTCGGTCTCCTCAGTGGGCAGGGGGATGTCTGCGGGGTGGGCGGGCTCGGTGCCGTGGGAGCGGGCACGAATCGTGCCGTCGGCGACCCGGACCGTCAGCTCGGCGTCGACGCCGACCTGGGCGATCGAGGTGAGGACGTTGCCGTCGGGCAGCTGCGCCACGGCGTAGCCGCGCTCGAGGGTCGCCAACGGTGACAGCCCCCTCACCCGGGCCAGGTGGTGGCCGATCTCGTCGCCGGCGCGATCGAGCCGGTGCCCCAGGGAGCGCCGGGCCCGGTCGCGGACGTCGTGCAGCCGGGTCTCCTCGGCCTCGACGAGCGTCGCGGGTCGGGCGAGGACGGGGCGTGAGCGCAGGTCGGCCAGGCCGCGCTGCTCGCGCTCCAGCCGGGCACGCACCGCGCCGAACGCCCGCTCGCGCATCGTGGCGACGGCGGCGAGCTCCTCGCGCACGTCGGGAACGATGCGCTTGGCCGCGTCGGTCGGGGTCGAGGCACGCAGGTCGGCGACCAGGTCGAGGATCGGGGTGTCGGGCTCGTGCCCGATGGCGCTGACGACCGGGACGGCACAGGCATGGACCGCACGGACCAGTCCTTCGTCCGAGAACGGGAGGAGGTCCTCGATCGACCCACCGCCGCGGGCGATCACGATCACGTCGACCGAGGTGTCGGACGACAGCTCGGCCAGCGCCTTCATGACGTCGCGGGCGGAGTCGTTGCCCTGCATGAGCGCGTGGCGGACCACGAACCGCACGTCCGGCCAGCGCAGCCGGGCGTTCTGCAGGACGTCGCGCTCGGCCGCGGAGTTCTTGCCGGTGACCAGCCCGATGCCGCGGGGCAGGACCGGGAGGGGCTTCTTGAGCCGCGGGTCGAACAGCCCCTCCGCCGCGAGCAGTCGCTTGCGCCGCTCCAGCTGCGCCAGGAGCTCGCCCTCGCCCTGCGGGCGGATCTCCCGCAGCTCGAGAGCGAGGCTCCCGCGGGGGGCGTAGAACACCGGCTTGGCGTGCACGACGACCCGCGAGCCCTCGGTGATGGGGGCCTGCGAGGCGTCGAGCACGCTCACGTGGCACTTGGCCTCGATCGAGACCTTGGCCTGCAGGTCCCGCAGCGTCAGGAAGCAGATGCCCTGGCGCCGTGTGAGCGAGGCGATCTCGGCCTCGATCCACACGGCGCCGAGACGGGCGACGTACCCGTCGAGCAGCTGGGAGATCTGCCGCAGCGGGGCGGGCGCGTCCGCAGTCGTCTCCAGGGCCATGCGATCACCCTAGAGGTGGGGTACGACTACGAGTGCGTGCCGGGGATGGCCGTCTTGACGGCCTTGTTGTTGCTGGTCATCTTGACGGTGGTGCTGCCGCCGCCGGGACGGACCACGACGTAGCCCTTGGACCAGATCTTGTGCTTGCCGACCGGGACGCCCGTGCGCTGGGCCTCCCACATCTTGCCGCCACCGGCGTAGATCGCCGAGTGGTACGCGCTTCCGCCGCGGCGGAAGACCAGGATGTCGCCGGCCTTCTTCTTGCCCTTGGCGATGCGCTTGCCCTTGAGCTGGGCGCCGGAGGTACGGCCGATCTTCTTGCCGGCCTTCTTGTAGACGTACTGGACGTAGCCGGAGCAGTCGAACGAGCGCGGTCCGGCGCCGCCCCACTTGTAGGGCTTGCCCTTGAGCTTCGCCGCCTGCTTGAGGACGGTGTCGGCGCGGGTGTGTGTGGAGGTCTTGGCGTTCGCGGTGCTGCTCAGTCCGGTGAGGACGACCACGAGGGCCGTGAACAGGGTCGCGAGGACACGTGTGTACGTGCGCATAGTGGGTTCCTTCGTGCACGCCTGTGAAAGATGACCTGTCGGGTTCAGGCGCGAAGGTTGCCTGTCGAGAACTTCGATTAACCCCAAAGGCTCCGGTGGAGCCGCCGTGCTGGGTCTTCCATGCCCGTCTCGAGTTCTTGACATTTCTGCGGAACGTGACGGGCCTCGGCGCGTGCGCAGCGTGGCCCGGGGGAGCCAACGCAGCGACATTACAGGCCTTTCCAAGGGACTGCCTGTCGATCACGTGTGAGGATCGTCGCGTCATGTGGAGGCTCACTGCCTGTCACCTAGGATGGAGGCATGTCTTCCCAGGTCTCCCTTGGCATGCCCCCGGTCGGCGGCAGCGTGCTGCTCGCCGACCCGCGCGGCTACTGCGCCGGCGTCGACCGAGCGGTCATCACCGTGGAGAAGGCGCTCGACCTGTACGGCGCACCGGTCTACGTGCGCAAGCAGATCGTGCACAACAAGCACGTGGTCAACAACCTCGCCGCCCGCGGCGCGATCTTCGTCGAGGAGCTCGACGAGGTGCCCGAGGGCGCGACGGTCGTGTTCTCCGCGCACGGGGTCTCCCCGATGGTCCACGCCGAGGCCGCGGAGCGTCAGCTGAAGACGATCGACGCGACGTGCCCGCTCGTCACCAAGGTGCACCACGAGGCCCGACGCTTCGCCAGCGACGGCTACCGCATCCTGCTGATCGGGCACGAGGGGCACGAGGAGGTCGAGGGCACCGCCGGCGAGGCTCCCGACCACATCACGCTGGTGCAGACCCCCGACGACGTCGACGGCCTCGAGTTCCCCCCGGGCACCCGGCTGTCGTGGCTGTCGCAGACCACGCTGAGCGTCGACGAGACGATGGAGACCGTCAGCCGGCTGCGCGCGAAGTTCCCGCAGCTGGAGGACCCGCCGTCGGACGACATCTGCTACGCCACCCAGAACCGCCAGGTCGCGGTCAAGGAGATCGCCAAGAACGCCGACCTGGTGATCGTCGTCGGCTCGGCCAACTCCTCCAACTCGGTCCGTCTGGTCGAGGTTGCGCTGGAGGCCGGCGCGAAGGCGTCCTACCGGATCGACGACATCTCCGAGATCGACGAGGCGTGGCTCGACGGCGTGCAGACCGTCGGCGTGACGTCCGGGGCCTCCGTGCCGGACGACCTCGTCCAGCAGGTCCTGGGATACCTCGCCGACCACGGCCACCCTGACGCGGACGCGGTCCGCACCGCCGACGAGAGCCTGATCTTCGCCCTGCCGCCGGAGCTCCGCAAGGACATGAAGGCCGCAGGGGTCGCCTACAAGTAGGCGGCCCGCCGCGGTCGTCTACCGCTGCGGGTGGACGACCTGGGCGCTGCCTCCGCCGCGCCGCCTGGGCTCCGCCGCCGCGACCATCCGGCCGTGGCGTCCGACCTCGATCGTCGCCGCGGCACCGATCTCGGCCGCGGACGTGAACTGGTCGCCCGAGGGCACGAGCCGCTGACCGTACGGCGCGAGCGCGTCCCCGTACGCGGCGATGAACTCCGGCTCGGCCGGTGTCGTGGCGGCGTTGCGCTGGGACGCGCGGGGCGCCGCGACGGCCTGCGGCAGCGTCATGCCCAGGTCGATCCGGTTGAGCAGGATCTGCAGGACGGTGGTGATGATCGTGGCGCCGCCGGGGGAGCCGACGACGTACTTGACCTTCCCCTTGTCCAGCACGATCGTCGGCGCCATCGACGAGCGCGGCCGCTTGCCCGGGGCGATGCGGTTCGGGTCCTTCGGGTCGTACGCCGCGGTGAAGTCGGTCAGCTCGTTGTTGAGCAGGAAGCCACGTCCGGGCACCGTCATGGCCGATCCGCCGGTCTGCTCGATCGTGAGCGTGTACGCCGCGGCGTTGCCCCATCGGTCGACGACCGACAGGTGCGTGGTCGACACGTTCTCGGTGTCCGGCTTCTCGGCGGCGGATCGGGTCCCGCAGCCCCTGCCGTCCAGGGCGCCCGCGGCGACCGGCTTGGGCGAGGCCTGGCTCGGGTCGATCGTGCAGTCGCGGGAGTTCGCGAAGCGCTGGCTCAGCAGTGTCCTGGTCGGGACGTCGACGAACGCGGGGTCGCCCACGTACGCGTTGCGGTCCGCGAACGCGCGGGCGGACGCCTCCAGGTACAGGTGCAGGCTGCGGGCGGTGCGGGAGCCACCGCCGAGGCGATGGTTCTCCAGGATGTTGAGTGCCTCGCCGACGGAGGTGCCGCCCGACGAGGACGGTGCCATGCCGTACACCGACAGGCCGCGGTAGGTGATCTTCGTCGGGTCCTGCTTGCGGACCCGGTACGTCGCGAGGTCGCGCGTGGTCATCGACCCCGCGGGTGCCGGCAACGCCGACGCGGGATCCTTGCGGGGGTGCTGCACGACGTCGGCGATCTCGGCGGCCAGCGGGCCCCGGTAGAACGCGTCCGGACCCTGCGCGGCGATGCGGGACAGGGTGCGGGCGAGCTCGGGGTTGCGGAACCGGGTGCCGACCCGGGGGGCGTCCCCACCGGGCAGGAACAGCTTGGCCGTGTCGGGGAACGCCGCGAAACGGGCCTTGTTGTCCAGGGTCTGGTTGCGGAAGGTGTCGTCGACCACGAAGCCCTGGCGCGCCAGCTCGATCGACGGAGCGAGCGTCCGGGCGAGGGACCGCGTGCCGAAGCGGTCGAGCGCGGACTGCCACGTGGCCACCGTGCCGGGGACGCCGACCGCGACTCCGGAGGAGACCAGGTCGGGCGTGAACGTGTACGGCTGGCCCGTCGCCGGGTTGACGAACGCGTCCGGCTTGATGCCCGCCGGCGCGGTCTCCCGGCCGTCGATCGTGTTGACCTTGCGGTGCCGGGCGTCGTAGTAGACGAAGTAGCCGCCTCCGCCGATGCCCGCGCTGTACGGCTCCGCGACGCCCAGGGCCGAGGCCATCGCGACAGCGGCGTCCGCGGCGTTGCCGCCCTTGCGCAGCACCTCGACGCCGATGCGGCTGGCGTTCGCGTCCACCGAGCTGACCGCTCCGCCTCGGCCGTACGCGGTGGCGCCACCCGCGGGGGCGGAGGCGGTCGCCCGCGCGTCCTGCGGGGCCACCCCCACCAGCGTGGCTCCGAGGGCCGCGGCGGCGGCGACGGCGACGATCGAACGGGTGCGGCGGACGAGAACGGTCATGGCAGGCTTCCCCCCGGAACTGGTGACGTCTCCTCACCGTACGACCGTCTGCGGATCCGCGCGAGCGAGCGGGCGGCCCTTCCCGTGGCTGAGACAATGATGCGGTGGACATCGCACTCACCCTCGTGACGCTGCTGGCCGTCGTGGTCGCCGTCGCCGCGGTCGCGGACAAGCTCGCCCTGTCCCCGCCGTTGGTGCTGATCGTCGTGGGCATCATCGGGTCGTACATCTCGGTGTTCCCCGAGATCCGCCTCACGCCCGACATCGTCCTGCTCGGCCTCCTCCCGCCGTTGCTGTACGCCGCGGCCATCCGGACGTCCCTGATCGACTTCAAGGCCAACATCAGGCCGATCGGCCTTTTGAGCGTCGGCCTGGTGCTGTTCACCACGGTTGTCGTCGGCTTCCTCGTCTCGGCCCTGCTGGACGTCCCGCTGGCCGTGGGCTTCGCGCTCGGAGCCGTGGTGGCTCCGCCGGACGCCGTGGCGGCCACCGCGATCGCCCGCAAGATCGGCCTGCCGCGCCGGAGCGTCACGATCCTCGAGGGCGAGAGCCTGGTCAACGACGCGACCGCCATCGTCACCCTGCGCACGTCGATCGCGGCGATCTCGGGGTCGGTCAGCGTCTGGCAGGTCGGCGGCGGTTTCGCCGTGTCGGCGATCGGCGGCGTCGCGATCGGCGTCGTGGTGGCCCTGGTGGTGGGGCGCATCCGGCGGTACATCCGGGACGAGGTCACGGACGTCTCGGTGTCGCTGCTGACGCCGTGGATCGCGTACCTCCCGGCGGAGCAGGTCCGCGTGCCTGGCATCGACTCCCAGCCGTCGGGCGTGCTGGCCGTCGTCGTGGCCGGCATCATCCTCGGGCACCGCTCGCCGATCATCCAGTCCGGCGCGTCCCGGCTGTTCGAACGGACCAACTGGGCCACCATCTCGTACGTCCTCGAGAACTCCGTGTTCCTGCTGATCGGTCTGCAGATCCGCTCGATCGTCGACGACATCAGCAGGACGGACCTCAGCGCCACCCGCATCGCACTGTCGTGCGCCGCGGTCCTGGTCACGGTGATCGTCGTGCGGATCGTGTGGGTGTTCCCCGCGACGTATCTGCCACGGCTCATCCCAGGCGTCGCGGAGAACGAGCAGCGTCCCACGCCGCAGTCGGCGTTCCTGGTCGCGTGGACCGGGATGCGCGGGGTGGTGACGCTCGCTGCGGTCTTCCTGCTGCCGGAGTCGACGCCGCAGCGGGAGGTGCTCGTGCTGATGGCGTTCGTGGTCACCGTCGGCACGCTCATGATCCAGGGGCTGACGATCCCGTGGCTCGTGCGCCTGCTCAAGGTGCCCGGACCGGACCGGCACGAGGACAACCTGCAGGAGGCGACCGTCTTCCAGGCGGTGACGGATGCCGGCATGCGGTACCTCGACGACGAGGTCGAGGGCACGGTGCCCGAGGCGGTCATGGAGCGGCTGCGGTCGCGCGCGACGGACCGCACGAACGCGGTGTGGGAGCGCCTCGGCGGTGCCGAGACGCCGAGCGCGCAGTACTCACGGCTGCGCGCGAAGATGCTGGATCGCGAGCGCCAGGAGCTGCTGCGGATCCGCGCGCTCGGCACGGTCGACCAGTCCGTGCTGGCCCGCCTCATGAACGCGCTCGACGTCGAGGAGTCGATCCTCGACCGGCTGTCCGAGGGCGAGACGACCGCCGGCCGCACGACCGAGCTGCGTCCGACGTACGACCTGGACGGCTCGTGCGAGCACCTGGCGGCAGCGACCGTGGTGCCGGACCCGAGGACCCCGAAGGGGTGCGAGGAGTGCCTGCGCGACGGCACGAGCTGGGTGCACCTGCGGCTGTGCATGACGTGCGGTCACGTGGGCTGCTGCGACTCGTCGCAGGGGCACGCGACCGCGCACTTCAAGGAGACCGACCACCCGGTGATGCGCAGCTTCGAGCCGGGCGAGGCCTGGCGCTGGTGCTACATCGACGAGGTCACCGGCTGACCGGCACACCCGCCCAGATGTGCGGGCTCCTGCACGCTTCCACGGGGCAGTTTCCGTGCACGACCCCGCAGATCTGGGAAGGGGGAGTCAGCGCTCGGGGGCGCCGATGATGCGCAGGGCGATCAGCACGATGGCCAGGCCGTGGCCGATCACGAGCGTCAGGCCGTGGTCGATCGTGCCCGCGATGAGGCGCGCGATCGTGCTGGCATCCTTGGCCATCCCGTTGACCTGGATCGCGTCCGGCTCGAACAGGCACACCGCGAGCAGGCTGACGATCATCAGCACGGGCGGCAGGACCCCGGTGGGGAAGAGCCCCCGCACGTCGACACTGAGGGGTGCGGTGATCACGATCAGGACGAAGCCGACCGAGTAGAGCAGGCCGAGCCGGCCGTCCATCAGGTCGAGCAGGACGACCGCAGCCATGGCGACGCAGGACGCGACGAGGACCTGGCCGGCACTCAGGTCGTACCGGGCCACACGTGCTGGTGTGCGGGACACCGCCTGCGTCATGGCTAAGACGTTAGTTCATCGACGAGCTCAGGAGCGGTCAATGAACGGGGTGTCGACTCAACGAGCCTGGGCGACTCGACCGGGGTGCCGGACACGTGCAACGCGTTGAAACGACGGGCGGTGACGAGGAATCGTGACTCGATCGAGCTCACGGCGTCGTTGTACGACTTGACGGTGCTCTCCAGGGAGCGGCCGAGCTTGTCGACGTGACCGGCGACGCTGCCGATGCGGTCGTACATCTCGCGGGCGATGGTCTGGATCTCGCGGGCGTTGGCCGCGAGCTGCTCCTGGGTCCAGGCGTAGGCCACCGTGCGCAGCAGGGCGATGAGGGTCGTTGGGGTGGCCAGCACGACCTTCTTGGCCGAGGCGTACTCGAGCAGGGTCGGCTCCGCCTCGAGCGCGGCGGACAGGATCGACTCGCCGGGCACGAACAGCACGACGAACTCGGGGGCCTGGTCGAACTGCGACCAGTAGGACTTCGCCGCGAGCTGGTCGATGTGGGTGCGCACCTGGCGGACGTGCCGGCGCAGGTGCTCGGCACCTTCGGCCTCGGTCTCGGACTGGACGGCGTCCAGGTAGGCGTCGAGGGGGACCTTCGAGTCCACGACGACGCGCTTGTCGCCGGCCAGCCGCACCACCATGTCGGGACGCAGCACCGAGTCGCCGTCGCTGACGCTGACCTGCAGGTCGAAGTCGCAGCGGTCGAGCATGCCGGCGAGCTCGGCCGTGCGCTTGAGGTGCATCTCGCCCCAGCGCCCGCGGACCTGGGGGCGGCGCAGGGCGGTGGCCAGCGACGCGGTCTCCTTGCGCAGCGAGTCGCTGGTCAGGCGCACGGCGTCCACCTGCTCGCGCAGCTGGGTGTGCCACTCGATGCGGCTCGCCTCGAGCTGGCGCAGCCGCTCACCGAACCGGTCGAGGCTCTCCTTGACCGGCTCGACGGCCTGCGCGGTCGCCGCGGTCGAGAGGCTGAGGTCGTGCGCCGAGGCGCTGGGCGCACGGCGTCCGCCGAGCAGGTAGCCGATCGACAGGCCGGCGACCAGCGCGAGGAGGGCGGTGAGGAGGAGGGGGAAGGCGTCCATGACAAAAGGATGACCGCCCGCACCGACATTTCCCCCCAGCCCGCGAGTGGCGCAAGATGAAGAATCTGAGACGGCGTGTCGTCGACTTCTGCGCCACTCGGCGACGGGAATGCGCCACTCGCGGGGCGGGCTCAGCCCTTGGAGCCGCCGGCGACCTCGTAGCTCCAGACCTCGCTGTGGGTCGAGACGGGACGGGGGGCGTCGCCGCCGGCGCGCTCGGCGGCCGTGCGGTGGCCCTCGGCGAACGACGGTGAGCTGACCCACGCCTGGAAGTCGTCCTCGCTGGCCCAGCGCGTCAGCACGAGCCACTGCGTCCGCTCGTCGGTCGGCTTCAGCAGCTCGAAGCCCTCGAATCCCGGTGCGTCGTCGACGGCGCCGGCCCGAGCGGCGAAGCGGTGGGCGAGCTCGTCGCCGGCGCCCTCGGGGACGGTGATGGCGTTGATCTTGATGACGGTCATGCTTCGCAGCCTAGCCACGGCGTCCTCGGCTCCGCCCGGGTCGCACGGCCCCCTCATCCGCGAGTGGCGCAAGGTGAAGGAAGTGAGACGGCGCGTCGTCCAGTTCTGCGCCACTCGGGGGACGAACTGCGCCACTCGCGGGACGCGCGCGCCGGGCCTGGACCCGCAAGTGTGAACCGACCGGGCAGGATCGAGGCATGGACACGATCACCACCGAGCGCCTGCACCTGCGTCCGTTCACGCCCGACGACGCCTCCGCGCTGTTCAGGCTGTTCTCCCTGCCGGAGGTCGCCCGCTGGAGCGGCACCGGAACGCCGATGCAGGACGTCACCGAGGCGTACGCCCGCATCGAGCGCGCGGGCCAGCGGGCCGGCGAGCACCCGGCCGCCGCCCTCTTCGCGACCGAGCGCCGCGACACCGGGGCGTTCATCGGCATGACCCTGCTCGTCCCGATCCCGTCCAGCGGCGGCGCGGACCGCGACGAGCACGAGATCGGCTGGCACCTGCACCCGGACGCGTGGGGGCACGGGTACGCGACCGAGGCGGCGACCGCACTGGTGGAGCGGGCGTTCGCCGCAGGGATGCCCCAGGTGTACGCCGTGACGGACGTGGACAACGTCCGTTCGCAGGCGGTCTGCCGGCGCCTCGGGATGACGGATCTCGGCCTGAGGTCGGACTGGTACGACAAGGAGCTCCGGGCGTTTAGCCTCGACCACC
Source organism: Aeromicrobium chenweiae (assembly GCF_003065605.1). GTDB lineage: Bacteria > Actinomycetota > Actinomycetes > Propionibacteriales > Nocardioidaceae > Aeromicrobium > Aeromicrobium chenweiae. Next base: position 2,716,933 of record NZ_CP026952.1, on the reverse strand, counting down.
CGTGAGCACGTAGGATCGTCCCTTGTGGCTCTCAGCATCGGCATCGTCGGACTCCCCAACGCGGGCAAGTCGACCCTCTTCAACGCACTGACCAAGAACAACGTGCTCGCGGCGAACTACCCGTTCGCGACGATCGAGCCGAACGTCGGTGTCGTGGGGGTGCCCGACCACCGACTCGCCAAGCTGGCGGAGATCTTCGGGTCGGAGAAGATCCTGCCCGCGACCGTCCAGTTCGTCGACATCGCCGGCATCGTCCGGGGCGCGTCCGAGGGCGAGGGGATGGGTAACAAGTTCCTGTCCCACATCCGCGAGTCCGACGCCCTGTGCCAGGTGACCCGCGTGTTCCGCGACGAGGACGTCACGCACGTCGACGGCGACGTCAACCCCGCCAACGACATCGAGACGATCTCGATCGAGCTCGCGCTGGCCGATCTACAGACCATCGACAACGCCCTGCCGCGCCTGGACAAGGAGTCCCGCAAGGACAAGTCGCTCGTCGCGCCCTTCGAGGAGGCCAAGAAGGCCAAGGAGGCGCTCGAGGCCGGCACCGGCGTGCTCAAGGCGGGGCTCGACCTCGACCTGCTGCGCGACCTGCACCTGATGACCGCCAAGCGATTCATCTACGTGTTCAACTGCGATCTCGACGAGCTGCGCGACGAGGACCTGAAGACGCGCATGCGCGAGCTCGTCGCCCCGTCCGAGGCGATCTTCCTGGACGCGAAGTCCGAGGCCGAGCTCGTGGAGCTGGGCGACGACGAGGACGCCGAGCAGATGCGGGCCGAGATGTTGGCCGACATGGGCGTCGAGGAGCCCGGCCTGGACGCTCTCGCGCGGGTCGGCTTCGACACCCTCGGGCTGCAGACGTACCTCACCGCCGGCCCCAAGGAGTCGCGCGCGTGGACGATCCCCAAGGGCGCCACCGCGCCGCAGGCCGCCGGCGTCATCCACACGGACTTCGAGCGCGGCTTCATCAAGGCCGAGATCGTCTCGTTCGACGATCTGGTCGAGGCCGGCTCGATGGCCGCCGCCAAGGCGCAGGGCAAGGTGCGCATGGAGGGCAAGGAGTACGTCATGGCCGACGGCGACGTCGTGGAGTTCCGCTTCAACGTCTGAATCGGTGCGTTTCCGCAGGTCAGAGGGAGTTCTCGCGTACGGAGGGCGTGTCGCCTGCTCCGAGCATGTTGGCTGCCCGACCTGGCGTCGACGTGCGGGCGGCATGTGGCCGACCTTTGGGATCTTGGTCACGGCGCGCGGGATCATCGACGGTGTGACGGTCGACGAGGCGTCGACGGGTGATGCGGAGAGAGGGCGGTGCCATGACCGAGGTCGTCGATCGGGTGGCGTCGAGCGAGTGGGGTCTCGTGACGGCCGCAGTCGAGCGCCGCTACAGAACTGGCTGAGCCGGAGCGCTGTCATTCGTCTCCGTGTGCGCCGGAAGGCGCAGGTGCCGGGCGGAGGAATGTGGAGCGGACGCGAGGATTTGAACCTCGACTCCATCCCTGGAAGGGAAGCGTGCTGCAACTACACCACGTCCGCGTGGGCCACCTCAGAGGAGGTCGACACCTTCGTAGTATGGACCACCGCCAGGGCCGTGCGGCGGCCAGGGTGCGGTCCGAGAGCTCGTCGTCGGACCGGGTCAGGCGGCGACGTACTCCATCTCGACGGTGGGCGTCGGCGCGTAGAGCTCGATGACGATCAGCTCGGCTGGTGGGCTGGTGGACCAGTGGAGCAGACCGTGGCCCTTGAGGTTGTGGTGTCTTCGACACAGCGGTCCCATGTTGTCGCCGGTGGTGGGACCGACCGGATGCGGTATTCGGTGGTCGAGGTCGCAGCGTTCGGCCGGGACCATGCATCCGGGTGCTTGGCAGACACCGTGCAGGAACTGCAGCGCGACGGCGAGGGTGTCGGGGGCGAAGCGCCCGATGTATTCGTGCGACAGCACGTCGTCGCGGACGGGGTCGACGATGATGCGGTGCCAGAATGTGCCACCGGTCGCGACTACATCGGCCAGCCATGGTGCGGGGACGGCCCAGCAGCCGTCGGTGGACTCGGCGAACCCGGGCACCACGCCGGCGAGGACGTCGGCCCCGACGGTGACGGCGATGTTCGCGTCGATCGCGCTGGTGGCGGCCTCCGAATCGGTGCACCAGGCGACCAGCAGGTCCGCTTCACGTTGGGCCACGGTGCGGTCATCGTCATCAGCTGCGGGTTTGCGGGCTTCCTTGCGCAGCCGGGCCTCGATGGCGGCTGCTTCGTGGGAAGGAAGATAGGCGTTCAGCCACGACATCGAGTCATCCCCATGAGCAACGGCCACGTGCCGGTCGGCCCGAGCGGCGTCGGCCCGTTCGACAGCGAGGTCGGCCTCGACCCGCTGGACGAACCGCCGCAACCACTGGCGCAGCTCGGTGCCGGTGTGGCCGGTCGCGTAGGCGATGGCCCGGTTCTCGAGCCGGGCCACGGACTCCTCGCGGTGCAGCTTCTCGATCGCGGCACTGATGTCACGAACCCGGGAGAAGTCGATGAGCCCGCCGACGAACGCTTCCCACACCTGTGGTGTCTTGTCGCGGACCCGGTCGGCGATCGAGAGTCGCAGCTGGATCTGTGCCTCGGACATGCCGGTGGCCTCACCGATCGTCAACGCGATCGCGGACCGTTCGATCTTGCGCCGAAGCGACGACTCAATCACCGCGGTACGGGCCAGCTCGGCATCGCGGTAGTCGAGCATCGCCACGATGGTGTGTGCCTCGGCCATGGCCTGCCGTCGTACGGCATCCGACAGCGACTGGGTGGTCGAGGCTCTCGTGGTGGCCATACCTCAAACCTAGACGTCGCCACCGACACCCTTTTGCCGCGACCACAGGTAATATCGACGGTCTTTCCCAGCGGTGAGAACGCGGCGCGGAGCCGAGCCGCACCAGCCCGTGGCTGATCACCGCTTGCCTGGACACCGAGCCGGTGACGGTCTCGTTCTCGAACAGCACACGGGCGACGCCGACGACCAGCAGACCCGTGCTGACGCGCCCGAGCCCCCGCAACCGATCTCCCTCTCATCGACCGCTCATCCCTGCGTCGTCGGCCGGATGGTGAGGTCGCCGATCTCGACGTCGCTCGGCTGCTCGAGGGCGAACGCGATCGCGCGAGCCACGGCCTCCGGTGCGATCGCGAAGCTGTCCATGCCGGCCTGGACCTCAGCGCGTCTCGCGGGGTCGTCGATCGAGCCGGCCAGCTCGGTGCGCACGTACCCGGGGGAGATGGAGGTCGTCCGCAGCCCGCCGCTGGTGGACTCCTGGCGCAGGCCCTCCATCAGTGTCCGCACCGCGTTCTTGGTGGCGCCGTACACGGCCATGGTCGGCGTGATCTTGATCCCCGCCGTCGACACCGTCGTGACGAAGTGCCCGTGGCCCTGGCTGCGGAAGACCGGCAGGGCCGCCGCGATGCCGTTGAGGACGCCGCGCAGGTTGACGTCGATCATGGCGTCCCACCCGTCCAGGTCGATCTCGTCGACCGGGCCGATCTTGCTGATGCCGGCGTTGCTCACCAGGGCGTCGAGGCGCCCGAACTGCTCAGTGGCGAGGGTGACGAGAGCGACGAGGTCCGCGCGCTGCGTGACGTCGGTCGCCAGGACCGCGGCCTGCCCGCCGCGTGCGGTGATGCCGGCCGCGATCGTGTCGAGTCGGTCGGTGCGTCGTGCAGCGAGCACGACCGTGGCTCCGCGCTCGGCCAGCAGGAGAGCGGTGGCCTCCCCGATGCCGCTGCTGGCGCCGGTGATGGCAACGACTTTCCCCTGGAGGGCGGTGGTGGTGTCTGACATGGTGATCTCCCATTGGCTAGACTGGACACGTGTCCACTTACGTCATCGACCGTATCGGACACGTGTCCGGTTATCAAGGAGGATCGACCCGTCATGGCTGACGCCCCTCTGCGCGCAGACGCGAAGGACAACCGCGCGCGCCTCATCGCTGCGGCCCGCCGTGCCGTGACGCGGTCGGGCGACCTGCGTCTCAACGCGATCGCGAAGGAGGCGGGCGTCGGCCAGGGCACGCTCTACCGGCACTTCCCGAACCGGGAGTCACTGCTGCTCGAGGTGTACCGCGCGGACGTCGACGAGCTCTGCGCTCTCGCGCCGGCCCTGCTGCGCGATCATCTGCCCGTCGAGGCGCTGCGGCTGTGGTTCGACCGTCTGGCCGACTACGCGAACGTCAAGCACGGTGTGTTCAACGTGATCGAGGCCGCCTCGCGGTCCGACCTCATCGCCGGCAGCCATGGCCCGATCGACGAGGCGATCGAGGTGCTGCTCGCGGCGGGCCGGGCGGACGGGTCGTTGCGCGCAGACGTCGACGCCCGCGACGTGGTGCTGCTGGTCGGCTACCTCACCCGCCTGGACGACGCCGAGCGGGAGGCGCGCGCCGGTCATCTGCTGGCCGTCGTCCTCGACGGGCTGCGCGCCCGCTGATCCTTCGACCGGGCAGACGGCTCGGGAGGGGCAGGCGATAGCGTCGGTCCATGGCTCAGAAGAAGTGGTCGGACCTCACCATCGGACAGCGACGAGCTCTCGGCGTGGTGGGCGCCGTCGAGGTGGTCCTGACGGCTGCGGCCTGGCGCGACCTGGCTCGCCGGCCCGCCCGCGAGGTCCGCGGCCCGAAGGTCGTGTGGGCGCTGGCGTCGTTCGTGCAGCCCGTCGGTCCGCTGCTGTACTTCGCCAAGGGCCGACGCTAGGGGACGAGCGGGTCGTCGAGCGCCACCCCAGCATCACGCGGGACGAGCGACGTACGGGGTGCGCCACCGCGTCGGGCCACGGCGATCGCGTCGTCGATGCGGTCGATCCCCATCGGTGGCGACACCAGGGCGGCGAGCAGGTCGCGATGCTTCGTCCGCACCAGGAACGACACCGCCTCCTGCAGGTCGACAGACGTGTAGTTGTGGCTGCCGATGATCGTGGTGAGCGACCGGACGACCGACTCCGGGTCGATGGCGACTGCCGGACCCGGGGACACCGAGCCGACGAGGGCGACGCGACCACCGACCCCAGCGACGCCGATCGCGCCCTCGACCGCGCTCGGCTGCCCGGACAGCTCGAGCACGACGTCGGCACCATCGGGACCGACGACCTCACTGAGGTCGTCCGGGTGGCAGGTCCGGGATGCGCCGAGCTCCGCGGCGAGCCGGCGTCGTGAGGCGTCGACGTCGCAGGCGATCACCGTGGTGATCCCCATGTCCACGGCGTAGGCCACGGCCGTCAGCCCGAGCATGCCGCACCCCATGACCACGACGACCTCGTCCTCGGCGCTGAGGCCGACCCGACGAGCGGCGCCCGTCACCGTGGCGGTCGCGCACCCGGCCGGGGCGAGGAGCGCTGCGGGCGCATCCTCGGGAACGACGACGACGCCTGTTCCCGGCAGCAGATGGACGTGGGTCGCGAAGGAGCCGCTGAGGGCCCAGCGGTCCTCGATCCGCTCGTGCCCGTACTTGCGCACGTCGGTGCACTTCTGCGTCAGGCCGCGCCGGCACCGGCGGCACTCACCGCACGCCGTGCCGATCGTCCACACGACCCGGTCGCCCACCCGTGCGGGGGCGTCGGGCCCCGCCGCGACCACACGACCCACGGCCTCGTGCCCGAGGACGGTGGGCACGGGGGTGCTGCGCCGGCCGGTCACGGTGTGCAGGTCGCTGCCGCAGATCGTCGCGAGCTCGACCTCGATCAGCAGCTCGCCTGCGTCCAGCTGTGGCAGGGGGAGCTGCAGGGTGCGGAAGCCCTCGCCGGACCAGACTGCTGCGGTGGCCGTGCTCATGCGTTCAGCCGCTTGCGGACGGCGCCGCTGAGCAGGTCGACCGCGACGACCATGACCAGCACCATGAGGATGTACGTCATCATCTCGTCGAACCGGAACAGCGAGATCGACTGGTTGATGAGGAAGCCGACACCACCGGCGCCGACCAGTCCGAGGACCAGCGAGGACCGCACGTTGACGTCGAGGCGGTACAGCAGGAGCCCGACGAACTGGGGGACGACGCTGGGCAGCACGACGTGGGACGCGATCTGGGCGCTCGATGCCCCGGCGACCCGGAGGGCGTCGATCGGCCCGGAGTCGATCTCCTCCATCGACTCGGACCAGAGCTTGGACATGACGCCGGTGTTGTGGCAGATGAGAGCCAGGACGCCCGCAAACGGACCGAGGCCGACCGCGGTCACGAAGACCAGGGCGAACACAATGTCGGGAACGGCTCGAAGGAACGACATCACGGACCTGGCCGCCTGGTAGATCACCGGGTTGCGGGACGTCGTCCGGGCACCCAGCACTGCGAGCGCGAGAGACGTCGGGATTGACAGGGTCGTGCCCATCAGCCCGATCGCGAACGTCACGAGGCATGCGTCGATGCCGGGACGGACGACCGCGTTCCACGCCAGGTCCGGCGGCAGCGCGTCGCCGAGGAAGCTGACCATGCCGTCCCAGCCCGACGCCAGCGCAGCCAGCGAGAAGTCGGTGGCCAGCCAGGCCCACACGTGCAGGGCCACCAGCCCGGCCGCTACGGCGCTGCCCGCGACGAGGCCGAGCCGGCCGCGGGGGCGGGGCGGGACGGCCATCCGTGGCTGCGTCAGGATCGTCATGCCGCGCCTCGGTCCGCTGCGTACAGCTGGCCGATCAGGTCATCGGTGACGTCGCGCGGCGAGCCGGTGAAGTCGATCCGGCCGTGCATGAGCCCCACGATCCGGTCGGAGTGTCGACGTGCCAGGTCGGGCTGGTGCAGGACTGCTGCGACGGCGATCCCGTCGTTCGTGAGCGACCGCAGCAGCGTCATGACCTGTTCGGCCGCCGCCGGGTCCAGCGCCGAGACCGGCTCGTCGGCGAGCAGCACCGGGGCGCGCTGGCACAGGGCCCGCGCGATGGCGACGCGTTGCTGCTGGCCTCCGGACAGCCGTCCGGTGCGGTCATGGGCGCGATCAGCCAGTCCGACCCGGGCCAGGCACGCCATGGCCTCCTCGCGCACGTCGTTCGGCACCGCCCAGGTCGACCACGAGTGTCGCCAGGTCAGCCGGCCGAGGGCGCCCGCGCACACGTTGTCCAGGACGCTTCGTCTCGGCACCAGGTGGATGCCCTGGAACACCATCGCGGCGCGCCGTTCGACGGGGGCGCCCTCGATCTGAACGACACCGGCCGACGGTGTCTCGAGGCCGACGACGCACTTCAACGCCGTCGACTTCCCCGATCCGTTGGCGCCCAGCAGCGACACGAGCTCGCCGGCCGCGACGTCGAGGTCCAGGCCGTCGAGCACGACCCTGTCGCCGAACGTCTTGCTCAGGCCGCGGATGGTCAGGGCAGGGGCGACGGGGATCGCGGCGATCGGCGGGAGCGGCTCGGTCGTTCGCATGACGCTCACAGGTCGTCCGTCGTCAGGCCGAGCGTCTCGGCCAGGTCGAACAGGGGCTGGTACGTGGACTTGTCCACGGCCAGCAGGGGTCCGGCCGGATCGACGTCGAGCAGGCTGCCGGCCTTGGCGACGGCCGCGGCCGGCAGGTCCAGCAACGCGTCCTTGACGGCCTTCTTGAACTCCGGCGAGGCGGACCCGGCCACGGTGATGGGGTCGTTGGGGATCGGGTCGGACTGCCAGATCTGCGTGTAGTCGGCCTCGTCGAACTGTCCCTCGGAGGTGGACGTCGCGAGCTGCTGCGAGTTGATCTCCGCTGCGTCGACCTTGCCGTGGGTCAGCGCGAGGAGCGCCTCGGGGTGGCCGCCCGCGTACGTGATGTCGAGGTCCGACTCCTTGATCCCGGCGTCCGCCAGGGCCTGCCGCGGCAGCGCGTCGCCGGAGGTCGATCCGGGCTCGGACAGGGCCAGGCTCTGTCCCTTCAGGTCGTCGATCGAGGTGATGGGCGACCCCTTCTTGACCCAGATGCCGCCGTTGTACGTCGACAGCTTGCCGTCGGACGTGCCGAACGAGGCCACCGGCTCGGCCCCGGCCTCCTGGCTGGCGAAGACGTAGCCGAGGGGGCCGAACACGCCCAGGTCGAGCTTGCCGTTCTTCATGGCGAGGACCTCGGCCGCGTAGCTGTCGACGACAGTGATCTCGACGGGGCAGTCGAGCTTCTCCGACAGCGCCTCGCCGACGACCTTGAAGGCCGGCGTCAGCTTGGCGGGATCCTCGAAGGGCTCGACCCCGAAGCGGATCTTGCCGTGGGGGCAGGTGGCGTCGTCCGCGGACGAGGCCGTGGACGATCCGCCGCAGGCGGCGAGGGTGAGTGCGGCGGTCAGGGCGAGGGCACCGGTGATGGCGCTGCGGGTACGGCTGATGGTCATGATGGCTCCTGGGGGTGGCTAGAAGAGGTCGGACAGGACGGTGGGGGCGAGGCCGAGGGCGGTGGTCATCCCGATCCCGGAGGTGACGGCGACCAGCCGGACGGCCGGCTCCGGGGCCTCGATCAGGAAGTCGGTCTGCGGCGACGAGGCGTAGACGCCGCTCCAACGACGCAGCACCGTCAGGTCGGTGCCGAACAGGCGAGCCCCCTCGCGGAGGAGCAGCTGTGCGTCCTGCTCCTCGTTGAACGGCAGGGGCGTCGTGGCGTAGTGGTGGGTGTCGCCGAGGACGATCGCGCCGTCGGGACGTTGCGTCAGCATGAGGTTCATCTCGACGTCGAGCAGCTCGGGCTGGTCGGTCGCAAACCTCTGACGCACGGCATCGGCCGCCGCGGTCGACGCCATCGCCCCGTAGCGCAGCATCGACAGGCCCGTCAGGACGGCCGGCTGGATCCGGACCCCACCGGGGGGCGCGACCTCGAGCATCTGCAGCCGACATCGCGTGACGGCTCGTGCGTCCGCGAGATCGGGATACAGGCGGTCGATGTCGTGGCCCGTGGCGACCACGACGCGACGTGCCGTCACCCGTCCGCGGGAGGTGCGCACGGTGGCGGAGCCGCTCGTCCCGCTCGCCTCGATCGACGCGACCGAGCTCCGCCAACGAAAGTCCACGCCCTCGTCCGCCAGCCACCGGGCGATGGCCGCCGGCGCGGTCCGCGGGTCCACCCGGAGATCCAGTGGCAGATGGGCGGCAGCGACGACGTCGCGACCGCCGATCGGCAGGTCCGACGCCTCGTCGCGGTCGAGGAACCGCACGTGATCGGCACCGCGTGAGGCGGCCAGCTCCTCGAGAACTGCGCGCTCGTCGTCGGCGCGTGCCAGCACCAGGGTGCCGCACTCTCGGACGTCGAACCCTGCCTTGCGCCCGAGCTGCAGCCAGCGTTCGCGGGCCACGAGCGCGAGCTCCAGGGCGCGGCCGGTCTGAGCGGTCGTGCAGATGTGGCCGAAGTTGCGGATGGACGCGCCGACGGCGCGCTCGTCGCGATCCAGGACCACGACGGTGAGGCCGCGGGTGACCGCGTCGTAGGCGTGGGCCAGGCCGACGATGCCGGCTCCGACGACGGCCAGGTCGTAGGTGGGGGAGATGTTCACGTCACCCACGCTGGCCAGGGGCAGCACAGCCGGTCAAGGGATGTCGGCAACTTGTATAGACAAGTTAACCGGTCGTTCACGTTGCGGTTCTGGAAGTGTCGCCCCGGCCTCTGGCAGGGTGGGACGCAAGCAGGCACCCTGTTGTCTGATCAAGAGGAGGGTCGCGTGAGCGTTCCGATGAATGTGGCCGTGGCGCAGGAGCTGCGCCAACAGATCGCGGACGGCCGACTCGCGGTGGGCCAGCAGATCCCGTCCGAGACGGTCCTCTGCGCGAGGTTCGGGGCCTCGCGAGGGACGGTGCGCGCTGCCCTGGCGACCCTCCGCCACGAGGGCCTGATCTCCGGCGGCAGGGGACGCAGTCCCGTCGTCCGTGAAGCGGTCGCCCCGCAGCCGTTCGAGACGTTCATGTCCTTCACCGCGTGGGCCGAGAAGATCGGCCGCACGCCCGGGCAGCACACGATCGAGATTGCCCGCCGCGGCGCCTCGGCCGTCGCCGCGCAGACGCTCGGCATCGGGGAGGGCGACCCGGTGGTCGACGTGCTGCGACTGCGCACCCTCGACGGGACGCCGGCGATGCTCGAGCGCTCGAGCTTCATCGAGCCGGTCGGGCGCCTGCTGTTCGACTTCGACCCCGACCACGGCTCGATCTACGCCTACCTGATGTCCCGTGGTGTCGACCTCAGCGAAGGGCGCCACACGATCGACGCCGTCGCGGCTGACGAGGTCGACGCGATGCACCTCGACATCGAGCCCGGTGCGCCGCTCCTGCGTGAGCGCCGTCGCGCCGTGGACAGCACCGGTGCGTGCCTGGAGTACGCCGACGACCGCTACCGGCCGGACCGCGTGGCGTTCACCATCGACAACGCCCAGCCGACCGGCGTGGGCGTCCAGCCAGACCTGCGCATCATCAAGGAGACCTCATGAGCACCCGCACCATCGACCTCGCATGCCTCGACATGGCCGGCACCACGATCGACGAGGGCGGACTGGTCTACGTCGTGCTCGAGTCGACCGTGGCGGAAGCGGCCGGTCGTGACGTCCCGCCGGAGCTGCTCGCACGCTGGAAGGGCACCTCCAAGCACGGGGCGATCGAGGGGCTGCTCGAGGGTCTCGGGGCGCCGCACGACGAGGCTGCGGTCGACGCGGTGTTCGCTGCGTTCCGCGCGCGTCTGATCGCCACCTACCGGTCCTCCCCGCCCGCGCCGATCCCCGGCGTCATGGAGCTCCTGGCCGACCTGCGGTCCGACGGCGTGCGTGTCGCGCTGCAGACCGGCTACTCACGAGACATCGCCTCGGCCATCCTGGACGGCCTCGGCTGGACCGTGGGTCCGGGACCCGCTGACACGGTCGACGCCATCGTGACGTCCGACGAGGTCGCGGCCAGCCGCCCCGCTCCGTACCTGATCTTCCACTGCATGGAGGCCACCGGCGTCGTCGACGTGCGACGCGTGCTGGTCGCCGGGGACACGCCGAACGACGTCCTCGCCGGGCACCGTGCCGGGGCGGGTGTCGTGGTCGGGGTGCTGACCGGCTCGTTCGACGCCCAGGCCCTCTCGGACGACCCCGGCACCCAGGTCCTGCGGAGCCTGGCAGATGCGGCCGAGCTGACCGTGCGGGGCGGGACGCTGGTCCAGGCGTGATCGGGCCACGCACGATCGTCCAGACGGCCCGATGACCACGACCGCGCTGGCGCTGGTCCTCAGTGCAGCGGTCGCGCACGCGGCATGGAACATCGTGGCCCACGGGGTCAGCCACGTGGGACTGCCGTTCCTGTGGTGGGGCGCGCTCTCCAGCACGGTCGTGTGGATCGGTCTGGTGCCGGTGACCGGCGGCACCGGTGGCGGATGGCTCCACCTGCTCGTCGCGGCCGCGGTCTCAGGGGTGCTCCACACCTTCTACATGGTGGTGCTGCAGCGGGGGTACGCCCGGGGCCAGGTGTCGACCGTCTACGCGACGGCACGCGCCACTGGTCCCGTCGTCACCTGCCTGCTGGCCGTGCTCCTCTTCCAGGAGCGGCCCGGTGTGCTCGCGGTGGTCGGGGTGCTCGTCGTCATCGGCGGAGTGGCAATCATCGCGCTGGTGGACGCGAACCAGTCGGTGGGCGCGTTGCTGCGCGACCCGGCCATCCTCTACGGCCTGCTGACCGGGCTCTCGATCGCCGCGTACTCGCTGTGGGACGCGCACGCCGTCCAGGAGTGGAAGGTGTCGCCCGTGGCGTTCATGGTCGGCTGCACGGCAGCCGAGCTCGTGCTCTACGCCCCCGCTCTGCGCGGCAGGGGCGAGCAGCTGCGTGCAGCGGGCCGACAGCATGTGGGGCGGATCGTCGCGTTCGGGGTGCTGTCGCCGCTGGCCTACATCCTCGTGCTCCTCGCGGTGCAGCGAGCGCCGCTGTCCCTGGTCGCGCCGCTGCGGGAGATCAGCGTCGTCCTGGTCAGCCTGTACGGGGTCGCGGTCCTTCGCGAGGCGCGGCCCGTGGCGAAGGTGGTGGCGTCAGTCGTCGTCGTGGCGGGCATCGCGCTGCTCGCCAGCTGACCCCGCCGTCCGATCCGTCCCACGGGACTCGCACATCTCCTTGAGCCGGTCGAGCCAGGTCGCCAGTGACACGGTGAGGTTGGCCCGCAGGCCGTCCGGGTCGGCCTCGACGGGCGGCCCGGACCACGACTCGGTGGTGTGCACGACCACGCCCTCGTCGGTCGGGGTGAAGGTCCAGACGTGGATGCCGTGGATGCCCTCAGCCGGACCGGCCCAGACGATGCGGCTGTTCAGGACCACCTGCGTGATGGTCGAGGTGATGTCGAGGCCGTGGGTCTGCCACTCGAACGTGCTCCCGGGCTCGACCGCGCCGTCGAGCCGGGCGCTGGAGACGTCCGGCTGCCAGCTGGGCCAGGCGTCGATGTCGGTGTGACAGCGCCAGACGACCGGCAGTGGCGCGTCGATCGTCCGGGACAGCTCCACCAGCACGGGCGCCTCCCGATCGACGTCGAGGTCGCGCGGACGGCGGCTCGACCGGTGGCCGTCGGTGTCGGGGGCGGGCTCGGGCATGGGTGGCGCTCCTTCGACGGTGTCGTCTCCCCGGGCCGTGCGGCCGTGGGCGGCCCGGTGCGCACCATTATCACCGGGAGACCCGAACGAATCCATCGATCGCGGTCACAGCAGGTTGCGCAGGCGGGCGAGCAGGGACTCCTTGACCGCCTCGGTGACCGCCGCCTCGACCTGGCGCTCCAGGTCGTCCTGGTCGTCGAGGTTCGCGAGGAGGGCGCGCAGGTCCAGGTCCTCGATCGCCCGCTCGAGCACGTCGTCGGTCCTCAGTGCCCGGTTGATCACGGAGTCCGGCACGAGGCGGATCGCCCGCTCGAGCAGCCCGTTCAGGTTCGCGGAGTCGAGTGCCTCGTCGACGAGGTCCGAGGCGGGCGGCAGGGAGCCGTCCTTCTTCATCTGCCGGACCGCGGACAGCAGGCCGGCGCGCAGCGCGTCGATCTCGGCGTCCGTGCGCGCGCCGGACTGTGCGAGCTCGAGCGTGAGGGCCTCGCGGGTGACGCCCAGCCGGCACGCGGCGTCGTTGACGCCGAGCAGCACCAGGCGCTCGGTGAGTCCGTCGATGCCGTCGGCGCGCGAGGTGGCGGTGCGTTCGGCGCACGGATCGGCCGGGCGCAGGGGCTCGTACGTCCCGCCGCCGTTCGCCAGCTGGACCCCGATCACCCCGCAGACGAGCAGCACCGCCGCGAGCGGGAGCGCGATCCAACGGGGCGGGGCGGTCATGCCGTCCTCCGTCGCAGCCGGATCGAGCTGAGCAGCGCCAGCAGGGCGATGCCGGCCCCGATCAGGAAGGAGTCCCGGAACGCCCACGTCGCCGCGCGCTCGAGCTGCGCGTCGAGGTCTCGCTCGAGGCGATCGGTGGCGGGACGGTCCTGAGGGGCGACGTCCAGCGTGGCGAACGCGCTGTGCAGGTCCGGGACCTGTCCCTGTTGGTCCGACAGCGCGTCGCCGAGCGCCTGGGCGACGGCGATCTTGTCCTCGGGTTGCAGCGGTGAGTCCAGCACCAGGGACGTGATCGCCTCCTGTGCGGGCTGCTCGGCGTCCCGGAGGTCCGCGGTGAACACCGGCGTCAGGACCGCCAGGCCCAGCACGACGCCCACGTGCCGGGCGCTGATCGTCCAGCCGGCGTGCCGGGCCCGGGGCAGCCGCATCTCCATGGCCTGGGACGTCAGACGGTCCACCGTCAGCCCGAGCCCGAGGCCCACCAGCGCCTGTGGCGCGATCGTCCAGACCAGGTGGGCCGACGGAGGGACGGCCAGCCCGACGAGCCCGCCCGCGACGAGGAAGCAGCCCACCGCGACCTCGACGTCGGGCGGAGGCCGCAACAGGCGTACGAGCGGACGGGCGCCCAGCGCCGCGAGCGGCACGACCGACACCGTCACGGCCGCGGTGGCGGGGGAGCGGCCCCAGCCCTCGACCAGCAGCAGGACAAGCAGGAACAGTGCCGCGGTGAGGGCGGCCGACATCAGGGCGAGGGTCACGTTCGCCCGCACGGCGGGCCGGTGCCGGTCGCTCGCCCGGGGTGGTGCGGACGCCACGCTGAGTGCGGCGGGAACGGCGAGCAGCGCGAAGGGAACCTGCACCACGAAGATGGCCTGCCACGAGATCGCCTGGGTGAGCAGGCCGCCCGCGACCGGTCCGGCGGCGGTCCCGACCACACCGGCGGTCACCCAGGTCGCGATACCGCGGCGCTCGCCCCGCACCTCGACCAGCTGCTCGAGGCACCCGATCAAGGCGAGAGCGCCGCCGACGGCCTGCACGCACCGCGCCACGATCAGCACCTCGATCGAGTCCGCCAGCGCGCACCACGCGGACGCGCCGGCGAACACCGCCACGCCCACGGCGCTGAAGACCCGAGGCTGCACGCGGGAGAACGCAGCGGCGGCGGGGACCGCGGCCATGCCGAGCACGAGGTTGTACGCGATGAGCACCCAGGCGACCTGGCCGACGGACGCGTCGAGGTTGCGCAGGATGTCCGGGAGCGCCAGCGTGACGACTGCCGAGTCCGCGAGCACCATCGCCACCGTGACGGCGAGCAGGGGAGTCACGGCACGACGCACCCGGACATCCTCGCAGCGCGCCCGACCGAGCGCGAGTCGCCGTCGGAGGGGTCACGCAGCGGCGTGCGTGGCCTCCTTCTCGAGCTCGAACGCGGGCACCGGGATCGGTGAACGGTCACGGTTGTGTCCCAGCGCGATGAGGGCCGCGCCGCCCAGTGCCCACGCGGCCAGGACGAGCCACTCCCGCAGTGCCGACGCGTCCGGGAAGTAGCTGAGCTGACGGATGAGGGAGCTGCCTGCGCCGGGCACGAGGAACTGCCCGATCTCGCCCCAAGGGCCGGCGATGAACTCGCGCGGCTGGGTGGCGCCCGAGATCGGGTTGGCGATCAGCAGCGTGGTCGCGATGCCCACCGCGATGCCGGCGCGTCCGATCAGCGCGGTGCAGCCGACGACGAAGGCGGACGTGGCCAGCATTGCGAGGCCGAGCGCCGCTGCCTCGAGCCAGAAGTTGCCCTCCAGGATGCCGAACCAGGTCTGCATCACCAGGGCCGCGGCCACGCCGGCGACGACGCCGTAGACGACGAGCGCCGCCAGCCGCCTCGTCACGCCGACCACCAGGACCGAGATCAGGAGGCCGCCGATCAGCCCGCCGAGGACGATGGGCAACGACGCTGCGGTGAGACCGGATCCGTTCGGGTCGTCGGACGACAGTGGCACGACATCGGTCACCGGTGACGCCGTGCCCGAGGCTGCCGACATCTCGGCCGCGACGCCGCGCAGCATCTGGGCGGCCACCGGGCTCGCGCCGGACGCGATCAGCGTCCCGTGGGGCTCGCCCAGGACCAGGGCGCCGTAGACGTCGCGGTGCTCGATGGCCCGGATCGCCGCGGCCCGGTCGGTGACCTCCTCGAGCTCAAGCGGGCCGCCGGCCTTGGCGACCTGCGCCTTGACGGCGGCGACGGCGCCCGGGGGGCCCGTGACCGCGACCGGGAGGTCCTTCGGCGACGACGTGGCCACGGGCCACAGGAACGCCAGGACGACGAGTCCGACGATCAGGCCTCCGGCGGTGCCGAAGGCGGCGGTGAAGCTCCAACGAGTGTGCGGCGACTGCGCTGTCGTGATCATGGGTGCCCCCAAAAAGGAATGTTTGTTCTTTTAGAATAAAGAACGTCTATTCTTTTGTCCATGCCCAAGGTCTCCGATGCCCACCGCCACGCCCGTCGAGACGAGATCGCGCGCGCCACGCTGCGGTGCATGCGGCGGCAGGGGCTCTCCGGCACGACGATGGCGGACATCATCGACGAGTCCGGCCTCTCCGCCGGAGCCATCTACGGCAACTTCAGCAACAAGGCCGAGCTCATCCGTCACGTCGCCGCGCAGGTCCTCGATGGCCGGGCCCACAGGATCGATGCGTTCACGGCTGCCGACGGGCCCGGGCACCCGTCGCCGGCACAGATCGTCGAGCTCGCGCTCACCTCACTCATCGACGACGACGTGCCGTTCGAGGTCTTCGTCCAGTTCTGGGCCGAGTCGTCAGTCGACGCCGAGATCCGCAGCACGGTGCAGGAGTTCACGGGCCAGCTCGAGCAGGTCTTCGTCCGCGCCATCCGGCCGTGGTGCGACCAGCGCGGGACGGATCGCGCTGACCGCGCGAGCGCCGAGGCGCTGGCGCCCGTGATGATCGCGATCTGCCACGGGTTCATCGTGCGCGCCGCGGTCAGCGGCGACCTGGATCCGCCGACGTACGTGGCGGGAGCTCGTACCCTGCTGGCCGACTGAGAGAGTAGGACCCCGTCGGCCGCTCAGCCGGCAGCGGTCACCGCACGCAGGATCTCGACCTGGCGCAGCAAAAACCTGCCCTCGTCCAGCTTCTTGCGGCGCAGCCAGCTCGTGACCTCGAGGTTCCACTTGCTGGCGTTGCACGAGGCGCAGGCCGGCACGACGTTCGTGAGCGTGTAGCGACCGCCGCGCGAGATCGGCAGCATGCAGTCCTTCTGCAGCTTCGCCCCCTCGGCCCCGCAGTACGCGCACCCGCCCCAGGCGGACGTGAGCGCGGCCCACTGCTCGTCGGTGAGGTCGTGGTCGACCGCGGCCATCCGGCGTTGGCGGCGTCGGGCGTACCTGGCGGTCCGACTGCGAGATGGCACACGCCGATCGTACGGCGGGGGAGCGCCGGCGAGCGGGACCGCCGCGGCAGGATGGACCGGTGAACGACGAACTACCGGTCATCATCCACACCGACGGCGGCTGCACCCCCAACCCTGGGCCCGGCGGATGGGGTGCCCTGCTGCGGCAGGGCGACCACGTCCGCGAGATGTTCGGCGGCGAGCCCACCTCGACGACGAACAACCGCATGGAGCTGACCGCGCCGATCATGGCGCTGGAGGCGCTGACCCGGCCGGTGATCGTCCACCTGCACACCGACAGCACGTACGTCCGCAGCGGCATCACCCAGTGGGTCGCCGGTTGGGAGCGCAACGGCTGGCGCACCGCGGCCAAGCAGCCGGTCAAGAACGTCGACCTGTGGCAGCGGCTCCAGGCCGCGTGCGAGCGGCACGACGTGGAGTGGTTCTGGGTCAAGGGGCACTCGGGTGTCGCCGACAACGAGCTGGCCGACGAGCTCGCCACCAAGGGCATGCTCGAGGCGATGACGTCGGCGGTCTGAGCCGCTGCGCAGGTTCAGCCGAACGGCCCTGGGGTACATCAGCGTCATGACTGACCCCACGCACGCACGTAACGACACCGACGACACCACCGCCGACGAGGACGGGCAGCTGGCCAACCCCGGACCCGTCCCGGCTGCGCCCGAGGACTCCAGCGACACCGGCGAGGGACGCCCCGGCGACCTGGCCGCCGAGGCCGGCCCCGACCAGGACGATGACGGCGGCGTCCTGGGCGGAGAGTGACCCACGACGTCATCCCGCGCGTAGCGCGTACGCTGCGCGCGGGATGACGTCAGGCGCGGGCCTCGAGGGCGTCGGTGAGGAGCGCGACCAGCGCCTCGAGCTGGATGTCGGCCGACGAGGAGACCTCTTCGTCCGAGCCGTCCAGGGCACGGGCGGCGAGGCCGGCCTTGCTGTCGATCAGCTCGGCGATCTTGCCGTCGATCGTGTGCGCGGCGATGATCCGCCACGCCGTGACGGGCTCCTCCTGGCCGATGCGGTGGACGCGGTCGATGGCCTGCGTCTGCTCCGCGTCGGTCCACGACAGCTCGGCCAGGACGACGTTGGACGCCACCTGCAGGTTGAGGCCGACACCGGCCGCGGTCAGCGAGCACACCACGATCTCGACGTCCTCGTCGTTCACGAACGCGTCGATGTTCTGCTGGCGCACCTTCGGGCTCTGGTCGCCGCGGATCGAGGAGTAGCGGATGCCGCGCTTGGCGAACGTCTCCTCGGCCACGTCCATGACGTCGATGTGCTTGGCGAAGAAGACGACCTTGCCCACGTTGCGGGCCAGCTGCGCGGCGTAGTCGGCGGCGAGGCCTGCCTTGGCCTGGCCGATGCGCCGCATCATGCCGAACACGTTCTCGCCGGTCTTCTCGTCGTCGCTGTCCTCGCGCTCCCAGCGGGCGACGCTGCGGACCAGCTCGTGGTCGATGCCGTCGACCTTCGCGCGGGACGTCCGCGTCTCGAGCGCCGTGTCGTAGCGCGCGACCAGGCGGCGGGCGAGCTCGCGCTCGGAGTCGCGGATCGAGCGCCCGACCGCGTCGTCGAGCTCGACCGGGAGGTCGGCGATGCGACGGGCGGGGATGTCGGCGGCCACGTCGACCTTGCGGCGTCGCACGATGCCCATGCTGATGACGCTGCTGCGGGCGGCGGAGTAGAAGCCGGCGTCCGCGGGGGTCAGCCCGGTCTCCTCCAGCTTGTCCATCAGCTCGGCGAGGGGCTTCTTGTCGTCGATCCAGCCCAGGAACTGCCAGATCGCCCGGAAGTCCTCGATGTCGTTGATGAGCGGGGTGCCGGTCAGGGCCATGAGCAGCGGCCGGGCCGTCCGGGAGCGGATCCGCTCGGACAGCTCCAGGGCGTGCTTGGAGCGCTGCGAGGACTTGTTCTTGATGAAGTGCGCCTCGTCGACCACCATGCCGCGGAAGCCGAAGTCGCCGAGCCAGCCGACGTGCCGATCCAGCACCTCGTAGTTGACGATCACGATGTCGGCGAAGCCGTCGATCGAGTCGCCGTCGCCCTGGATGACCGTGGCCTTGCGGTTCGGCGTCCAGATCTCGGCCTCGCGGGCCCAGTTGGTCTTGACGACGTTCGGCACGACGACCAGCAGCGGGTACGCGTCGGCGGCGTGCGCGGCCATGAGCGCCTGGGCGGTCTTGCCCAGGCCGGGCTCGTCGGCCAGCAGGAACGTGCGGTGGCCCTCGGCCGCGGACGCCACGACCTGCGCCTGGTGCGGCATCAGCTCGAGGCCGCCGGGCGTCATCAGGAAGCCGGGCTCGGGCAGCGGCATGCACGAGGACGCGCCGCCGTACTCGAAGGCACGGAACAGCGGTCCGAGCAGCTCCCACGTGGAGAGCCGCTTGGGACCGGAGTGGCGCTGCTCGACCGCGGAGAAGTCAGGTGCGAGGAAGGGGTTCGCCAGCTGGCGGGCGATCACGGACTGCGGGACGATCCGGCGCTCGGCGGCCGCCGGTGTCGAGGGCTCGTCGGACGCCTCCTCCTCCGCCTGCTCGATGCCCGCGGCGTGCAGCATCTCGGTGCGCAGCGTGTCGGCGGCGTCGGTGAAGACCGCGTGCTCGTCGAGCAGCGGGTAGACCGTGGGGTCGAGCGCGACGGTCTGGGCCAGGATCGTGGCGACGCCGTCGAGGCGCTTGAGCTGCTCGGCGCGGTGCGCCTCGGTCATGGTCTTGTCGGCCTTGACCCGGTTGCGCTCCTCGCGGACGAGCACGGCGACGACCTGGAACTTGGTCCGGCCCGACGGTGACAGCGGCCCGCGCTGGGCCTTCGCCTCGACCTCGCGGACGGCCCGCGCGAGGACGCGGATGATGTCGCCCTTCTCGAGGGGTCGGGCAGTGCGCTGGCGGGTGGCCGTCCGGGTCGATCCGGACTGGCGCTGGCCTCGTCGAGCCAAGGGTTCCTCCTGGGGAGAGCCGGGCGGGTGCCGGGCGTGTCGCGGTACCGGATCTGCTCGTGGACTCGTGACGACGGCGGTCGGAGCGGCGTGGCCTCTCCGAGATGCGACTCACCGCGGTGCCCGCCGAGGAGCTGGCCGGCGAGCAGTGGTCATACGGCGAGGCGCTGGTGGAACGGGGCGTCGCGTCACGGTCCTGAGCAGTCAATGTCGCTCGAGGAGCGACGGTAGCTGCGATTCAGTGCTGGCTCCATGTTACCCCGTCGGGTGGTGCATCGTCCCGAAAGGCGGCCAGATGTCTGCTCAGCGGCCCCGCGGCCCGGCGTGGGCTCCCTGCGGCGGGACGGCAGCGGGCTGGTCGCCCACCGTCGCGGCCGGCTCCTCGTCGATCCGCGGCGGGGCCAGCCACACCGCGAACAGCGTCGTGATCGGGACGGCCAGCACGAGCCCGATCGCGCCGACGAGCGTGCGGACGATCTCCTGGCCGATCTCCTCGGTCGTCGCGATGTCCGCGAGGCCGCGTTGGTACGCCGTGGCGAGCAGCAGGACCGTCATGGCCGATCCGGCGTACGCGAACACCAGCGTGTAGACGCTGGACGCGATGTGGTCGCGGCCGATGCGCATCGCGGACGCGAACAGGGCGCCGCCACGGGCGGCCGGCTGCAGCGCTCGCATCTCCCACACCGCGCTGGCCTGCGTGACCGTGACGTCGTTGAGCACGCCGAGCCCGGCGATGACCATCGTCCCGGCGACGATGCTCGACAGCGAGATGTTCGGCACGGTGGCGATGAGCCGCTGGTCGTCCTCGGACCCGATGCCGCTCAGCTGCGTCCACCCGGTCGCGGCGACCCCGATCAGTGCGGTCGCCGCGATGCCGACCAGCGTCCCGAACAGCGCGGACGTCGTCCTGATCGAGATGCCGTGCGCGAGGTAGAGCACCACGATCATGATCACGGTCGACCCGACGATCGCGACCAGCAACGGCGACTCGCCGGCGAGGAACGCGGGCAGCATGAACTTGGTGAGCGCCAGCAGCGTGACGCCGATGCCGACCAGCGCGAACAGGCCGCGCCAGCGGGCGACCACGACCACGAGCACCGCGAAGATCGCTGCGAGGGCCGTCAGCGGGGCGCCGCGGCGGAACTCCAGGAACTCGTACGACGCGGGCTGGCCCTCGGGCTCGATGCGGATGAGCTGGATGTCGTCGCCAGGATCGATGCCGGCCCGGTAGCGGGACGCGTCGAGGTCGAACGTGGCCTTGCCCTCACCGTCGACCGACGCCGTCACGTGGGCGCAGTCGCCGGCCACCTCGACGGTGCCGTCAGGCCCCTCGCCGCCGCTGTTGCAGTTGAACGGGTCGACCTTCGTCACGGTGGCGTTGATGGTGCTGACGCCCTCGGCACCGTACGGGTTCTGGTCGCGCGGAACCTGATCGGAGTCCGGCCAGAGGGCGACCATCGCGGTCACGGCCACGACGGCGATCGCCAGGACGACGGCCCCCAGGACGATCGAGAGCTGCCGGCGCGGTGGGCCGTGGTCGGGAGTCAGGTGCGCGTGAGAATGTGCCACGATGAAAGCGTGCCAGAGGACGACACCGAACATCTCCCCGGCGCCGTCGGAGGCGCCACCCGCGTCGGCCGCACCGTGCGCCGCCCCACCGGTCCGTGGACCCCGGCGGTCCACGAGCTCCTGACGTACCTGCAGGACAACGGCCTGCGCGGCATGCCGGCGCTGCACGGCCTCGACGACGAGGGCCGCGAGGTGCTCGAGTACGTCGAGGGCCGTGGCGTGCCGATCGACCGCGAGGTCGTCCTGGACACGGTGCTCGAGGAGGCGGTGGCCTGGCTGCGCGACTTCCACGACATCGTCGACGGGTTCCGTCCCGAGGGTCCGCGGACCTGGCGTGGCGGGGAGGCCGAGCTCGGACCCGGCCAGATCATCTGCCACAACGATCCCGGTGCGTACAACTGGATCATCCAGGGCGGCCACTTCGTCGCGATGATCGACTGGGACATGGCGGGGCCGGGACGCGCGATCGACGACCTCGCGTTCCTCGCCTGGACCGGCATCCCGCTCTACCGGGAGATCCCGGTCGAGGACGTCGCGCGACGGCTGGACCTGCTCGTGGACGCGTACGGCGAGTGGGGGCCGATGACGGTCCTCGACGCCGTGGTCGAGCGGATGACGGAGGCCGCCGCCCGGATCGAGGCCGGCCAGGCGCGCGGGGACCAGGGGTACATCAACCTGGCGAAGGTCGGCGAGCCCCAGCGCACCCGCGACCGGGTCGCCGCGTTCCGCGAGCGCATCCCGGCCATCGAAGCCGCCCTGTGACCCGTCCGCCGCTGGCCGACGCGCTGGACCTGCAGCCCCATCCCGAGGGCGGTTGGTACCGGCGCACCTGGGCCTCACCGGTCGAGGTCACCCTGCCCGACGGGCGGGTCAGGCCCACCGCGTCACTGATCCACTTCCTGCTGCCGGCGGGGGAGTCCTCGGCCTGGCACCGGGTCGCTTCCGACGAGCAGTGGATCGCTCAGCTCGGCTCCGTGCGGCTGGAGCTGGGCGGTGACGGGGAGGCGCCGGGCGACGCGGAGTCGTACGTCGTGGGGCTTGACCTGGCCGCCGGGGAGCTGTCGCAGGCGCTGGTGCCGGCGGGTGTCTGGCAGCGCACGCGCGCGACGACGTCGGACGCGCTGGTGAGCTGCCTGGTCTCGCCCGGCTTCAGCTTCGACGACTTCGAGCTCATCGACTCCGGATCACCGACGCCGTCCTGAACTCGGTGTGCACCCGGTCGGCGTGGACCACGGAGTCCGGTTGCCTGAGCGCGAGTCCCGGCACACCAGCGGCCGCGACCAGGTTGTCGTCGAGCACGTCGAGCGTCGCCTCTCGCAGTGACCACGGCACGTGGTGGTTGGGGATCCACACGGTCCGTCCGAGGTAGCGCGTGTGCAGGCCGAACCGGGCGGTGACGAACTCCTCGAGCGCGGAGGGCCGCTCGATGGGGTCGCCGAGCGTGGCGACGATCCGTCCGCCGACGCCGCGGGGGCCCGGCCAGCGCCGCCGCGTGACGTACTCGATGCGGTCGCCGTCCTGCCGGATGCGCATCCGGGCCCACATGTACGGCGTCGCGGACGCGATCCTGGCAGTGAGGACGACCAGCAGTCTGCTGGTCTCCAGGGAGCGGAACACGATGCCCCGGTGGCCCTCGTCGTCCACGGTGTAGAGCCGGACGTTGGTCTCGGCGAAGTCTCCGAAGTAGGGGACGGCCGGACCGCGGCCGAAGCCGGCGGCCCGCATCTCGAACGGGATCAGCCCGACGTACGTCGCCCCGTCCAGCGTGTCGGGGCGGGTGCCGGGCGGGAGCAGGTGCGCGACCCGCTCCGGGTCGACCGCCCAGTGGATGAACGTCAGCCGGGTCCAGTCCTGGCGCAGGAGGCGGGGCCCGGCCAGCTGCGGCGCGACCGGATCGAACGTGCTCACTCCTCCAGTCTGCGCCTCGGGAACGGGATCTCGCCCGCGACGCCACAGTGATAGTTCCCACACGCAACGATGTGACCAGCGTCACGTCTAGGGTGTCCGGATGGACTCGCCGCTCACCACCCTCGGCCTGCCGGTCGCGCTCGGCATCATCATGTTCGGTCTCGGCCTGTCGCTGACGATCGCGGACTTCCGGCGGGTCCGCCAGCACCCCCGCGCGGTCGTGATCGCCTTGGCGTGCCAGCTGCTCCTGCTGCCGGCGATCTGCTTCGGTCTCGTCGTGGTGCTGGACCTGCCGCCGCTGCTCGGCATCGGGATGCTGCTGCTCGCGGCGTCACCCGGCGGCACGAGCGCCAATCTGTTCAGCCACCTGTTCCACGGGGACGTGGCGCTCAACGTCACCCTCACCGCGATCAACTCGATCGTCGCGATCTTCACCCTGCCGGTCATCGCGAACCTCGCAATCAGGTACTTCGACCGCCAGGACTCGGTGTCGCTGCAGTTCTCGAAGGTGGTCGAGGTGTTCGCGGTGGTCCTGCTGCCGGTGCTGCTCGGCATGCTCGTGCGCTCGCGCAGGCCCGACGTCGCGGCGCGGGCCGACAAGCCCGTGCGGATCGGGTCGGCGGTGATCCTCGCGGTGCTCGTCCTCGGCATCATCGTCGACCAGCGGGACAAGATCGGCGAGTACTTCGGCGACGTCGGGCTCGCGACGGGCCTGTTCTGCGCGATCAGCCTGGTCGTCGGGTACGTCGTCCCGAAGGCGCTGGGCGTGACCGAGGCCCAGGCGATCGCGTCGTCGATGGAGATCGGGGTCCACAACGCCACCCTGGCGATCTACATCGCCGTCGAGGTCCTCGACAGCACCGCGATCTCGGTCCCGGCGGCGGTCTACTCGATCTTCATGTTCGTGCTCGCCGGCGCGTGGGGGTACGCCCTGTCGCGCCGCCGGGCGGTCGTCAGGGCCTGAGCCAGGACTCGGTCAGCTCGTTGGCGAGCTTGCGCTCGGGGTCGGCCTTGTCGACGAGATCGCGGAAGTCGGGCAGCCGGGGGTACGCCGCCAGCAGTCGCTCGGGGGTCGTCTCGAACACCTTGCCCCAGTGCGGACGGGCCGCGAACGGGGCGAGCGCGTCGTCGAGCGTCGGCAGGAACGCGGTGACGGCCGGGACGTCGAGACGCCACGTGAAGTGCAGCGCGACGCAGTCGGTGCTGTGGGCCGGGCTCAGCCACAGGTCGTCGCCGGCGATCGTGCGGATCTCCGACACCAGCAGGAGCCGCTGCACCTGCGGCGCCAGCGCGCGGACCGCGGCGATCGCCTCCAGCGCGTGGGCGCGGGGGACGAGGAACTCGCTCTGCAGCTCGTCACCGTCACTGGGCGTGTAGCCGAGACGGAAGTGCGGCAGGCGGTCCCACCACCGGCCGGACCGGCCCAGCTGCTGCGTCGTGAACTCGGCGGAGATGCCGGGCAGGGGGTGGACGCCCTCGGCGGCAGGTGTCGCGCCGAACAGCTCGGTCGGGGCCGCCTGCTGGTCCGCGCGTGACTTGAGCCAGACCTGGTGCGGGCCGGTCTCGCTCCAGTCGGTGAACATGCTGACGCTGTACGCCGCCGAGGTGACCTCGTCGAAGTGCTCCTCGACCTGCGCCCACGGCAGGTGCTCGAAGACGTCCTGGCGCACCTCGAACGCCGGGACGACGTCCAGCGCGAGCGACGTGACGACTCCGAGGCGGCCGAGCGCGACGACGGACCCCTCGAAGTCGGCGTCCCCGCGGCGTACCTCGTGCAGGGTGCCGTCGGGGCGGACCATCTGGACCGCGGCGACGGCCGCGGCCAGGCTGCCGTTGCGGTCGCCGGACCCGTGGGTCCCGGTCGCGACGGCCCCGGCAACGGAGATGTGGGGGAGCGACGCGAGGTTCGGCAGCGCCCAGCCCTGCTGGTCGAGCCGTTCGACGAGCTCGCCGTACCGCAGCCCGGCCGACACCGTCACGGTGCGGGCCGTCTCGTCGACGTCCACGACCACGGGCAGCCGGCCCACGGAGACCTGGGCGGCGTCGGTGTCCGCGATGGCGTTGAACGAGTGGCGCGAGCCGAGCGCCCGCAGCCGCGGGGTCCTCGCGACGAGCTCGACCAGCTCGTCGATCGACGACGGTTCGTGGAGCACGGTCGCGCGGTACGTCAGGTTGCCTGCCCAGTTGGTCCCAGTCACTCGTCCAGTGTGCGCCCTGCGCGGTCGCCTGTCCCTGCGGAACGCCCCGCGACCGTGGCTCACCTGGGCCGACGGCATCCCTGTCTTCGACGGCCTCGATCTCACGGGCGGTCCCGGCCCGGTGCGTGCGGGCGCCCTCGTACTATCGGGCCATGCATGGGGTCTATTTCGACGAGGGCGACGACGCCGCCGAGCTGGTCGCCGCGCTCGAGGGCGAGGGCTACACGACCACCTTGGCGCGCGAGGCGTTCGCCGGCGAGGAGGACTGGGACGACCGGGCCTGGGTCCTCGTCGTCGAGCCCTTCGACGAGCGGGTCGTCGAGATGGTCGACGTGTACGGCGGCTGGCTGCCCGGCGACGACCGCTCGGCCCCGGAGCCGCCGCCGCTTCCGGGCGGGCCCAAACGGCTGAAGGGCTGAGGCCCAGCCCGGCTCAGGCGCCGAGGTGCTCCTTGAGGAACTCGACCTGGAGCAGCTTGAGGTTCTCCGCGACGACCTCCTGCGGGGTCATGTGGGTGACCCCGGAGAGTGGCAGGACGGTGTGCGCGCGTCCCGCTGCCAGCAGCGCGGACGACAGCCGCAACGTGTGCGCCGCGACGACGTTGTCGTCCGCGAGACCGTGGATGATCATCAGCGGGCGCTCCAGGGCGGGGGCCAGCGGGATCAGCGAGTTGCGGTCGTAGACCTCCGGCTGCGTGCGCGGGTCGCCGAGGTATCGCTCGGTGTAGCAGGTGTCGTACAGCCGCCACTCGGTCACGGGCGCACCCGCGACCGCCGCGTGGAACACGTCGGGACGCTTCAGCACCGCGAGCGCGGAGAGGTATCCGCCGTACGACCAGCCGGTGATGCCGACCCGGGAGGGATCGACGTCGTCGGGGTACGCCGCCGCGACGGCCTGCAGCGCGTCGACCTGGTCGTCCAGCGTGACCGTCGCGAACTCGTGCAGCACCGCACGTTCCCACTCGTACCCACGCCCCGGCGTCCCGCGTCCGTCCGCCACGACGACGCAGAAGCCCTGGTCGGCCAGCCACTGCGCCTCGAGGAAGGCGCGCGCCGAGGACACGACCCGCTGGGCGTGGGGTCCGCCGTACGGGTCCATCAGCACCGGCAGACGGGTCGAGCCGGGCTGGTGGTCACGCGGGAACAGCACCGCCGTGCGCAGGCCGCGCTCCCCGGCCTCGAGCATCGTCACGACCGGCTCGAACGGCGCGGGCTCGGACACCACCCGCAGGGCGCTGGGGTCGGCGTCCTCGCGGTGGACGACGACCGTGGTGCCGACGACGTCCAGTCCTGACCTGATGACGACCGTGGTCGGGCCGCCCATGACCGCGCCGTGGACGGCCGGACCGTCGGTGACGGGGGTCGCGGTGCCGTCGAGGCCGAAGCGCACGACCTGCACCTGTGTCGGGTCCTGCGAGGCGGTGGCCACGACGCAGTCCGCGAACGCGTCGACGATGCCGCGCACCTGCCACCCGTCGGGTGAGACGGGCGAGCCGTCGACGACGACGCGACGCCAGCCGTCGACGTCCTCGACCGTGACGAGGGCGCCGCCGGGGGCGTGCCGCGGCGCGGAGGAGAGCTCGACCCACGAGGTGTCGTGCAGCTCCCGCACGATCGAGGTCTCGCCGGTGGAGACGTCGACCGTGAGGATCTGCGAGGACTTCTGGTCACGGCTCATGACCTGGAGCAGGGGCGCGCCGTGCTCGGTCCAGCTGACCCGGCCGAGGTACTCGTACGTCGCGCGGTCCCACCGGATCTCGGTACGGCTGCCGTCGAGGCCGACGTGCCAGAGGGTGACCTCCGCGTTGGGGGTGCCGGCCGCGGGATAGCGCTGCGCCACCGGCTCGCGCTCCGGGTGCTCGGGGTCCGCGATGTGCCAGGTCTGCACCGGGGCGTCGTCGAACCGCTCGACCAGCAGCGACGTCCCGTCCGGTGCCCACCAGAACCCGCGGAAGCGGTCCATCTCCTCCGCCGCGATGAACTCGGCCTGTCCCCAGACCTCGGTGGGCGACTCCGGCTCCACCAGGGCGCGCTCGTCGTGTCCGTCGACGCCGATGACCCGCAGGGCGCCGCCCGAGGCGTACGCGATGCGCCGGCCGGTGGGGTCCAGGTGCGGGTCGATGACCGCGCCGACGCTGGGCAGCGAGGTGATGGCCCGCGCGCCGAGGTGCACGGCCCACAGCTGGCCCGACAGCGTGAAGCAGGCCCAGCGACCGGTCGGGTCGACGTCGTACGCGACCAGGCCTGCGGCGGACTCCCGGCTGCGCTCGCGACGGGACCGCTCCTCCGCCGACAGCTGCTCGCCGGCCTCGCCCAGCAGGGCGTCCGGGTCCACGAGGATCGACTCCGTGCCGGTCTCCACGTCGTGCTCCCACAGCTGCCCGGTGCGTGTGACGCCGTCGGGGGTGCGGATGAAGCGGACGGTGCGCCCGTCCGGTGACACCGTGATGTTGCGCGGGATGCCCAGCGTGAAGCGGAGCGTACGGGCGGCCAGTCGGGGATAGGACACGGTCATGCCCCTACATAACCACCTTCGTGCAGGGAGGCGGCTCGGCGGTCAGTGGTCGCGGTCGTCCGACGGGGTGTCCTCGGCCTTGGCCTTGAAGATCGTCAGCACACGGGTCAGGGCGGCGGCGATGATCGCGACCGGCAGCACCGCGTACGCCCACCCGCGGTCGAGCGTGCCGCGGTCGACTAGCAACAGGACCACGACCACGGCGATGACCACGCCGAGCAGCACGAGCATCGTGGGGCCCCACAGACCACGCCTGGCCCCCAGCTCATGCTTCTGCGGTGGGTTGAGCCAGGGCTTCCACATGCTGCCGGTCCAGTCGTCGTCTTTGGC
Organism: Aeromicrobium chenweiae; assembly: GCF_003065605.1. Lineage (GTDB taxonomy): Bacteria > Actinomycetota > Actinomycetes > Propionibacteriales > Nocardioidaceae > Aeromicrobium > Aeromicrobium chenweiae. Next base: position 2,688,859 of record NZ_CP026952.1, on the reverse strand, counting down.
CATGTGCCGGCCTCCTCGGGAGTGTCGTCGGGTGAGTCGCGTCGCGTCCAGGAGATGACGTACCCAGTCCGCTGCGCCGCACGCGCCCGACGGCCACTCAGTAGCCTTGGGCCATGACCCTCCCCGATCGCCGGATCCTGCTCGTGCACGCCCACCCGGACGACGAGTCGATCAACAACGGCCTCACGATGGCCAAGTACGTCCAGGAGGGCGCCCACGTCACGCTCGTCACCTGCACGCTGGGGGAGATGGGCGAGGTCCTCGTCCCGGAGCTGGAGCACCTGGCCGCAGATCGTGACGACACGCTGGGACAGCACCGCGAGGGTGAGCTGGCCGCCGCGATGGCCGCGCTCGGCGTCAGCGACCACCGGTTCCTCGGCGGTGCCGGACGGTTCCGCGACTCGGGCATGAAGTGGGACGAGAACGGCAACGCGACCGCGGCCGACGAGATCCACGACAACGCCTTCTGGAACGCGGACCTGCTCGAGGCGGCGTCGCTGCTGGTGGAGATCATCCGCGAGGTGCGGCCCCAGGTCCTGGTGACGTACGACGAGTTCGGCAACTACGGGCACCCCGACCACGTCCAGGCCCACCGCGTCGCGCACTACGCGACAGATCTCGCCGCGGCGCGGTCGTTCAAGCCCGAGCTGGGCGAGGCGTGGGACATCCCGAAGCTCTACTGGGCGGCGATGTCGGCGTCGCGGTTCCGCGAGGACCTCCGGGCGCTGCGCGAGTCCGGCGACACCACGACCTTCGAGGGCATGGACCCCGATCAGCTGCCGCCGTTCGCGGTCGAGGACGAGTACCTCGACGCCATGGTGGTCGGCCCGGAGCACGTGCCGGCCAAGCTCGCCGCCATGAAGGCGCACAAGACGCAGATCACCGAGGACGGGGCCTTCTTCGCCGGCGGCATCGACGTCGCGGCCGTGGTGTGGGGCACCGAGTTCTACCGCCTGGTCAAGGGCACCCGCGGCCCCGTGGGCGAGAGCGGGTTCGAGCAAGACCTCTTCGCCGGTCTGTAGGACACCGTGCGTCGCGCCGCCCTGGTCGCCCTGGGGCTGTACGTGTGCGTGGTCGGTGCGATCGTGCATCGTCACGTGGGGGTCGTCGGTGGGGTCGAGTGGCCGTGGGGGGCCGCGCTCGCCGCAGCGGTCACGTACGTCACCGCGGTCGCGGCCGGCGTGCTGGAGCGGCGAGGCGCGGCATGGTTCGCGCTGGGCTGGGCGGTCGGGCTCCTGTCGTTGCAGTGGTCGCCCGGCGGCAGCTACCTCGTCGCGGCGGACTGGCTCGGCTGGGGATTCACCGTCTCGTCCCTGGGGGTCGTCGTCCTGGCAGTCCTCAAACCTCCTAGGGTGGTGCCATGACGGTGACGGTCGATCCGAGCGCGTTCCGTGGGGCTCTCGGCCGATTCGCCAGCGGTGTCACGGTCGTGACGACGACCCTCGACGGGGTCGACCACGCGATGACCGCCAGCGCGTTCAGCTCGGTCTCGCTCGACCCGCCGCTGGTGCTGGTGTGCTCGCACAAGAACAGCCGCTTCCACGACGCGGTCCTCACCAGCGGCATCTGGGGTGTCTCGATCCTCGCGGAGGAGGGCACCGAGGCGTCCGCCTGGTTCGCGCACCGGGGCCGCCCGCTGGAGACCCAGTTCGACCACGTCCCGCACCGCCGCGGGGACTCCGGCGTCGTCCTGCTCGAGCAGTCGCTGGCCTGGCTGGAGTGCCGCACCGAGACGGTGACCGACGGCGGTGACCACACCGTCATCATCGGCGCCGTCGTGGGCGCCGGCGTACGGGAGGACCTCGACGATCCGCTGCTCTACTACCGTTCGCACTACGGGACGATCGTCAGGCTGCCGGAGTCGGAGAAGACCGTGTACGGGGGAGACGCATGACGACCGACCAGCCCGATCCCAACGACGCCGACGAGTCGCGCACGGACGCCGACGAGTCGCGCACGGACGCCGACGAGTCGCGCACGGACGCTGACGAGTCGCGCACGGACGCCGACGAGTCACGCACGGCGCCCGAGGCCGGTCTGGTCGTCGAGGACGACGAGCTCGACCTCGACCTGCACGACGACGAGCCCGCCGCCCCGCAGGACGCGGACGACGACGAGGATCCCGAGCCGGACGATGCGTTCACCGACGACGAGGTCGAGGACGTCCTGGGCGACGACGACCCCGTCAGTCCCGACGAGGACGACGCGGACGACGAGGAGAGCGCGGACGACGAACCCGTCGCAGCAGCTCCGGCGCACGCGGTGAGCGACGACCCCGAGGACGAGCACGACCTTCGCCCGGCCCACCACCCGGCGGACGTCGTCGTCCCGGCCTCGGCGTTCCCCGACGAGGTCGACGAGCCCCGGCAGGACGAGGAGCCGCCCGCGGGGCCGGTGAAGAAGCGCAAGCGCCACTGGTTCCGCAACACGCTGCTGCTGGTGATCGTGCTGGCCGGTGCCCTCTACGTCGCCGGGTACTTCCTGACCGGCAGCCGGATGCCCGCGAACGCGATGATCGGCGGCGTCGACGTCGGGGGCAAGTCCCCGTCGGCGGCTCGGACGCTCGTCGACCGCGAGCTGTCGCAGCGTGCGGACCGTCCGATCGAGCTGACGCACGGCAAGAAGGACTTCCAGATCGCGCCGAAGGACGCCGGACTGGCGCTCGACGTGGACGGAACGGTCGAGGCGGCCGGCGGACGACGCAGCTGGGACCCGCGCGACATGATCGCCCTGTTCGCCGGCGACCACGAGACCGATCCGGTCCTGGACGTGGACGACGCGCTGCTGCAGAGCACGATCGGCACGATCAGCGAGTCGGTCGACAAGGACGTGGTCGAGGCGCAGATCACCTTCCCCGACGGCAAGCCGGTCGCCCGCAAGCCCAAGCCGGGCCTCGTCGTGTCGAAGTCCGACACCGCCGACGCGATCCGCAGCACGTACCTGGTCAGCGACAAGCCGATCACCGTGCCGACCGTCGAGGTGGAGCCGTCGGTCGATGAGGACGCCCTCGCCGACGCCATGGACACGACCGCCAAGACCGCGGTCAGCGGACCGGTGACCCTCTCGGTCGGCGACAAGGACGTCGAGCTGCCGGTCTCGGCGTACGCCCCGGCCCTCGTCATCCGCGTCGAGAACGGTCGGCTCACGCCCCGCCTGGACGCCAAGAAGCTCGCGGGCCCGCTCACTGATTCCACGACCGGCATCGGCAAGAAGGCCGTGGACGCCACGGTGAGGATCCAGAACGGCAAGCCCGTCGTGGTGCCCGGCAAGGAGGGCCTCGGCCTGCAGCCCAAGGAGATGGCGACGAAGCTCGTCCCAGTTCTGAGCCGGACCGGCGACGAGCGGACCCTCGAGGTCGAGGCGAAGGTCGTCAAGCCGTTGTTCACGACCAAGGACGCCAAGGCGCTCAAGATCACCGAGAAGATCAGCGAGTTCGAGACCTCCTTCCCGTACGCCGAGTACCGCAACACCAACCAGGGGCGCGCCGCCGAGCTCATGGACGGCACGCTCATCAAGCCCGGCGAGACGTTCAGCTTCAACGACGTCGTCGGGGAGCGCACCGAGGCCAACGGCTTCGTCAACGGCACGGTCATCAACGGTGGCGTGTTCCGCGAGGAGCTCGGCGGAGGCGTGTCACAGGTCGCGACGACGATGTACAACGCCGGTTTCTTCGGTGGCATGGACGACGTCGAGCACCACCCGCACGCGTTCTACATCGACCGCTACCCGGTCGGGCGCGAGGCGACGGTGTACTTCGGCAGCCTCGACCTGCGCTGGAAGAACCCGACGAAGTACGGCGTGCTCGTGCGCTCGTACGTCAAGAAGAGCACCCCGTCCTCGCCCGGCAGGATGCACGTCGAGCTCTGGAGCACGAAGGTCTGGGACAAGATCGAGGCGGGCAGGTCCGAGCGCCGCAACGGCCGCACCCCCGGCACCCAGTACGACGACACCAACCGGTGCGTGCCGCAGGGTCCTGTCGAGGGGTTCGACATCGACATCTACCGGACGTTCTTCCGGGACGGCAAGAAGGTCAAGACCGAGACCGACACGGCGAACTACCAGGCCGCCGACCGGGTCGTCTGCGGCAAGAAGCCGAAGGGCGACTGACGCCGCTCAGCCAGCGGGCTCGAGGTAGACGTAGTCGTGGTGGTCGACGAAGCCGTACGGCGCGTAGAGCGCGATGGCCGCGGTGTTGCTGCGCATGGTCTGCAGGTACGCCTTGTCGGCGCCGTGCTCGACGGCCCACGCGAGCGACGTCTCGACGACGCGGCGGGCCAGCCCCCGGCGACGCGCCGCCGGGACCACCTCGACCGCTGCCAGTCCGGCCCACTGGCCGGTGACCACGACCCGGCCGATCGCGACCACCGGGCTGCCGATCGACACGAAACCGACCTGGGCAGGGCCCTCCATCACGGCTCGGGCGTGAGCGGGGTCGTCGACGCGCCCGTAGTGCGCGAGCCACTCGTCGTCGGCCCGGCCCGTCACCCGCGCCTCGGGATCGGCCTCGTACGCCGGCTCGAGATCTGCGACCTGCACGACGGCCCCGCCGAAGTAGCCCGCCTTCCGGATCCAGCCGGCGTCGACGAACGTCCGTTCGTGGGACGAGCCGACGACGACCTGGGCCTGCGCGGGCATCGAGCGCGCGGCGTAGAACTCCTGCACCCGGTCGAGAGCCTCGTCGAACGGGACCCTCGGGGAGCCGGTCACCGCGACGGAGTTCGCCCGTCCGGTGAAGTTGCCCGACGCCCGCAGCTCCCAGTCGCCGAGCGGCACCGACTCGATCGCGGGCCAGCCGCGGGAGGTGATCCGGGTGAGCTCCTCGGCGTCGACGGAGGCGGCGCGGCGCCGTCGCAGCGGGCGCTCCGGCACCGTCTTCCAGGTGACGATCGTCGACAGCGCGACGTCCGCCGCGCGCCCGTCGCGCAGCTCGAGCGTGACCGACGTGCCGTCGACCGCGGTCACGTGACCGATGACGTCGTTCATCTCCGGACCACCGGTGAGACCGACGCCTCCAGTCTCATGACGCACGACGATGCGTCGTCCGATCAGCGCAGCGTCTAGAGTCATGGGGCAAGACTTCCACGTCGTCTCAGGTGAGCCTTACTAGAGGGGCTCTCCGGGCCGGCGGGATACTGGAGTCAGCTCGCCGAAGGAGAACTGCCCGTGACGTACGTGATCGCCCAGCCGTGTGTGGACATCAAGGACCGCGCGTGTGTGGACGAGTGTCCTGTGGACTGCATCTACGAGGGCAAGCGCATGCTCTACATCCACCCGGACGAGTGCGTGGACTGTGGCGCGTGCGAGCCGGTCTGCCCCGTCGAGGCGATCTTCTACGAGGACGACACGCCGCCGGAGTGGAAGGACTACTACACCGCGAACGTCGACTTCTTCGACGACCTGGGCTCCCCGGGTGGTGCAGCGAAGATGGGCGTGATCGACAAGGATCACTCCATGATCGCCGCGCTGCCTCCGCAGAACCAGGAGTAGCTCGCGATGCCCTCCGTCTCGGAGCGGTTCCCCGAGTTCCCGTGGGACACCCTCGCCGGTGCGAAGGCTCGCGCTGCCGCACACCCTGACGGCATCGTCGACCTGTCGATCGGTACGCCTGTCGACCCCACGCCCGCGGTCGCCCGCGAGGCGCTGGTCGACGCGGCGGACGCCCCCGGGTACCCGACGGTGTTCGGTCCCGAGTCGCTGCGCCAGGCCGCGGTCGACTGGATCGAGCGACGCTTCGGCGTCACCGGCCTGAGCCCGGCGCAGGTGCTGCCGACGATCGGCTCCAAGGAGCTCATCGCCAACCTGCCGGTCCAGCTCGGTCTCGGCGCTGGCGATCTCATCGTCATCCCCGAGCTCGCCTACCCGACGTACGAGGTGGGGGCGCGCTTCGCCGGTTGCGAGGTGCTGGCTGCCGACTCCACCGTCGCGATCGGCCCCCGCCGGCCGGCGCTGATCTACCTGAACTCCCCGGCGAATCCGCACGGGCGGATCCTGGGCCCCGATCACCTCCGCAAGGTCGTGGAGTTCGCCCGCGAGCGTGGTGCCCTGCTGGTGTCCGACGAGTGCTACCTGGAGTTCGCGTGGGACGGGAGCCCGATGTCGGTGCTGCACCCCGACATCTGCGGCGGCTCGTTCGACGGCCTGCTGGCCGTCCACTCGCTGTCGAAGCGATCGAACCTGGCCGGCTACCGGGACGCGTTCGTGGTCGGTGACCAGGCCGTCGTGTCCGAGCTGCTGGCGGTCCGCAAGCACCTGGGCTTCATGCTGCCCACGCCGGTGCAGGCCGCGATGACCGCGGCCCTGGCCGACGACACGCACGTCGAGGAGCAGCGGGTCGTGTACGCCGCGCGGCGGACCGCCCTGCGGGCGGCACTGGAGTCGGCCGGTTTCACGATCGAGCACTCCGACGGCGCGCTGTACCTCTGGGCCACCCGTGGTGAGCCGTGCCGCGACACGATCGACTGGCTGTCCGAGCGAGGCATCCTCGCCGCGCCGGGAGAGTTCTATGGTGCCGCCGGAGCGAACCACGTACGCGTGGCGTTCACGGCGACCGACGAACGCATCGCCGCCGCGGTCACTCGCCTCACCGCCTGATCAGCACGTCCGATGCCTGCGCGGCTCGGGGCCGAGAGCCGCCGAACCCGAGGAGGTGCAGTCGTGATGCGAGTGTTGACCCGGTCACACGCCGTAGGTCGGCGCACCGCATGTACGGCGAAGTTCTGACGCCGCGCAAACGGAGGAATTAGTCTCACCCTTGCACGAGCTCGGATCGGTCGTCACAGGACCAGCGGTGTGAGTTCATCGGAGCGACCATCGGTACTTCGAGGTCCATGAGACAGGAGCGGCCACGTGAGTTCTGCTAGGCGTCTATTCGTAATTGGCTGCGGGGCCGCTCTCGCTGGAGTTGTCCTTGGCTTCATCGTTACCGCTGTCGGAGGGGGTGCCACCGCGATGAACGTCGTTTTCGCGGTGACCATGCTCGTGGTCACCGTTCTCCTGATTGCGGGACTGATGTCTTGGCGGAACGTGCAGAAGCGCGGCTCTTGAGGCTGAGACAGTCCAGAACCGTGGCGCATCGCTGAGACGCACCGCGACTGCCCGACCCGACGTCACCCACGGATCGATCCGATGCCAAGGCGCGCAGCACGAACCATCTGTGCTGCCGCGCCGCAATGCGTGGTTGGCCGGCCAAGTGACGACGAATCTTGGAGGGCGGCGCGATATCGTCGGCGATCTACACGCGGGGGCGGCGATCCTCTGCGGAACCCAGCAGCCGCCCACGGAGGTGCGGATGAATGTCGAGGGAATGGGACCGGAGCCGCGGCGGCACCGCTCCGGACTGAAGACGGGGCAGCCGTACGGGTACTACGTCCGAGTCGGAGCGCTTTACGGCGTCGTGCTGGGGCTCATGGGTGTTCTTTCGTCACCCCGGTGGCGGGATTCGTGGATCGACGCGGTGGTCTTCTTCTTGGTCAGCCTGTTGTCTGTGTCCTTCCTGGTGTCCTCGTTCTTCTGGTATCGGCTGTCTCGCAGACGTCACTAGGTGATGCAGACGCGGCCGGGCCGGGCGATGCGATCCGCATCCGGGTCGGCACCACGTCGTGGTCAAGATCCACCTGGGCATCACCGCCTGAAGACCGGCTCGTTGATCAGGCGATCGACGTGCTGAGTATCTGCGCTGCCATACCCTCGGAGGGGTATCGGGGGTGTGAGTAATGGACTGGTCTTCTCTGGTCATCGGCATGATCTCGGGCGGCTGCGCCGCCGCCGGTGGTCTGTGGGGGGCTCGGGTGCGACGAGAACGGCTGCGACGCGAACGCCGAGCATCTGAGAAACAGGACCCCAGCGCATGACTTACCTTCTGACGTCTGTCTCTCGACCAACCCCTGCCCGTGGGACCCTTCCCGCAGTGCTGGCGGTGATCCTGACGCCTGTGTACGTGCGCGTCAGCTCATGAGGCTGCCGGAGAGCAGCCTGGCGAGGATGGCCGTCAGGCGGGGTCCGACCTCGACGACTGCGTGGCTGAGCTGCGGGTCGGTCTCGTACAGATTGCGTAGCTGTGTTCCCGGGGCTGCCATCTGCCACAGTGCCCCGGCCATTCCTGTGGCGGTCGCGACCACGTCCCGGGCTTCGGCGTCGTCGAGAGGCAACGCGCGGCGCAGGGAGGTCGCGATGGCATTGGCCTCGGCGAGGGCGCTGACCTTGAACGCTCGCACCGTGGCCAGTGAGACATTGCGTTCGAGGTTGAGCGGCGTGTGGGCGAGCAGGTCGCAGAACAGCGGTCGGCTCGCCAGCGAGCCGGCGAGTATCGCCGCGACTCGATGGGCGCGTTCGGGCAGGGGGGCGTCCTCGCCGAGGTCGTCCAGCTCGGCCCGCACCGCCGCGGACCAGGCCTGCCAGCCCGCGGCCGCCAGTCTCAAGAAGATCTCCTCGCGGGTCTCGAAGTAGCGCAGCATCGCGGACTTGTGCAGACCGACGTCGGCGGCGATATCGGTCAGTGTCACGGCACGGACGCCGCGCTCGGTGGACAGCCGGACCGCGGCATCCAGGATCGCCTGCTCGCGCATCCTCTTCGCCTGCGGACTGCGCGCCCGTTCGAATGATGACTTCTCCTGCATGACCCGAGCATAAGGCATCAGGGTTGCGTTATTAGCGCACCAGTGTTGTACTAACTTTCATGACACTCACAACATGGTTCATCACGGGCGCGTCTCGTGGATTCGGCCGCTCGCTCGCCAGCGCAGCACTGGAGGCGGGGGACCAGGTCGTCGCCAGCGCCCGTCGTCCCGAGCAGCTCGCCGACCTCGTCGAACGGTACGGCGACCGGGCAATGACGGTCGCGCTCGACGTCACCGACCGGGCCCAGGCGGATGCGGCGCTGACGGCGGCGAAGGAGAGGTTCGGCCGGGTGGACGTGGTCGTCAACAACGCCGGTTACGCCAACCTCGCCCCCGTCGAGTCCACAGCCGAGGAGGACTTCCGGCGACAGTTCGAGACGAACTTCTGGGGGGTCTACAACGTCTCGACCGCCGCGCTCCCGCTCCTCAAGGAGCAAGGTGGCGGTCTCGTCGTTCAGTTCTCCTCCGTGGGAGGCCGTGTCGGGGGCACACCCGGGCTCGGGTCCTACCAGGCCGCCAAGTTCGCCGTGGACGGCTTCACCCGGGTGCTCGCTGCCGAGGCCGCTCCGTTCGGCATCCGCTACCTCGTCGTCGAACCGGGCGGGTTCGCGACCGACTGGGCGGGGAGCTCGATGGACGTCCCGCGGATCCCCGAGGAATATGAGGAGACGGTCGGACGCCTCGCCGATCGCCTGCGCAGCGCTCCTGCAGCCGGGGACCCCGCCCGCGCTGGGGAGATACTGGTGCGGATCGCCCACAGCGATCAGGTCCCCACCCACCTGCTCCTGGGTTCCGGGGCAGTGACGATGGCCGTCGACCACTCCGCCGCTCAGATCGCCGAGGCGACTGCTTGGCACGGCGTCTCGGCATCGGCCGACTTCGGAGCCGCCTACCCGGTCGACCTGCCTGCCGGACGATGAACGAGACATGACGCTCACCGTCCACAGGCCGGTCGGAGGTGCGCTCAGTTGGTGGAGACGAGCACGGTCCTTGCGGGGGCGTCGGTGTCCTTGACCCAGCCGCGATCGGACGACGTGGCCTTCCACGTGCGCTGGCGGAAGGAGACCTGGCTGATGCCCAGCTCCGAGGCGTTGCCGACCAGGTAGTGGGCGATGGCCCAGCCTCGTGCCGTGACGTCGGCCGTGGCTCCGATGAGGGGGTAGCGGGCGTCGTCGCCGTCCTTCTCGACCGCGATGGCACCGAACGCGCGCGCGACGTCCTGGACGACCTTCGTCGTGCTCCCGCTGCCCCCGGGGTTGATCTGGCAGGTGAAGCGTCCGGGGCTGTAGCCGCGCAGGGCCGAGGCCAGGGCCCGGGCGTAGTCCTCGTGCTGCGCGTAGGCGCCGGGGTGACCGGACCGCTGGACGAGCTGGGCGGCGTCGTTGATCTTCATCGAGCCGTAGTCGTGGACCTTCTCCAGCGCGTCGTAGAAGGCGCCCGTGGAGTAGTGGGGGTCCATGATCTCCGCGACGGACCCCCAGCCCTGCGACGGACGCTGCTGGAACAGGCCGACGGAGTCGCGGTCGCCGTAGTCGATGTTGTGGATCTTGGACTCCTGGAACGCGGTCGCGATCGCGATCGTCGTCGCCCGGGGCGGCAGGCCGCGGCGCTGCGCGATCGCGGCCATCAGGGCCGACCAACGGCCCTGCTCGAGGTCGACCTGGGCCCGGACGCCGTTGACCTCCGCGACGCAGTACTCCGCCCGGAGAGGGGTGCGGTCACGCAGGGTCGAGCCGACCAGCACCACGGACGCGACCAGACCGAGGACGACGAACCAGCGGAATCTCACCGGCGGCTGCTAGTTGGCGTGCAGGTCGGCGTTGAGCTCGATGCCGGTGCGAGCGCCACGGGGACGCGCCTCGATCGCGCCCGTCTCGCTGTTCGTGAGGAACAGGATGCCGTCCTGGCCGGACAGCTCGGCCGCCTTGACGACCTTGCCGTCGGACATGCGCACCTTCGAACCGGCGGTCACGTACGTCCCAGCGGCCACGACGCAGTCGTCACCCAGCGAGATGCCGATGCCGGCGTTCGCGCCGATCAGGCTGTTCCGGCCGACGGTGATGACCTCCTTGCCGCCACCGGACAGGGTGCCCATGATCGATGCCCCGCCGCCGATGTCGGAGCCGTCGCCCACGGTGACGCCCGCCGAGATGCGGCCCTCGACCATCGCGGTGCCGAGCGTGCCGGCGTTGAAGTTCACGAAGCCCTCGTGCATGACGGTCGTCCCCTCGGCGAGGTGGGCGCCGAGGCGTACGCGGTCGGCGTCGCCGATGCGGACGCCCGTCGGGACGACGTAGTCGGTCATGCGGGGGAACTTGTCGACGCTGGTGACCTGGACGTGCAGGCCCGCCGCGCGGGCGCGGGCGCGGGTGGTCTCGAAGCCGCTCACGGCACACGGGCCGATCGAGGTCCAGACGACGTTCGCGAGCAGGCCGAACTGGCCGTCGAGGCTGAGCCCGTGCGGCTTGACGAGCCGGTGCGACAGCAGGTGCAGGCGGAGCCACACGTCGTACGCGTCGGTGGGAGCGGCCTGCAGGTCGTCGATCTCGACGAGGACCACGGCCTGGTGGACGCCGCGCACCTCGTCGTCGCCCGACATGGCGCTCAGCTCGACCGGCTCCGACTCGCCGTCCGGCGCCGGGCCGAGACGGGGCTCGGGGTACCAGACGTCGAGCACCGTGCCGTCGTCCGTCAGGGTCGCGATGCCGTAGGCGTGGGCGCCGGCGAGGTCCGCAGAAGTCATGGGGCCAACCTATCGAGTCCTGGCTAGCGTTTCGGCAGCCCGTCCTTGGTGCACAACGAGCCGATGCTGTCGGTCTTGTCCTGCTTGATGTAGTCGAACATCTGGGGTGCGCGGGTCGCGTCCCAGTTGACCGCGAAGTCCTGCAGCGGCACCGTGCAGTTGAGGCCCTTGCCGCCCATCGCGGCGGACAGTGCCAGGGCGAACTTGCCCAGGGCGATCGGCCCGACGTCGTCGCCGATGGTGAGCGATCCCGAGGCGCCCTTCGCGACGCTGACGTAGCGGAACGGGTTGAGGATGGTCCACGGCGACTTGGCCTCGGACGCGATCGAGCCGAGCACCTCGCGCTGGCTCTGCACGCGCTGGATGTCCTGGGTCGCGTAGGAGTGGCGGTTGCGGGAGTACGCGAGCGCGGTCGCCCCGTCGGCGGTCTGGCAGCCCTTCTTGACGTCCAGGCCCGAGTCCTTGTCCTTCAACCTCTGCTTGGGGCAGATCTCGATGCCGCCGAGGGAGTCCACGACCTTGACCAGTCCGCCGAAGCCGACCTCGACGTAGTCGTCGACCTTGATGCCCGTGTTGCCCTCGATTGTGCGGACCAGCAGCTTGGGGCCGCCGTAGGCGTACGCGGCGTTGATCTTGTTGCGGCCGTAGCCGGGGATGTCCACGAGGGAGTCGCGCGGGATCGACAGCAGGACGCTGGGCCCGCTGCCGGTGTGCAGCAGCATGATCGTGTCGGTGCGCCCGCGTCCGCCGCCGTCGCCGCCGGTGGAGAGCTTCTTCTGCTCCTCCTTGGTCAGGCCGCGGCGGCTGTCCGAGCCCACCAGGAGGTACGTCGTGCCGGGCTGGTCGTCGGGACGTCCGCTGGCCGGCGACGCGTCGACCTTGGCGATCTTGCCCCACGCCCAGAACGGGACGGCGACCAGGAACACGATCCACGCGACCACGAGCAGCAGCACGATCCGGCGCCAGGTCAGGCGCTTCTTGCGCGGCTGCTCGGGCGGGGTGGCGCCCGCGTTCCGTCGGCCCGGGGGCGGCAGGTTCGGCGGCGGGAGGTCACCACGCGGGGGAGGGGGAGGACCTTCGGCCCGTGGCGCGGCCCGGGTCGGCTCGTCATCATCCCCGTACAGCCACCCGTAGTTGCCCTGGGGGCGGTCGTCAGACATGGGGACGACCGTACCGGACCGCTGCCCGCCGTCCCGGGACCCGCCGCGTGGGCCGAGTCGAAAACAGTCGGCGTGTCCCGGCGCGCCCTCAACCCCGGATTGAGACTTTGAATGGATACTGAGAGCGCCTCAGCCTCTTCCCCAACGTGAGGGCACCATGTCTGACGTTCGCTCGAGTGTGCTGGGTGGGTCGTACGCCCATCCGGCAGACGCCTCGGCCCGCATCCAGTTCCGCCGCGCACTGACTCTCGCGGCCATGACTCTCGTCATGCCCGGATCCGCCCAGCTCGTGATGGGCAACAAGCGCGTCGGGCGCATCTGCGTGCGCGTGTGGCTGGCGTTCCTCGCTGTCGGCGCGGTCGTGCTGTTCCTCGCCCTGTTCTCACGGCAGACCCTGCTGTCGCTCACGCTCGACTCGTCCGCCCCGCTGACGATCGGCCGCTGGATCCTCGTGGCCGGAGCGGTCGCCTGGGTCGCCCTGATGGTCGACGCGTGGCGTCTCGGGCGCCCCCTGGAGATGAGGCGCAACCATCGCCTCTGGATGACCGGCCTGAACAGTGTCCTGTGCTTCGTCACCGCCGGCGTGATGTTCTTCGCCGCCCACCTCGTCAGCACCGCCAACGCCTCGATCGGCACGGTATTCGCGTCCGGCACGGTCTCCAAGCCGGAGGCCGGCCGCTACAACGTGCTCCTGCTGGGCGGCGACTCCGGACCGGACCGCAGCGGCGTCCGCCCCGACTCGCTGACCGTCGCCTCGATCGACAAGGACACTGGTCGCACAGTGCTGATCGGCCTGCCCCGCAACCTCGAGGACGTGCCGTTCCCGGCCGGATCGGTCATGGACAAGCAGTTCCCCGACGGCTTCAGCGGTGAGGGCAACTACCTCAACGCGGTCAACACCTGGGCCAACGACCACGCGGACCTGTTCGGCACCAAGGATCCCGGGCTCGACGCCACGATGGGGGCGGTCGAGGAGATCACCGGCCTGAAGCTCAACTACTACGCGATGGTCAACATGCACGGCTTCTCCAAGCTGATCGACGCGGTCGGCGGCGTACGGATGAACGTGCGCGAGCGCACCGCGATCGGCGGGATCGGCTCCCCGATCCGCGGATACATCGAGCCCGGCGAGCAGAAGCTGACCGGCGACCAGGCGTTGTGGTACTCGCGCAGCCGCGTGCTGAACAGCGACTTCTCCCGCATGGGTCGCCAGAAGTGCGTCATGAACGCGATGCTGCAGCAGCTCAGCCCCAAGAAGGTGCTGTTCAACGTCGAGAAGATCGCCAAGTCGAGCAAGTCGATGCTCACCACCAGCATCCCGCGCCAGGACCTCGACGTGTTCGCCGACCTCGCGCTCAAGGCCAAGACGCAGAAGGTCTCCACGGTCTCCTTGGTGCCGCCGGTCATCTACACCGGCAACCCCGACTACCCGAAGGTCCGCCGCCTGATCGACAAGGCGATCGCGAAGGCTGAGGGACGCGCCACGGCCGAGGCCGGCATCTCCACCGCGAAGCTGACGCTGCCGAAGGCGGGCGCCAAGAAGAAGGACCCGACCAAGGCCAACCAGAGCAGCGATCTCGGCGCCGCCTGCTGACGTCACACCAGCCCCAGCGGAATCGCAGCAATCTGTCGCCTTGGACACCGGTGTCCTCCATAATGGAGTCTCGTCGGCCGCACCACCGTGAGGGAACATGTCGCATCGCGCGAGTCTCCTGGGCCGCGGCTACCAGGACCAGCACCTGGACTCGCCGCGCGTCCGGTTCCGGCGCGCCCTGCTGCTCTGCCTGATGACGGTCGTCCTCCCGGGTTCGGGGCACCTCGCGATCGGCAAGAAGATCGTCGGCTGGGTCGCGGTGACGGCATGGGTGGCTGCTGTCTGCGGTGGCGTCTGGTTGCTCGTGACGTACCGCACCGACCGCGCCCAGGTGCTCGACTGGTTCACCGATCCCGACATCCTGCTGACCGCGCGGGTGGGCCTGGTGGTGGTCGCGGTGCTGTGGGCTGCGCTGTTCGTGGACGCGTGGCGCCTCGCCTCGCCGTACAGCCTCAACTTCGCCCGGGCCGCCCTGATCACCGTGATCAACGTGGCGATCATCGGCGGCGTCGCCGGGTCCACGGCGTACGCGTCGCAGGTCATCAAGGTGTCGCGCGAGACGGTCACGACGGTGTTCCCGGACGACGTCCCGACGTCGACGCCGCTCAAGGGGCGCTACAACATCCTGCTCGTCGGCTCGGACGCCCGCGGGGACCGCGAGGGGGTCCGCCCGGACTCGCTCACCGTCGCCAGCGTCGACGCGGACAGCGGCAAGGTCGTCCTCGTCTCGCTGCCGCGCAACCTGCAGAACGTCCCGTTCTCCAAGGGCAGCCCGATGCGGCAGCTCTACCCGTACGGGTACAACTGCGGGTCCGAGTGCCTGCTGAACGCGGTGCACACCGAGGCGCAGAACCGCCCGGACCTGTACCCGGACAGTGACGACCCGGGCCTGGACGCCACGATCGACGCCATCGAGGGTGCGACCGACCTCAAGGTCAACTACTTCGTGATGGTCAACCTCAACGGGTTCAAGGGCCTCGTCGACGCCGTCGGTGGCGTCGAGATGGACGTGGAGTCGCCGATCGCGATGTTCGGCCACGACGACGCGTACAAGCAGACGTACATCCCGGCCGGACGGCGCACGCTCGACGGCCAGGAGGCGCTCTGGTACGCCCGCAGCCGCGTCCAGTCCGACGACTACACGCGCATGGGACGGCAGAAGTGCCTCATGGCGGCGATGGCCGACCAGCTGAGCCCGACCAAGGTCCTGACGAATGCGACCAAGATCGCGCAGTCGGGCAAGGAGCTGCTGAGCACCAACATCCCGCGCAAGGAGCTCGGCCAGTTCGCCGACCTCGCCCTGAAGTCACGGGGCTCCAAGATCCGCACGGTGTCTGTCGTCCCGCCCGAGTTCAACACCGTGACGCCGGACTACGACGCGATCCACGCCGCGATCCAGATGGCCATCGACACGTCCGAGGGTGTCCGCAAGCCCACCGGTACCGCCCCGAAGCAGCCGAACGCCCGCAAGGCCAACAACTCCGACGACCTCGACGCGGACTGCTGAGCCGCGCGGTTACTTGTCCTGGGCCTTGTTGTAGGCCGCGATGACCTCGTCCGGGTCGCCGTCCATGACGAGCGTGCCCTGGTCGAGCCAGATGACCCGGCTGCAGGTGTCCTTGATGGACTTCATCGAGTGGCTGACGAGGAACACCGTTCCGGCGTTGTCGCGGATCTCGCGGATGCGCGCCTCGCTGCGCTGGCGGAACGTCCGGTCGCCGACCGCGAGGGCCTCGTCCACGATGAGGATCTCGTGGGTCTTGACGCTGGCGATCGCGAACTTCAGGCGGGCGGTCATGCCCGAGGAGTAGGCGCGCATGGGCAGGTCGATGAACTTCTCGAGGCCCGCGAACGACACGATGTCGTCGTAGTTCTCCTCGATCTCCTCCATCGTGAAGCCCATGGCCAGCCCGCCGAGGATGATGTTCCGGTCGCCCGACAGGTCCTTCATCAGCGCCGCGCCGACGCCGAGGAGGCTCGGGCGCGACTGCGCGTAGATCGCGCCGCGGCTCGTGCTGGTGAGGCCGACGATGGCCCGCATCAGCGTGGACTTGCCGGAGCCGTTCGTGCCGATGACGCCGATGCTGTCGTTCTCGTACGCGGTGAACGACACGCCCTTCAGCGCGTGCACGGTCCGCATCTGCTTGCCACGCCCACGCAGGTTCAGCGAGCGGCGATCGGCCGCCGTCGGACGCTTGCCGGTCGCGAAGACCTTGTACTCGACGTGGACGTCGTCGACGATGACGACCGGCCGACGCGCGTCGGGGGAGGGGGACGTCATGGGGGTGGGCTCAGTCGACACGGCCGTACCTCTCCTCGGCGCGCCAGAAGAACCAGACCCCGAACGCGAACAGGCCGAGCGACCAGGCCGTGGCGAACAGCCAGTAGCGGTTGTCGACGTGGTAGTCGGGGCCCTGCAGCAGGATGCCGCGCGCGATGCTCAGGAACTCGTGGACGGGTTGGGCGTCGGTGATCTTCACCAGCGTCGGGTGCTCGGCGAACCGCTTCTCGATGCTGAAGAAGATGCCGGTCGTGTAGAAGAAGAACCGGGTCAGGAACGGCAGGAAGTTGTTGAGGTCGCGCCAGTGCACCGACAGCCGCGCCGTGACCAGGGCCAGCCCGCAGTTGAACAGGAAGTACAGCGCGAAGAGCGGGACGATCAGGAGCCACTGCACCTCGACGGAACCCAGCCCGCCGCTGATCACCAGGAACACCATCATGATCGCGACGGTGGGCAGGAACTGCAGGAATCGCTGCGTCACCGCGGCGAGCGGCAGCGCCATGCGGGGGAACGCCAGGCTCTGCAGCAGGGCGGCGTTGCTGGTGATCGCCTTGCCGCCGCTCGTCCACGACTGGGCGAAGAACTCGAAGACGAAGACGCCGATGATGAGGAACTCGACGAAGTGCTCAGGGCGTCCCTCGTCGCCGATCAGGAAGCCGAAGACGGCCCCGTAGACCAGGGCGTTCAGCAGCGGCTTGAGGACGACCCAGAACATCCCGAGGGAGTTCTGCTGGTTCTCGGACTCGATCTTGAACCGGGCCATCGAGTAGACGAACTGCCGGCGCCGCCACACCTCGGCGACGTAGGTCATGAGCGGAGGGCGTCCGCCGACCTTGATCAGGCCTGCGCGCGCCGCGTCCTCGGCGGTTGTCATTCGTGGGTGTCCCTACTGTTCAGGCGGTGAGACCGGCGGGCAGGCAGGTGCCGCGGCCTCGTCGAGTGTAGTGGATTCGCCTAGTCCGCCCGGCCGCCCTCTTGGGCCGCCACGCGGGAGATCTGCTCGGGCGTGGCGGACGCCACGACGACGAGCGAGCCGCCGCCGAGGCAGGCCGCGACCAGCAGCTCGGCGTCACGCACGAGCGAGCCGGGCGCCACGACCCTGCGCGTGTCGTCCGGTGAGACCTGGGTGAGCAGGTCCGCGTGGGTGCGCTCGACGCCGTCGAGGTCGAGCGCGAGCGTCGAGGGCTGCGGGGGATCGAGGGCGACGAAGCGGTCGCCGTGGCCCGGCACCTCCGCGCCGAGGTCGAGGAAGCCTTCCGGCGGCGATGCGAAGCGGCCCCCGAGGGGACGCAGGGACGCGGCGACGCGCACCGGCTCGTCCGCGAGCAGCTCGGGCCCGCTGAGGCCGATGTCGGCGCCGGAGTCGACGACCGCCGCCCCGACGTTCCAGGCGGAGAGGATCCACACCGCGGTCAGCCAGTGGCTGGGAAGCCCGATGCGGATGCGGGCACCGGGCTCGACCTCGAGCTCGTCGACCAGGAAGTTGCTGGTCTTGGCCACCCAGTTCGCCGTGGTGATCGTGCTGAGCTCGACGCGCTCGCCCGTGGACATGTCGTAGTAGGTCAGCAGCGGCTGCGACGGGTCCGCGCTGGTCCGCAGCAGCTGGTCGAGCGTCCTCATGCGACGACCAGCTTCCGGGCGAGGTCGAGGACGGCGGCGGGGTCGGCGGGCGCCGCGTGCGTGTCGCCCGGGTCCGCCTCGCGCAGGCCGGCGACGCGGACCAGGTCCGCGGGTGCCGAGTCCTCGTGGTCCACGACGATCACCGGCAGGTCGTCGGTGACGAGGTCGAGGAACCCGGGGACGCGCAGCACGGGATCGATCGCCAGGGTGCGGCTCGAGGGTGCGAGGACGAGGACGTCGGTCTGCTGCAACGCCGTGACGACGGTCGGCGACACGGACAGGGACTCGGCGACGAGGACGGTCTCGGTGGGGGAGTGCGCGCCGGGGTCGGCGAGGTACTCCTCGACGTGGATCGCGCGCGGCTCGTCGCCACCGACCACGACGTGCAGCTCGGCACGCTGCTCGCAGGCCGGCAGCAGGGCGTACGGCAGACCGCTGCGGGTCGCCGCGGCGAGCGTCGCCTCGGTGAGGGAGAACCCGGTGCCGATCAGCTCGGTGCGCACGAGCCGGGTGGCCACGTCCTGGTCGCTGGTGCGCTGCCACTCGGGGGAGTACTCGATCGTGCGCAGCTGGTCGGCCACGGCGTACGTCGTGGGGGTGCCCGGCACGAGCAGCAGGGCGTCGAGGTCGGGGGACGCCTTGAGCCAGGCGGACCAGTGGTCGCGGACGGTCGGGGCGATGACCGTCAGCACGTCCTCGGGAGCGAGCCGGGCCGCGAGGTCGTGGAGGAAGGGGGCGCCGTCGGCGCCGCTGACGATCGTGATCCGCATGGTTGCCATTGTGTCGTGCACCGGAGAGCGACCTGCACCGGGGCGACACGCCGGGGATTTCGAGAATCTTGCCATTCGGCTTGACATGTGAGAGGCCACAGGACTGTAATTCCACGTATGTCATTCGATCTGGGTCTGCCGCAAGAGCTCGATGAAGAACTCATGTGGCAGGAGCGTGCGCTGTGCGCTCAGACGGACCCAGAGGCGTTCTTCCCCGAGAAGGGCGGATCGACGCGTGAGGCCAAGCGGGTCTGCCTGACGTGCGACGTCCGAGGAGAGTGCCTCGAGTACGCCCTGGCTCACGATGAGCGGTTCGGCATCTGGGGCGGTCTGTCCGAGCGCGAACGGCGCAAGCTCAAGAAGCGGGCCTAAGCGCGCCCTTTCCCCGTCCTCTAGAGTCGATCTACGTGGACGGGACCGAAGCGACGCGCCTGTGGCACGACGACCCGCCCAGGGTCGGCGCCGTTCTCGTGGCGCACAACGGGGCCCGATGGCTTCCCCAGGTGCTGGCCTCCTTCAGCAACATGACCTACGCGCCCTCGCACTGGCGGGTCGTCGACGTCGCGTCGACCGACGGCAGTGCCGACCTGCTGCGTGACTCCTTCGGCGCCGACCGCGTCACGTACGCCCCGTCCGGGACGGGGTTCGGCGACGCGGTGCGCCTGGCCCTGCGTGACATGCCGGAGACCGACTGGATCTGGCTGCTGCACGACGACGCGTCCGTGCTGCCCGGGACCTTGGCCGGACTGCTCGACACGGCGACGTCCGCGCCCGACATCGGCGCCGTCGGCCCCAAGATCCGGGAGTGGCCGTCCCTGCGCCGGCTGCTCGAGGTCGGCCTGACGGTCACCGGAACCGGAGCCCGCGAGACCGGTCTGGAGACCGGTGAGCCGGATGCCGGTCAGCACGACCGCCCGCGGGACGTGCTCGCGGTCAACACCGCGGGGATGCTGGTGCGCCGCGACGTCTGGCTCGAGCTGGACGGCCTCGACCCCGAGCTCCCGATGTACTTCGACGACATCGACTTCGGCTGGCGGCTCGCGCGGGCGGGCTATCGCACCGTCACCGCCCCGGCGGCGGTGATCTTCCACGCCGAGTCCACCCGACGGGGGACGCGAGCCCGCACGCCCGGCGACGTCCCGCCGTGGGAACGGCGACGGGCCGCGCTCTACACGCAGCTCGCCAACACGCCGATGCCCCGGTTCCTGTGGCAGTACGTCCGGCTGTTCTTCGGATCCCTGCTGCGGGTCATCGGCCTGATCATCGGCAAGGACCCGGAGGCGGCCGGCGACGAGCTCCTCGCGGTGCGCTCGGCCTATCTGCACCCGGTACGGCTGGCACGCGCCCGCCGCCGCCGGGCCGGCACGATCCGCAGGTCGCAACGGGACATCCGCACGCTCTTCGCGCCGTACTGGCTGCCGTACCAGCACGGGGTGGACGTCCTGCGCCACACCGTGACGAGCCTCGTGAAGCCCGAGGCGGTCACGACCGTGGGTCGCCGGTCGACCGTGATCGAGCAGGCCCCCGACGACGCGGTCGACCTGGACGACGGTCCGTCGCTGCTCGTGCGCCGGCCCTGGTTCACGGTCGTGCTGGTGCTCGTCCTGCTGTCCATCGTGGCGGGCCGCGGACTGCTCGGCGGCGGCCTCAGCGGTGGCGCCCTGCCCCCCGCGCCGGACACGGCCGGCGGCTGGTGGCAGCTCTTGTTCGAGCGTCGTCACGACGTCGGGCTCGCCAGCACGTCCCTGCCCCCGTTGTTCGCCCTGCCCCTCGCCGTGGTGTCGACGCCGGTCTGGTTCCTTCCGGGCCTCGTGGTCACGGTCCTCATGGTGCTGGCGGTGCCGCTCGCGGCGCTGAGCGCGCACCGGCTCGGCCGACTGATCAGCCCGCACCGTGCTCCGCGCATCGTCTGGGCCGTGTCGTACGGCCTGATCGTGCTGGCCACCGGGGCCGTGTCCGAGGGCCGGATCGGCACGGTCGTGGCGCTGATCATCCTGCCGATCGTGGTCAACACGGCCTGGCAGCTCGCGGAGCAGCCCGGCTGGCAGCTTGCACTGCGCCTCGGGATCTGGATCTCGCTGGCCGCGGCGTTCGCGCCGATCTTCCTGCTGCTGGGCCTCGGCGCCCTGGTGGTCCTGGCCGTGTCGGAGGGACGCTGGGTCAGCCGCCAGCTCGTGCTGTCCCTCGTGACTCCGGTCGTCCTGCTGGGTCCGTGGCTCGTGCAGCGCGCCGCCCGCCCGTGGCGCATGTGGTGGGAGGCGGGTTACCCGGTCCCCGGTGCGGCCACGATCCAGGACGTCGTGCTCGGCAGGACCGGCGACGGTCACGTCCCCGGCTGGCTGTCGGTCGGCCTGCTCGTGCTCGCAGTCCTCGCGCTCGTGCCCCGCAGCACCCGTTCCGGCGTCCAGCTCGCCTGGGTCGGCGCCCTGCTCGGCCTCGGCGTCGCGCTGCTGGGCACCGTGGTGACGTACTCCACCCCGGCCGGGCCGGCCGAGATCGTGCCGTGGGTCGGTGTCCCCACGGGCCTGTGGCTGGGCGGTCTCGCCACGGCCGTGCTCCTGGCGGTCCCCGCGGCGCGGTCGTGGCCGCGGCCCGCGCTGGCGGCGGCCGCCGTCGTGGCGCTGGTGCTGCCGGTCGGGGCAGGGGCGGTGTGGCTCGTCAAGGGCTCGGCCGGCCCGCTCGACGACGCGCGCCCCGACACGGTGCCCGTCTATCTCGCGGAGCGGCCCGGCAGCACCCTGGTGCTGACCGGCAACGTCGCCGGAGGCGTGGACTACCGCGTGGTGACCGGCGAGGGACCGTTCCTCGGCCAGGAGGCGCTGACCCCCTCGGGCTCCGACACCAAGCGCCTGAGCAGCACGGTGCGTCGCCTGCTGGCCCAGTCCGCCGGCGAGGACGTCCAGACGCTCAGCTCGTTCGGGATCGACGCGATCTATGCCCCGCGGGCCGAGAGCGAGCTGGCCCGGCGCATCGACGCCGCGGCGGGCCTGGCGCCGTCCGGCAGCGACGAGCCGGGCTCTCGCGTCTGGACCGTGACCGGGGAGCCGGAGCGTCAGCGGGCGTCCGCGCCGCTGTGGCACCCCGTCGTGACCGGCCTGCAGGTGCTCGCCTGGCTCGTGGCGATCGTCCTCACCCTGCCCGTCCGTCGGCGCAGCGGCCCCGATGCCCTCGCGGCCGACGAGGAGGAGACCGCATGAGCCACCTCAAGAGCGCGGTGCTGCCCGTGGTCGCGATCCTGCTCGTCGTCCTCGCCTCGATCGCGCCGTCCCACGACGACCCGGCGCGGCCGCCGAGCGCGGTGGACGTCAGCCAGACGACCTACGCCTGCCCGGCGGGATCGGTCATCGACGTCACCGCCGGCCAGGTCGCGGCCGGGAGCTCGCGGACCGCGCGGGTCCTGCCGGGTCGCGAGCCGGCTCCGTCGCTGGGCGATCCGGGGGCGTGGCAGACGGACGTCGTGGACGGCCCCGGCGTGATCGTGCAGCAGGACGGCCGCCGCTCAGGTGCCGTGGGCTACTTCGCGGGCACCGCGCCCCGTGCCGGAGGTGGCGGGCTCGTGGTCGGCTCGTGCCCCGGGATCGTCGACGACGCCTGGCTGCTCGGGCTGGGGTCGGGCGACGAGCACTTCTCCACCCTCATCCTGACCAACCTCGCCGACTCCACGGCGTCCGTCGACCTCACGCTGTGGGGGCCCAAGGGGCGGATCGACGCGGTCGACAACCAAGGCGTCGTCATCGAGCCGTTCGCCGTGCGCCGCATCCGGGTCGACTCGCTCGCGGCCGGGGAGCCCGAGCTGGCGGTCCACGTCCGCCGGACGAGGGGCTCGGTCTCGGTCGTCGCGAACGACACCTCCACGGCGGCGTCCAGCGGGACCGAGCCCGTCACCACCACCCGCCCGCCCGCCCGCGACCAGGTGGTCGGCGGGATCGTCAAGGGTGCCTCCGGGCGGTCGCTGCTGGTGCTCAATCCCGGCACGGCCACGGCCCGCGTGGACGTCAAGGTCATCGGCGCTCGGTCGACGTTCACGCCGGCCGGACTGCAGCAGGTGCGCATCGAGCCCGGAGCCCTCCGGGTGATCACCGTCCCCGAGTCGGCCGGAGGGGACGAGCAGGCGCTGCGGGTCACGTCCGACCAGCCCGTCGCGGCGACCGTCCGCATGGCCCCCGGCGCGAAGGACTTCGCGTACGCCGAGGCAGGAGCGGTGCTGACGGGGCCGACCGTGGTGCCGGTCGCCCTCGGCACCGAGGTCGACGCGCCGCGGGTGCTGCTGACCGCCCCTGACCAGGGCGCGTCCGTCGCCGTCCAGACGTTCGACGCCGGCATGCGTCCCCTCGGCTCGCGGACGACGAGGATCCCCGCCGGCACGACGCGCGGCGTCACGGTGACAGGACGTGGGGTCGCGTACGCCGTGCTTACCCCGACGGGCCGGGTCGTCGGCGCCGCCACCTACGCCCGGGGCGACGGCATCAGCTCGTTGGCCCTGGACCCCGCGCCGGTCACCACGCTCGCGCCGCAGGTGCGTCCGGTCGGCTGACCGTTCAGCGCGGCCGGGGGTCGAGGTCGTCCGGCGACATGTGCCAGACCTCGGCCAGCCGGTCGAGGACGACCGACCAGACCAGCTCCTCGAGCTCCTCGGTCGAGCCGCTGCGCTGCGTGATCGGGATGCGGAACAGCACGACGCGGTGGCCCTCCGGCACGGTGGTGACGATGCTGAGCGGCACGTCGTCGGTCCACTCCTTGGGCAGCAGCGGCGCCTCCTCGACCACGATCTCGACATGATCGGGCTCGACGGTGAAGTGCGGCTCGAGCGCCCCGAGGATGTCGCCGACGAGCAGGTCGAAGGACGCGCGGGGCGGCCGGTGGGCGGGCACGCTCTGGGGGGACAGGGGCCCGGGAAGGGCCATCGGACCACGCGGCCCACGCCCTCGTCGGTCCCGCATCCGGCCGGGCCGCGGGCCCGTCACGATGCCCCCGAGATGATCCATGCGGTGAGCCTAACGCGATCGGTGCCGGGGGAGGACTAACCTCACGACGTGGCAACCGTTCGACGCTGCACGCGCTCCGCGTGCTCCCAGACAGCAGTGGCGACACTGACGTACGTCTACGCGGACCAGACCGCCGTGCTGGGGCCGCTCGCGACCTACGCCGAGCCGCACACGTACGACCTGTGCGCCGAGCACTCCCAGCGGATGTCCGCCCCGCAGGGGTGGAACGTGCTGCGCCTCGCCCCGGACCCGACGGCGTCGGAACCGTCACACGACGACCTCCTTGCGCTGGCCGACGCGGTCCGCGAGGCTGGTCGCGCGCCGACCCCCCAGCCCGACGGTCCGCCGTCCCTTCGACTTGTGAGGCCCGATTCGTGATCGATCCCCGTCTGGGGCAGGTGGTCAAGGCGTACGACGTGCGCGGCCGCTCGCCCGAAGAGCTCGACCCTGTCCTGACCCGCGCGCTCGGTGAGGCCTTCGCGATCGAGACCGGCGTCGACGGTGGACGCGGCACGGTGGTCATCGGCCACGACATGCGCGACACCTCGCCCCTGCTCGTCGAGGCGTTCTCGGACGGCGTGCGCGCCCAGGGCGGCAACGTCATCAGCATCGGCCTGGCGTCGACCGACCTGCTCTACTTCGCCTCGGGCGACTTCGACCTGCCCGGCGCGATGATCACCGCGAGCCACAACCCGGCCGCGTACAACGGCATCAAGCTCTGCCGCGCCGGCGCCAAGCCGATCGGCTACGACACCGGCCTGTCGACGATCGCCGAGAAGGCGACCGAGCTGCTGGCCCGCACCGAGCTGCCCGAGCCCACCGGCACGTACGAGGAGCGCGACGCCCTCAGCCGCTACGCGGAGTACCTCCACCAGATCGTGCCGGTCCCGGCCGGTCGGCGCCTGAAGGTCGTGGCCGACGCCGGCAACGGCATGGCCGGGCACACCGTGCCCTCGGTGTTCGCCTCGCTCGACGTCGAGCTCACGCCGATGTACTTCGAGCTCGACGGCACCTTCCCCAACCACGACGCGAACCCCCTGGACCACTCGACGCTGGTCGACCTGCAGGCGAAGGTCCGTGAGACCGGCGCCGACATCGGCCTGGCCTTCGACGGTGACGCCGACCGCTGCTTCGTGATCGACGAGCGCGGCGACGTGGTCTCGCCCTCGGCGATCACCGCCCTGATCGCGCACCGGGCGCTGATCACGACGCCGGGTGCGACGATCCTGCACAACGTGATCACCTCCAAGGCCGTGCCCGAGATCATCACCGAGAACGGCGGCACGGCGGTCCGCACCCCGGTCGGCCACTCGCTCATCAAGGCCGAGATGGCGCGCACCGGCGCGGTGTTCGGCGGGGAGCACTCGGGGCACTTCTACTTCAAGGACTTCTTCCTCGCGGACTCCGGCATGATCGCGGCCCTGCACGTCATGGCCGCCCTCGCCGAGACCGACGGCACGGTGTCGGAGCTGATGGAGCAGTACGAGCGCTACGTGGCCTCCGGCGAGATCAACAGCACCGTGTCCGACGGACCGGCGATCCTGGCCGAGCTGACGAAGACGTACGCCGACCTCGACCAGGACACGATGGACGGTCTGACGGTCACCGCCGACACATGGTGGTTCAACGTCCGGGCCTCCAACACCGAGCCGTTGCTGCGGCTCAACGTCGAGGGCGACGACGAGGCGACGATGGCGCGCGTGCGTGACGACGTCCTGGCCGTCATCCGCGGAGACTGAGCTGGCGAACGTCGGAGCGGGTTGAGCGTTGCACGCCGAAGGCGTCAGCGCGAAGCCTCGTGGGCCTGGGACGCTTCCAGGCCATAGGGTGGGCCCATGAACCTTGATCCGGCCCTCCTCGAGATCCTCGTGTGCCCCCAGTGCCGCGCGACGCTGTTCGTCGACGACGAGGCGAGCGAGCTCGTGTGCAATGCCTGCGCCCTGGCGTACCCGGTCCGCAAGGACATCCCGGTGATGCTCGTCGACGAGGCCCGTCCGCTCGGCTGAGCCCCTCTGACCTGTCCTCGACGCCTCAGCGCTTCGGGGTCGCGATGGGGTCGAGCACGTCGGCCACGTGGGGGTCGCCGGCGTCCACGAGGTAGTCGCGGGGACGCGTCTCGTCGGTGCCCGCGCCGACACCCAGCGCGCGGCACACGAACGTGCCCAGCACCGCGACGACCAGGTTGAGCACGAGCGCCGTGACGCCGAAGTAGATGAGGTTCTCGCTGATCTTGATCCCGAAGACCTCCAGCGGGCCCACGGAGCCGCCGAAGTGTGACCCGGGGTCGCCGACGACCGGCTTGTTGTACGCCGCGAAGGTGCCCCACACCATGCCGACCGCCCAGCCCGCGAGCAGCGCGTAGCGGTGGAGCCAGCGGGTGTAGAGGCCGACGACGATGGACGGCAGCGTCTGCAGGATCCAGATCCCGCCGAGCAGCTGCAGGTTGATCGCGAAGTCCTTGGGCAGCGCGAGCACGAACACGAGGGCGCCGAACTTCACCAGCAGGGAGGCGATCTTGCTCTGCTTGGCCTCCTGGGCGTCCGTGGCGTCGGGATTGATGAAGGCCGTGTAGATGTTGCGGGTCCACAGGTTCGCCGCGGCGATGGACATGATCGCGGCGGGCACGAACGCACCGATCGCGATCGCGGCGAACGCGACGCCGGCGAACCACGGGCTGAACTCCTGCTCGAACAGCTGGGGGATCGCCAGCTGCGGGTTCTTGACCTGGATGCCGGCTGCGATGGCGGCGATCCCGAGCAGGGCCAGCAGCCCCAGCAGGAACGAGTACGCCGGCAGCAGGGCGGCGTTGCGGCGGATGATGTTGCGGTTCTTGGTCGACAGCACCGCGGTCACCGAGTGGGGGTACATGAACAGCGCCAGGGCCGAGCCGAGGGACAGTGACGCGTAGGCCCACTGCGAGACCCCCATGCCCGGGATCAGCCCCTTCGAGGTCGCCTCGCCGTTCGCGATCGCGTCGGCGTTCTCGCTGTTGAACGAGCTGAACGCCTTCTCCGCGGAGTCGAAGATGCCGCTCCACCCACCGAGCTGCGTGGGCAGGTAGATGACGGCCACGATGATGACTAGGTAGATCAGCGTGTCCTTGACGAACGCGATCAGCGCCGGCGCCCGCAGGCCCGAGGAGTAGGTGTACGCGGCGAGCAGCGCGAACGCGATGAACAGCGGCAGGTCCTTGCGGAACCAGCTGGCGTCATCGCCGCCACCGAGCCCCATCACGTCGAGCACGGCCTGGATGCCGACGAGCTGCAGGGCGATGTAGGGCAGCGTCGCCAGGATGCCGGTGAACGCGATCACCAGCGCGAGCGCGCGGGAGTCGAACCGGCCCTGCACGAAGTCGGCCGGTGTGACGTACGAGCGGCGGTGCGAGACCGACCACAGCCGTGGCAGGAAGACGAAGATGATCGGGTAGAGGATGATCGTGTACGGCACCGCGAAGAAGCCGGTGACGCTGCCGGCGTACAACGTGGCCGGCACGGCGATGAACGTGTACGCCGTGTAGATGTCGCCACCGATGAGGAACCACGCCACGAACGTGCCGAAGCTGCGGCCGCCGAGTCCCCACTGGTCGAGGTTGTCCAGCTCGCCGACCTTGCGCCATCGTGCGGCCAGGAACCCCATCACCGTGACCAGCAGGAAGAAGAACAGGAAGACGATCAGGGCGACGGGGTCGACGTCGTTCATCGCGCATCGCCCTTCCCGTCGATCGAGAGGCCCTGAGCCGCCCGGCGACGTCGTTCGTGACCGATCACGAGCCGGTAGGCGACCGACGTCAGGACGACCGACACCAGGACCAGCACGAACTGGTACCAGAAGAAGAACGGGATGCCCGCGAGCTCAGGATCCCGTCGTGCGTAGGTCGAGACGAGCAGCGGCAGCACGACGGCGATGGCCAGTGCGACGCCGGCGACGTACAGCGGGCCCTTCCCGGGCGGTGTGTTCTCTGGCATGGGACCCCCCGATCCGTGGCGTGACCCCCGTCACACCGAGATCCAACTTAATGGTTGCGGCGCGCAATGCAAGACCCCCGCCAGGGCTCAGTAGAGGCTCGGCTCGGGCAGGATCGCGTGCTCGGAGTCGGGCACAAGGGTGCAGGCGCCGTCGGGCACGGTGCAGGTCATCAAGGAGGGCGTCTTGGGGTCCTTGACGAAATCGGGGTTGTCGAGGTTGTCGTTGGCGTGTCCCACCACGGTCTCGGAGTCGACCCAGGCCTCGAGGCGCCAGCTCACGGCCCCGGTCCGGGGGACGAGGCGTGCGCCGTCCGCCGAGGTCAGCTCGTCGCGGTCGAACCTGAAGGCGGGATCCGCGGCGAGCGCGGGGACGTCCCGGGAGATGCGGCTGATGCCCCAGGTGCGATCTGGGTTTGCCGGGCCCTCGGACGGCTCCGGTGCGAAGCGGGGACCGACCCACGGGTTCTTCGGGTTCGAGGTGTCGGTGTCCCGCTTCGAGGTGGCCTTGCCGGTCGACAGGTCGATGGACAGGACGTCGCCCTCGGGGACGCTGATCCACGCCGTCTCATCGTTCACTGCGAGCACGCCGTAGTCTGCGTCCTCGTAGAGGTCGGTGAGGTCGTCGTCCTCGACATCGCCCATGCCGCGGGTGGAGCGGAAGACCTCTTCGCCGGTCTTGAGGTCGACCACGACCGACGTGAGCTGGTGCACGGTTCCTTCGAACTTCGGCCCCGCCAAGGTGTCGATGAAGGCCAGGTAGCGACCGCTGGGCGAGGCCTTTGCCCTCGTCTCGACGTGCGCGCCGGTCGGCCGGGCACCGTCCGCGGTGACCTCGATCAGTGCGTCATCGTCCTTGTCGACGACGTAGGCGCCGTCGCCGGCGACGACGAACGAGCTGATGGCCCGATCGGCGTCGAGCGTCTGCCCGTCGGACAGGTGGATCTCGCCGGTCAGCGCGTCTGCCCAGACAAGACCCGTGTCCGCGCCGACGGGCGCCTTCGTCGACGACCAGTCGAGCCCTGCGCCGTCGTCCGAGGACCCGCACGCGGTGAGCACAGCGGCGGTCAGGAGCAAGGTCAGGAGCACGGTCAGGGTCCGGCGCACGTCAGGATCCTTTGGTCCGTGAGGTGAGGGTCTCGAAGAGGTCCCGGATCATCTGGTCGACCTGGACGTAGGACTTCGCGGACGTCAGGAGGCCGTCCGCGGTCACGTCGGCCGAGATCCGGCCCTCCGAGATCCACTGCGAGGTGTCGTTGCAGTGTGACGTCACGGCGGTGGCGAAGGTGTTTCCTTGAGCATTCTTGCCCAAGCACCCGGACGGCAGGCTCACCGTGTCGATGGAGGCCGTGGCGATCTGGAGACGGCGTCCCCCGTCCGCGAAGTCGACCGCGGCACGTTCCAGCGTCACCGGCACGACCGCGATCCCCCCGGCCATGCCCAGCGCGGCGTAGGGGGTGACCGACATCGCCTGCGAGGCCCACAGGTCGTCCAGGCTGACGTCGCCCTTCGGGAGGGAGTACGGCGCTGCGCCGGACTCGAACGTCGTGAAGAGTCCCCGCCCGTCGAGAGCCACGACTCCCTCGGACATCGTGGGCAGCCCGACGCCACCGAGCCGGTAGTTCTCGTCGTTGCCATGACCATTCAGCACGTCGCTGAGCTGATATGCGTGCAGCTCGCTGGTGCTGCCCCGGCCGTGCGAGGTCGAGAAGACGATCTGACCGTCGACGACCGCGGCCCCCTGGGTCTGCGGCGGGGTGAAGAACGACCCCGGTTGGTCGACCCACCTCTCCCGGGCGGGGTCCCACTTGTACGTGAAGAGCTCGCCAGGGTCGTCCTTGGTGAACGTCCCGACGTAGAGCGTGTCGCCGTCGATGGTCGAGTACGCGCCTGCAGCGACCGACCTCGAATCCATCATGGAGACAGTCTCCCCGGGGGAGGCATCGCGGATCGCCTGGAGCGAGTAGGTGTACATCTGGGCGGGCTTGCCCGACGACATGACGTCGACCCGGTCACCGTGCACCGTCACCCCACCCGCGTGGTCGGGCGGCCCTTGATCGTTGGTGCCGCCGAGGTTGACGAAGCCCAGCTGCTCGCCCGTCTCGGGATCGATCCGTGCCAGCTGGGCCTTGCCGCCCGAGTACGACGTCTGCAGCAGGGCCGGCGGGTGGCCGTCGGGGTCGTAGCCCAGTCCCTGAGGAGTCCAGCCGCCGTCGTCGTCCCCGGTCGCGAGGGTGTTGGGAATGATCGGACCTCGATCGTTCGGGGAGTTCAGGTCGTGGAGCATCGACTTGATCAGCCCTGTGGTGTGCCACTTCTCCTGATCGTCCGTCAGGGGATCGGCCCGCAGGAAGTCCGTCGCCTCGGCCAGCCGGCCGTTGAGCGCGATCCGCACCGTGTACAACTGCAGCGACGCGATCGCGCGGGCCAGGGACAGCACGTCGCCGCTCACGTCGGACCGCTTGGTGGTGCGCCACCACTCGATGACATCCGTGGCCGAGTCAACCGCCGCGGCGTAGGCGTTCGCGGCCATCGTGACGGCGAGCGAGGTCCGGTTGACTCGGATGAACGCGACCTCGGCCGCGGCCCGGGTCGCCCAGGCGCGTTGGTTGTAGACCTCGTAGTCCATCGAGCTGTCCCACTCGGGCTTGTCGGTCGCGAAGCCGATCAGGTCGATCGCGTCGGCGAGGTGGCGCATCGTCGTGCTGCAGGCCTCGATCACGGCGTCGAGGGCGGCAGGCTGCCCGGACGTGATGTCGGCGAACGCCTGCTCGGGTCCATCCCCCATGGTGCAGCCTCCCCGATGACTGTGCTCCCGTTGGTGGTCGGCTCAGCGTAGCTCCGGGCATGACATCTGTCACAGCCTTTCGCGCCGGCGCGGCGTCACGTGGCGCCCCCCGCCCCGCCGCGGTGTGTCGGCCCGTTTGATTGGGTGGGACTGGGGGTGCGCCGCTAGGCTGCCAGGTATGGATTACAACGTCGCAGACCTCTCTCTTGCTGAGTACGGTCGCAAGGAGATCGAACTCGCAGAACACGAGATGCCGGGCCTCATGGCCATGCGCGAGCGCTTCGGACCGAGCCAGCCGCTCGCCGGCGCCCGCATCGCCGGCTCGCTGCACATGACGATCCAGACGGCCGTGCTGATCGAGACGCTCACCGCTCTCGGCGCCGATGTCCGCTGGGCCACGTGCAACATCTTCTCGACGCAGGACCACGCCGCGGCCGCGGTCGTCGTGGGCAAGAACGGCACGGTCGAGGACCCGCAGGGCACCCCCGTCTTCGCCTGGAAGGGCGAGAGCCTGGCCGAGTACTGGGACGAGGCCGAGAAGGTCTTCGACTTCGCCGAGGGCGGACCCAACGTGCTGCTCGACGACGGTGGCGACATCACGATGCTGCTGCACCTGGGCGTCGAGTACGAGAAGACCGGCGTCGTCCCCTCGCAGGACAGCACCGACAACGAGGAGTTCAAGGAGGTGCTGCGCGTCCTGGCCCGCTCGGTCGAGAACAAGCCGCAGCACTGGACGAACATCGCCAAGGACATCAAGGGCGTCTCCGAGGAGACCACCACCGGCGTCCTGCGTCTGTACGACCGCTTCCGTGAGGGCACGCTGTTGTTCCCGGCGATCAACGTCAACGACTCGGTCACCAAGAGCAAGTTCGACAACAAGTACGGCTGCCGCCACTCGCTGATCGACGGTCTGAACCGCGCCACCGACGTCATGATCGGCGGCAAGGTCGCCGTCGTCTGTGGCTACGGCGACGTCGGCAAGGGCTCCGCGGAGTCGCTGCGTGGACAGGGCGCTCGCGTCATCGTCACCGAGATCGACCCGATCTGCGCGCTGCAGGCCGCGATGGACGGCTACGAGGTCAAGCGCCTCGAGTCGGTCGTCGAGACCGCCGACATCTTCGTCACCACGACGGGCAACTTCGACATCATCCGGGTCGAGCACTTCGAGAAGATGAAGCACCAGGCCATCGTCGGCAACATCGGCCACTTCGACAACGAGATCAACATGGCCGGTCTGGCCAAGATCCCGGGCATCGTCAAGGACGAGATCAAGCCGCAGGTCCACCAGTGGATCTTCCCCGACGGCAAGAAGATCATCGTGCTGTCGGAGGGTCGTCTGCTCAACCTCGGCAACGCGACCGGCCACCCGTCGTTCGTGATGTCGAACTCCTTCACCAACCAGGTGCTGGCGCAGATCGAGCTCTACAGCAAGGCCAGCCAGTACGAGCTGGGCGTGCACGTCCTGCCCAAGCACCTCGACGAGGAGGTCGCCCGCCTGCACCTCGATGCCCTCGGCGTCGAGCTCACCGAGCTGAGCAAGGAGCAGGCCGCGTACCTCGGCGTCGACGTCGCGGGTCCCTACAAGTCGGACCACTACCGCTACTGAGACACGCAGCCACGTAGCAACGGCATGAACGAGCGCCAGATGTCCGCATCTGGCGCTCGTTCGCGTTCGTGCCTCCGTACTATTGACGCGTGAGCTACCGACGAACGAAGCGTGACCGGGTGCTCGTCGTGGACGACGACGCCTCCCTGGCGGAGATGCTCACGATCGTCCTCGAGGGGGAGGGCCTCACCGCGGCCGTGTGCCGCTCGGGTGACCGGGTGATGGCAGCGTTCGCGCAGTTCAAGCCCGACGTGGTGCTGCTCGACCTGATGCTTCCCGGGCTCGACGGCATGAGCGTGTGCCGGCAGATCCGGGAGAAGTCGGCAGTCCCGATCATCATGCTGACGGCCAAGTCCGACACCCCGGACGTGGTGGCCGGGCTCGAGGCCGGTGCGGACGACTACATCACCAAGCCGTTCAAGAACACCGAGCTCGTCGCCCGCATCCGCGCGCGCCTGCGGCGGTCCGAGCAGCTCGCCGAGCCGCTCGTGTTCGGCGACATCGTGCTCGACCCGGCCGGCCACACCGTGACCCGCAAGGGCGAGCCGCTCGAGCTCACCCCGTTGGAGTTCGACCTGCTCGCCTGCCTGCTCGGCAACCCGTCGCAGGTCTTCACCCGCGAGATCCTCCTGCAGAAGGTGTGGGGCTACCACCACCCGGGCGACACGAAGCTGGTCAACGTCCACATGACCCGGTTGCGGTCGAAGATCGAGGACGACGCGGAGAACCCCGAGATCATCCGCACCGTGCGCGGAGTCGGCTACCAGGCGATCAGCCCGACCGCGTGATGAGCGACTGATGCCCAGCCTCGCGCGGGTCAGCCTTGCGCGGATGTGGCGTCGCTCGATCCAGGCCCGGGTCGTCACCAGCACGATCCTGCTGAGCGCCCTGGTCGTGGCACTGACCGGTTGGGCGTTGCTCCGCGACGTCGCGGGCGGCCTGGCGGACGACCGGCGCACGGCAGCGATCTCGGAGGCACGATCGGGCTTCGACTACGCGCAGACCCAGCTCGACGTCTCGCTGGAGACCGAGCCGGCGACGCAGGCGCAGACGCTGACGCAGATGGTCGACTCGTTGACGCGTTCGCGTGGTGCGACCCGCACGTACGAGCTCGTCCTCGAGGGTCCTCTCGGCAGCTCGGACGGCCAGGTGCCCGTGCGGTCGTCCGCGGCGATCGCGCCGGGATCGCTGCCGGAGGACCTCGCGAAGGCTGTGCGGTCCGGGCCCGGGACGTACTGGCGCTACTCCGACCTCAGCCTGCTGGGGTCCTCCGACGTCGAGCCCGCGGTCGTGGTGGGCAGCCAGCTGCGGGCGCCCGGCAGCGGCGACACCTACGCGTTGTTCTACCTCTTCTCGCTCGAGGACCAGCAGGAGACGCTCGACCTGGTGCGGCGGGCCCTCCTGGTCGGCGGCCTCGCGATGGTGCTGATGGTCGGCGGCGTGGCCTGGCTCGTGTCCCGGCAGGTGCTCGATCCCGTGCGGCTCGCGCGTCGCATCGCCGAGCGGTATGCGAGCGGCAACCTCGAGCAGCGGATGCATGTCAGCGGCGAGGACGACATCGCCCGCCTGAGCACGTCGTTCAACCAGATGGCGGCGAGCCTCCAGAGCCAGATCCGGCGCCTCGAGAACCTGTCCCGGGTCCAGCAGCGGTTCGTCTCCGACGTCTCGCACGAGCTGCGCACGCCGCTCACGACCGTCCATATGGCCAGTGAGGTCATCTTCTCCTCCCGCGATCAGATGGATCCGCAGACCGCCCGGTCCGCTGAGCTGCTCAAGCGCGAGCTCGACCGGTTCGAGTCCCTGCTCTCGGACCTGCTGGACCTCAGCCGGTTCGACGCCGGAGCCGCGGAGCTCGAGCTCGACCCGGTCGACTTCGCGCAGGTCGCCCGGCAGGCCGCCGACGACCCCGCGCTGGCACGCGCGGGCATCAAGGTGCGGCTCATCGGCACCGACCGCCCCGCAGTCGTCGAGGCCGACGTCCGCCGCGTCGACCGCATCATCCGCAACCTGCTGGCGAATGCCGCCAAGTACAGCGGGTCCGACCTGATCGAGATCGAGGTCGCCCAGAACGACGACGCGGTCTCGATCGCGGTGCGCGACTTCGGGGTCGGGCTCTCCGGCGAGGAGAGCGTGCGCGTGTTCGACCGGTTCTGGCGCGCCGACCCCGCACGGACGCAGGGCGGCACGGGCCTCGGCCTGGCGATCTCCCGCGAGGACGCCGCACTGCACGGAGGCACCCTCCAGGCCTGGGGCCGCCCCGGCGAGGGCAGCGAGTTCATCCTGACGATCCCCAAGCCGGGCGGCTCCGCCCGGAACGCGCCGCTGGGATCGGTGTACGCGTGAGCACCCCACGCGGCCGTTCGCACGCGGCGCGGGTGACGGGGCTGCTCGTCGTCCTCGCGCTGGCCCTGTCCGCGTGCGCGGGCATCCCACAGACCGGTCCGGTCACCAAGGTCCAGGACGACACCGGTCTCGGCGAGAGCACGGTCCGCTACCTGCCGGCCAAACCGGTCCAGGGTGCCTCGCCCGAGCAGATCGTGCGCGGCTACCTCGACGCGATGCTGGCCTTCCCGGCGTCCTCGCGCACGGCCGCCGCGTTCCTGACGCCCGAGGCGGCCGAGGAGTGGAACCCGACCAGCCGGGTGGGGGTCTACTCCAAGCCGGTGGTGTCGGGCCGCGCCCCGTCGACCACGGGACTGGACGATCCCCGGGGCGGGCCGAACGGGGCCGTGGACGTACGGCTCGGCTTCACCGACGAGGCGACGCTCGACCGGCAGGGGCACTACACGCCCCGCTCGGGCGGTGGGTCGGTGACCTACACGCTGGAGCTGGTGGAAGGACAGTGGCGCATCACGAACCCCCAGGACGGTGCGCTGGTCAACCTCAAGTTCTTCACCGACTACTTCCGGCCGTTCAACCTGTTCTTCTTCGACCGCGCCGGCACACGGCTCGTGGCCGACCCGGTCCACCTGGTGGTGGGCGACCAGCTCGCGACCAACCTGATGGCGAGCCTGGCCCGCGGCCCGCGCCCACTGATCGGGCCCGCCAGCCGCACGTACCTCCCGCCGCTGTCCCAGCTGCGCCCGTCGGTGCCGGTCAACCGCGACGGCGTGGCCGACGTCGAGTTCACGGACGACCTCGCGGAGCTGAGCGACTCCGCGCGCGACCATCTGTCCGCCCAGGTGGTGTGGACGCTGCGGCAGGTGCCCGACATCACCGCCGCCCAGATCATCGGCGGCGCGACGCCGCTGACGGCCGGTGGACGCGAGGTGCAGCCTATATCGGGGTGGGGCGGGTACGGGCCGAGCCTGGCACGGGGCCGCGGCTACGCGCTCAGCGGCAACCGGGTCGTCGAGATCGAGGACGGACGGGTGTCCCGGTTGAGCGGGAGCTGGGGACGCGATGCACGGGGTGCGGAGCTGATCGGCGTCTCGGACGCCGGTGTCGCGGGCGTCCTTCCGGGACGTGACCTGGTGCGCGTCACCGACAGGAGCGGCGCCGGAGCACGACAGATCGCCGGCACCAACTTCCTGACACCCCAGTGGGACGTCGACGGGACGCTGTGGCTGGTCGACGCGACGTCCGGCGGCCCCCGGGTCCGTGTCGTCGAGGGCGGTCGTGCCCGACGGCTCGACGCCCGCCCGCTGCGCCGTCTGGACGTCGACTCGTTCTCGCTCTCGCCGGACGGCACCCGGTACGCCGTCACGACCCCTACCGCCCGCAGCCACCGGGTCTTCGTGGGCATGGTGCTGCGCGACGCCAAGGACCGTCTCGTCGGACTCGGTGAGGCCCAGCGGGTGGCCATCTCGGCCGGGAACATCCGGTCCGTCTCGTGGGCGTCCGAGACGACGATCGGGTTCCTCGCCGACAGCACGTCCGGGGGGACCACCGTCGACGCGGTCGCGATCGACGGGGCGGAGCCGCCGGACGACCTGGACGGCGGCGGCGCCTCGCTGCCGACGAGCTCCGTGAACGCCCTGGCGATCGGCCCGGGGGAGGTGCCGCGGCTGTTCGCCACGGACACCCGGGGACGGCTGTGGTCACAGTCGCCGGACGGCTCCTGGCGTCCGCTCCAGGCCACGGGCGTCACAGGCCTGACCTTCGGTCGCTGATGTCCACAGGGACCCGGGCGGCCGTGGCGGCACGGTCCTCGTGGGCGCCACTCTCGAGGGGTGCGAGAGCTCGTCGTCCCGTTCGCTGACCTGCTGCTCGGCGCGCGGTGCGCCGGTTGTGGTGGTGCGGCGTTGCTGCTCTGCCGCGCGTGCGGCAGCGCGATCCGGCCGGCGCCGCGGACCGTCTGGCCGGGTCCCGAGCAGGTCGCGCTCCGCCGTCCCACGCCGGTGGTCCCGGTGGCCGCGGGAGCGAACGCCGACGTGCTCAAACGGGTGGTCGTGGCCTGGAAGGAGGAGGGCTCGACGCGCCTCACGGACGTCCTCGACCTGCACCTCGCCAGTGCTGTCGTGCCACACCTGACGGTCGGGCAACGGTTGGCGCTGGTGCCCGTCCCGACGTCCCGCCGCAGTCGCCGCAAGCGGGGGAGTGACCTGCTCGCCGAGCTCGCGCAGGGGGCCGCGCGCAGGCTGCGTGGGATCGGCGCCGACGTGTCCGTCGCACCCGTGCTGGCGTACGCGCGGTCGACGCGCGACCAGGCCGGGCTGAGCGCCGCCGAGCGTCAGCTCAATCTCGCGGGCGCGTTCCGGCTCGTCCGCGAGGGCGCTCTCGAGGGCCGCGAGACGGTGGTCGTCGACGACATCCTGACCACCGGAGCGACCGTCGCCGAGGCCGTGCGCGTGCTCACCGAGGCCCACCATCGTCCTCTCGGCGCGTCGGTCGTCGCGGCCACGCCTCGGGTTCCAGGGAGCCGGTCGCGTTGATGGACACGGAGTGGCGAATCCCCATGGGGCGGTCTACCGTCACAGGTATGGCATGAGACGCAGCGCTGCTCGTGAAGCGTGCACCGACACTAGGGAGTTTCCATGGAAATTGTCGTCAACGGTCGCAACAGCGAGATCTCCGAGAGCTTCCGGGAGCACGTCGCCGAGAAGCTCTCCCGGATCGAGAAGTACGACTCACGCCAGAAGATATTGCGCATCGAGGTCGAGGTCACGCACGAGAAGAACCCCCGCCAGCGCGACTCCGCCGCCAAGGTCGAGATGACGCTGCGTTCGCGCGGGCCGGCCGTCCGTGCCGAGGCCACGTCCACCGACCAGCACTCGGCGTTGGACGCCGCGGTCGACAAGCTCGAGTCCCGCCTGCGCCGCGTGGTGGACCGCAAGCGCGTCCACCACGGCGAGAAGCGGCCGAAGTCCGTCGCGGAGGCCACCGCCGGCCTGCCGCTCGACACGGACCTGCTGAACGACACCCCCGACGAGGGGTCCAGCGTGACCGGGCCCATCCAGGTCGAGGGTGACAGCCCGCTCGTGGTGCGGGAGAAGACGCACCAGGGCTCGCCCATGACGTTGGAGCAGGCGATGTACGAGATGGAGCTCGTCGGGCACGACTTCTACCTGTTCATGGAGAAGGACTCGATGCGCCCCAGCGTGGTCTACCTGCGCCGCGCCTACGACTACGGCGTGATCCATCTCGACGTAACGGAGTGAGCCTGTCGCACTTGTGTCCTCCTCTCGTGGCATGATCATCGCGTGACTTCCAGGGGCGACAGCATCCGCGTCCTCTTGGTCGACGATCAGGAGCTCTTCCGACGCGGAGTCAAGATGGTGCTCGGGGCTGACGACAGCCTCGAGCTCGAAGAGGTGGACGACGGCGACAAGGCTCTCGAACTCGTGCGCGAGAACCCGTTCGACATCGTTCTCCTCGACGTGCGGATGCCGGGACGCAGCGGCGTCGAGGTCTGCGCGGCGATCAAGGCAATCTCACCGACCACCGGCATCATCATGCTGACGGCCAGTGACGACGAGTCCGATCTGTACGAGTCGATCCGCAGCGGCGCCTCGGGCTACCTGCTCAAGGACGGCTCGACCTACGAGCAGGTGGCCGAGGCGGTGCGGCTCGTGGCGTCGGGGCAGTCGCTCATCAGCCCGAGCATGGCGACCAAGCTGCTCGACGAGTTCGTGCAGATGTCCAAGAGCCCGGCCCCGGCGACGAACCTCACGCCGCGCGAGCTGGGCGTGCTGCGGCACGTGGCGCGGGGGCTCAGCAACCGTGAGATCGCCGAGGAGCTGTTCATCAGCGAGAACACGGTCAAGAACCACATCCGCAACATCTTGGAGAAGCTGCAGATGAAGTCGCGCATGGAGGCGGCCATGTACGCCGTGCGCAGCAAGCTCGTCGACGACGTTCCGTGACGCCGGCAGGCGCACCGCAGGCTCTCACCGTCCTGCAGGCCCGGCGGATCACGCTTGCCGCCCAGGGATTCACCCGGCCACGCCCGGGGCTGACGGGCGAGGTCACCTCACGCCACCTGGCGCGGGTCATCGAGCGTCTGGGCTTCTTCCAGATCGACTCGGTCAACGTGCTCCAACGCGCGCAGTACATGCCGTCGTTCTCGCGGCTCGGACCGTACGACGTCGAGATCCTGCACCGCGCCGCGGGCCGCGCGCCGCGCCGGTTGTTCGAGTACTGGGCGCACGAGGCCGCGATGGTCGACATCGACCTCTGGCCGGCGTTCCGCTTCCGGATGGACACCGCGGAGACCCGCGCCTGGGGCGGACCGCGCCGCATCGGCCGCGACAAGCCGGAGTTCGTCGAGTGGGTGCTGGACGAGGTCGCTCGGAAGGGTCCGCTGACGGCCCGCGAGATCGAGCACGACGCCCCCCGCGAGTCCGGCCACTGGGGCTGGAACTGGTCCGAGGTCAAGATGGCCCTGGAGTACCTGTTCTACAAGGGTGACGTGACCGCGGCCCGGCGCAACGCGGCCTTCGAGCGGGTCTACGACCTGCCCGAACGGGTCATCCCGCGCGCGCAGCTCGACGCGCCCGCGCTGGATCCTGCCGAGGCGCACCGCGTCCTCGTGGGGCACGCGGCCCGCGCCCTGGGTGTCGGGACGGCCCAGTGCCTGCGCGACTACTTCCGCCTCGAGCCGGCACCCACGAAGGCGGCCATCGAGGACCTGCTCTCCACGGGTGAGCTGCTGCCCGCCACGATCGCCGGGTGGCGGCGCCCCGCGTACCTGCACCGCGACGCCGTGCTGCCACGCAAGGTGTCCGCGCGGGCGCTGCTGAGCCCGTTCGACCCGCTCGTGTTCGAGCGGACCAGGACCGAGCAGCTGTTCGACTTCCGCTACCGCATCGAGATCTACGTGCCCGCCGCCAAGCGTGTGCACGGCTACTACGTCCTGCCGTTCCTGCTGGGCGACCGGCTCGTCGCCCGGGTGGACCTCAAGGCCGACCGGCAGTCCTCGACCCTGCTCGTCCAGGGCGCGTGGGCCGAGCAGCACGCACCGCCCCACACGGCGAGCGAGCTCGCGGACGAGCTGCGTCTGCTGGCCCGGTGGCTCGGGCTCGAGGCCGTCGCGCCGCCGGTCAAGGGTGATCTGGCCGGGGAACTCACGGCGGCCCTTGCGTCTCCACTAGACTGAGAAGGCTCACACCCTCATCTCGAGTACCCGCCGTTCAGGAGTGCATTTCGTGCCCAAGGTCATCGACAAGATTCTTCGCATGGGCGAAGGCAAGGTCCTCAAGCAGCTCGAGGCCATCGCCAAGCAGGTCAACGCGCTCGAGGACGAGTTCCGCGCGATGAGCGACGAGGAGCTCCGCGGCATGACCGACGAGTTCCGCACCCGTCTGGCGGACGGCGAGTCGCTCGACGACATCATGCCCGAGGCGTTCGCCACGGTCCGCGAGGCGGCGTCCCGCGTGCTCGGCCAGCGGCACTTCGACGTGCAGATCATGGGCGGCGCGGCACTGCACCTGGGCAACATCGCCGAGATGAAGACCGGTGAGGGCAAGACCCTGGTCTCGACGCTGCCGGCGTACCTCAACGCGCTCAGCGGCAAGGGCGTCCACATCGTCACGGTCAACGACTACCTGGCGAAGTACCACGCCGAGTGGATGGGACGTGTCCACCACTTCCTCGGCCTGTCCGTCGGCCAGATCCTGCCCAGCATGACGCCGAGCGAGCGCCGCGAGTCGTACGCCGCTGACATCACGTACGGCACGAACAACGAGTTCGGCTTCGACTACCTGCGCGACAACATGGCCGACGACATCGCCGAGTGCGTGCAGCGCGGCCACAACTTCGCCGTCGTCGACGAGGTCGACTCGATCCTCATCGACGAGGCCCGCACCCCGCTGATCATCTCCGGCCCGACCGAGGACGAGGTCAAGTGGTACGGCGAGTTCGCCAAGATCGTCGGCACCATGAAGGCTGACGAGCACTACGAGGTCGACGAGAAGAAGCGCACGATCTCGGTGACCGAGGCCGGCATCGACCGGGTCGAGGACCAGCTCGGCATCGACAACCT
The DNA here is from genome assembly GCF_003065605.1 of Aeromicrobium chenweiae. Taxonomy (GTDB): domain Bacteria; phylum Actinomycetota; class Actinomycetes; order Propionibacteriales; family Nocardioidaceae; genus Aeromicrobium; species Aeromicrobium chenweiae. The sequence continues at coordinate 2,648,313 of NZ_CP026952.1, read as the reverse complement.
CTACGACGCGGTGAACACCCCGCTCATCAGCTTCCTCAACAACGCGATCAAGGCCAAGGAGCTGTTCAAGAACGACAAGGACTACGTCGTCATCGACGGCGAGGTCCTGATCGTCGACGAGCACACCGGCCGCATCCTCGACGGGCGTCGCTACAACGAGGGCCTGCACCAGGCGATCGAGGCCAAGGAGGGCGTGCGCATCCGCGAGGAGTACCAGACCCTCGCCACGATCACGCTGCAGAACTACTTCCGCCTCTACGACAAGCTCGGCGGCATGACCGGAACGGCCATGACCGAGGCCTCGGAGTTCGACAAGATCTACAAGCTCGGCGTCGTCCCGATCCCGACCAACCGCCCGGTCGCCCGCATCGACCAGCCCGACCTCGTCTACCGCACCGAGGCCGCCAAGTTCGACGCCGTGGTCGAGGACATCGTCGAGCGCCACGCCACGGGGCAGCCGATCCTGGTCGGCACCACGAGCGTGGAGAAGAGCGAGCGACTCTCCAAGCAGCTCAAGAAGCGTGGCGTGCCGCACGAGGTGCTCAACGCCAAGCAGCACGACCGCGAGGCCGCGATCGTCGCGATGGCCGGTCACAAGGGTGCCGTGACCGTCGCTACCAACATGGCCGGCCGTGGCACCGACATCATGCTCGGCGGCAGCGTCGAGTTCCTGGCCGACCAGGCCCTGCGCAAGAAGGGCCTCGACCCGCTCGAGGACTCCGAGGCGTACGAGGCCGCGTGGCCCGCGACCCTGAAGGAGATGGAGCAGCAGGTCGCCGACGAGCACGACGCGGTCACCGCCGCGGGTGGACTCGCCGTGATCGGCACCGAGCGGCACGAGTCGCGCCGCATCGACAACCAGCTGCGCGGCCGCTCCGGCCGTCAGGGCGACCCGGGCGAGACCCGGTTCTACCTGTCGCTCGAGGACGACCTCATGCGCCTGTTCAAGGCCGACTGGGTCAACTGGGTCCTGCAGACCATGAAGATCCCCGACGACGTGCCGATCGAGAACAAGCGCGTCACCGGCGCGATCGCCTCGGCGCAGTCGCAGGTCGAGGCGCAGAACTTCGACACCCGCAAGAACATCCTGAAGTACGACGACGTCATGAGCGCCCAGCGCTCGGTCATCTACGCCGAGCGCCGTCGGGTCCTCGAGGGCGAGAACATGCACGACTGGGTCACCTCGACGATCCAGGACGTCGTCAAGGCGTACGTCGCCGGCGCGACGGAAGGCTTCCCCGAGGAGTGGGACCTCGACCAGCTGTGGACCGCTCTCGGGCTGCTCTACCCGGTCGGTCTCACGATCGAGGACGCGGAAGCCGAGGTCGGCGGACGCGAGGGCCTGAGCCGTGAGCTGCTCCAGGAGCTGCTCACCGAGGACGCCCTCGCCGCGTACGCGAACCGCGAGGAGGAGCTCGGCTCCGAGGTCATGCGCGAGCTCGAGCGCCGCGTCGTGCTGAGCGTGCTGGACCGCAAGTGGCGCGAGCACCTCTACGAGATGGACTACCTGCGCGAGGGCATCGGCCTGCGGGCGTACTCGCAGCGCGATCCGCTGGTCGAGTACCAGCGCGAGGGCTTCGAGCTCTTCAACGCCATGATGGAGGGCATCGCCGAGGAGTCCGTCGGGTTCTTGTTCAACCTCGACGTGCAGGTCGAGGAGCCTGCTGCCGAGGAGGACGACGAGGCCCTGCAGCTGACCGCCAAGGGCCTCGGCGTGAAGTCCGCCCCGCAGGCGCTGTCGTACTCGGCACCGTCCGAGGACGGCGACGTCGAGGTGCGCGGTGAGACCGCCCCCGCCGAGGAGGACACCGCCGAGACCGAGGCGCGGCGGGCCGCCAACGCCAAGAACCGGGCGCGGCAGAAGGCCAAGCAGCAGCGCAAGTCCCGCAAGAACAACCGCTGACCCCGCTGGGCCTGACGTTTCGACCACCCCGCCGACGGCGTGTCCGTCGAAACGTCAGGCCCAGCGCTGTGTCGGCGCTAGGCCCAGGTGAGCGCGGTGCACCGCCACACCCGGTCACCCCGGTGGGTGGTCTGCAGCTCGAGCCGGACGGCGATCGCCCGGGAGCGACCGCGGTGCACCATCCGGCCGGCCACCTCGGCCGCCTCGTCGTGCACCATCGCGACGTGTACCGACACGATGCGCGCACCGTGCCCCGATCGCGCCCGCAGCGGGACGCGCGCGTGCACGCTGAGACGTGACGTGAGCTGCGCGTAGACGTCAGGTGCCATCCACGCGGCCATCTGGCGCACGGGACGCTCACCCGAGAGCACCTCGACCAGTGCCTGCATGAACCGCGCCGCCCGCTCCCGGATCGGCCGGGCGTCGCCACGCTCGACGGGCACCGGCAGGACGGGCGTCATGCCCGGGAACGGCAGCGGGATCTGCCCCGAGGCCGGCTCGACCGGCTCGGTGAACGACGGGTGGCTCGTGGTCGGCGAGAGCAGCGCGGTGGCGGTCTTCATGGGTGGTCCTTCCCGATGGGCGGAGTGAGGTGTTGACCGGGGAAGATGAGGTCGGGCTCGGGCCCGATGACGCCGCGGTTGGCCGCGTGCCAGCGCGCCACGGCGTGGCCGACGTCGGCGGGGGAGGCGTCGCTCGGCAGGGAGCGCGCGGCGATGCCCCAGAGCGTGTCGCCCGCGCGCACCACGACGGGGTCGGCCTGCGGGTGGGCGCGCCGGGGCGTCGGGGCCGTCGTACCCGGCGCGGCGGGTCGGTCCGGCAGGCGCAGCCCGTCGACAGAGTGTGCCGCCTGCCCGGACGGTGCGGCGAACTCGTCGGCGTGAGCGGGGGCCAGCGTCAGGGCGCCGACGGCACCGACGAACAGCGCCCGCCGCACGGCCGCGGGCGCGACAGCGCGGGCGATGCGGGAGGACCGGCCGGCGACGCTCAGGAGCACGGTCAGCAGCACCCAGCCCGACAGGGCGAGCTGGACCAGCGAGGCGAGCGCGATAAGCGCGTCGGGATAGGACGTCCCGGTGAGCGCACGGACGCAGACGGGGGCGTCGGGAGCCAGGACGTACGTGCTGACGGCGGCGAGCGTCGTCACGAGCCACCCGGTCCGCGTCAGCCGCATGTCGATCTCCTTTGAGGTCGTTTGATGACGTTTGATTACAGACAAGGCCGTTTGGCGGCGTCTGTCAACGGGTCGGTCGTCGGTTGGGGACACTGTCGTGGGAGCAAGGGATCGGCTAGCGTGCCGGTGTGCGCTGGGACCGGCTGTTCGCTGACCTCGAGGGGCAGGCCGCCGAGCTCGAGCTGGAGGAGCGTGACGCGCTCGTCGGCGACCTGAGCGATGGTGACTGGGCCGAGACGTCGTGGCGCGACCTCCTCGGCGGCCGGGTTGCGGTCGAGGTCCGCGGAGCGGGCCGTCTGGAGGGCGAGGTGACGCTCGTCAACGACTCGGTCATCCGGCTGCGCGGTGACGCGATCGATCACGTCGTCGCGACGGCCGCCGTGACCGGGGTGCACGAGGCACAGCGTCGGGCGGACGAGCCGACGCTCGTGGGCGCGAGGCTCGGCTGGGGTCAGGTCCTGCGGGCCCTGCGCGACGCGGGCGAGGAGGTCCTGGTGCGCCTCGTCGACGGCACGCGGCGAGACGGCGTGGTGGACGTGGTCGGCCGCGACTTCGTCCGGCTGCGCACCGACTCAGGGCGCGAGCAGGTCGTGCCGTGGACCGCTCTGGCCGTCGTCAGTGGTCGGACGTGATGTCGTCGTCGGCCTCGACCAGGTCGTTGGCCTCCGACCGGGCGTACTGGCGCGAGATGTAGTCCTCGAGCTGGTCGTTCTCGATGCGCCACTGCCCGCGGCCGCCGATCTGGATGCCACGCAGGTCACCCGAGCGCACGAGCGCGTACACCTGACGCACCGTGACGTTGAGGATCTCGGCGACGTCAGCCAGCGTGAGGAAACGCGGGCTGGAAGGTGGCATGTCCCCAGTTTCCCACGGACGGGTGTCACCCCACCCTGGGGTCCGACAGCGCTGTGGACAAGCGGGACAGGGGGTTTACGGGGCCGCGCCGGGTCGGTAGAACCTAGTGCATGACGAACTGGCGGGGGCCTGGGCGATCAGGCAGGACGACGACGCGACTGCGCATCCGACCGTGGCGAGACCCACGGCTGGTGCTCGGCGTGCTGCTGGTGCTCGGCGCGACGGTGCTGGGCGCGCGGCTCGCGGCAACGAGTGACGACACGGTCGAGTACTGGTCGCTCAAGCAGGACGTCCGCCCCGGTGACCCCGTCGTGGACGGCGACCTGACCCCCACCCGGGTGCGGCTCTCCGGCGGTGCCGCCGGCAACTACGTACGCACGGACGAGGAGTTCGCGGCACCGCTGGACCAGCTCGTGTGGGCGCACGACATGGCGTCGGGGTCGCTGGTGGGCAAGGACGCGCTGGTCGCCCGGTCGACGCAGTCGCGAAGCCAGCTGCCGCTCAGCGTCACCGACGGCGCGGCACCGGCCGACCTGGCCCGTGGCGACCTGGTCGACGTCTGGGTGGGACCCGGGCCGGGGGACGAGCCGACCGGCAAGGCCGTCCGGGTGCTTGAGTCGGTCCGGGTGCTCCAGACCGGCGGCGAGGCGGCCGCCGCCAGCGGCTCGCTCGCGCAGACCGTGCTCGTCGACGTCGCCCGGGAGCAGATGCAGCAGACGGTGATCAGCACCGTGGCCGCCGGTCACGTCACGCTCGTGCGGGTGTCGTGACGTGGACGTCGTGATCGCCGCGGGGGACGCTTCGTGGGAGGCGGCGGCGATCCGTGAGGTCGAGGGCTCGCCGGTCCTGCGGCTGGCGCGCCGATGCGTCGACGTGGCCGACCTGCTCGCGGTCGCGCAGACCGGACGCGCCGCAGCGGCTCTCGTCTCGGCGGAGCTGCCCGGGCTCGACGTCGACGCGGTCCACCGGCTCGAGCGGGCGGGGGTGCGGGTCGCCGCCGTCGGCGCGGACGCCGGTCGGTGCGAGGCGCTGGGCATCGTCCGTCGGGTGCGGCTGGGGGCGCTCGACGACGTCGCACGGGACGCGCCGGTCGCGCCCGCGGCCGCGCCGGGCCGGACCGCGCCGGTGGTCGCCGTCTGGGGTCCGGGAGGTGCACCGGGACGCAGCACCGTCGCACTGGGCCTGGCCTCGGCCGCTGCGGCGCGGCGTGTGGACACCGTCCTGGTGGACGCCGACACGTACGGCGGCGCTCAGGGCCAGATGCTCAGCGTCCTCGACGACGTGTCGGGACTCGTCGCGGCCTGCCGGGCGGCCAACCAGGGACGAGGACACGAGGTCGTCGACCACCTCCTCGACGTCGATCCCGGGCTCCGCCTGCTCACCGGCCTGCCGCGGGCCGACATGTGGCCGCAGGTCCGCGCGGGCGCCCTGGACGTCGTCCTGGCCCAGCTGCGCGCGCACGCCGGCCTGGTCGTGGTCGACTGCGGGTTCTCCCTCGAGACCGGTGCCGCGGCCGGCGTTGCCAGCAGGAACCAGACCACGCTCCAGGTGCTGGAGCAGGCCGACCTAGCGGTCGTCGTCGGTCGCCCCGACCCGGTCGGGCTCGCCCGTCTGGTGCGCGGGCTGCACGACCTGTCCGAGACGGCTCCGGGGCTCGACCTGGTGCTGGCGGTCAACATGGTGCGGACCACCCTCGGCTGGGGCGAGCGCGACATCCGGACGACGATCTCGCGGCTCACCGGCATCGAGCCGGCCGCGTACCTGCCGCTCGACCAGGCGGGTCTCGACCTCGCGGCGATGAGCGGACGGACCCCGCGGGACGCGGCGCCCTCCTCGCCGTTCGTGGCACGCGTCGAGGTCCTGGCGGGGATCGTGCTCGACCGCGTCGCGTCGACGGCCTCGCTCGCGACGTCCGAGTCGTGACCCGGTGGTAACTTCTCTGGACAAGATCACGAGGAGGGTCATGCAACGGTTGAGCCCGCTGGATGCGATGTTCCTGCAGCAGGACAGTCCGACCGTCCCGCGGCAGGTCGCCTCCTTGGCGATCCTCGAGCCCGGGGACGTGCCGCTGGACTACGACCGCCTGATCCAGGTGATCAACGAGCGGATCGACCTCGTGCCCCGCTACCGGCAGGTGGCCCGTTCGGTGCCCGGCGCTCTCGGCACGCCGATGTGGGTCGACGACGAGCACTTCGACATCTCGCTCCACGTCCGCCGATCGGCCCTCCCTCGCCCCGGCACCGTCGACGCCCTGCACGAGCTGGTCGGTCGTCTCATCGCCCGCCGCCTCGACCTCGACCGCCCGCTGTGGGAGCTTTACCTGATCGAGGGGCTGACCGGCGGTCGCGTGGCCCTGCTGTTCAAGGCGCACCAGGCGCTCGTCGACGGCTCGGAGACGATCGACCTGGCGCAGGTGCTCCTGGAGGAGACCGCGCACGAGCGGGACATCCCGCACGAGGAGTGGAACGCACGTCCCGAGCCGCACGCGGCCGGGCTCGTCGCGGAGTCGATCAGCCGCAACCTCCGACGCCCCGGGGAGGCGCTGCGCATCACCGAGCTCAACCTCGGACGGCTCGCCCGCAAGCTGCCGATCATCGGGGGCGACGCGCAGGCCCCGCAGAGCGTCCTGTCGACCGAGCTGAGCCGGCACCGCCGGTTCGCGACCCTTGCCGCCGACCTCGAGGACTTCCGGCGCGTCCGCAAGGAGCACGGCGGCACGGTCAACGACGTGATCCTGGCGGTGATCGCCGGCGGCATCCGCGGCTGGATGCTCACCCGTGCCGCGCCGGTCACCGCCAAGACGAGCTTCCGGGCCATGGTGCCGATGTCGGTCGTGGCCGAGGACGGCCTGCCGACCTCGCTCGGTTCGAAGGTGCGTGGGCACCTGCTGTCGCTGCCGGTGGGGGAGTCGAACCCCGTCGTCCGGCTGCACCAGGTCTCGTACGCGCTCAAGGACCACCGGGAGACCGGGTCGGCGGTCGCGGCCAACAAGCTCGCTGCCCTGCCGGGCTTCGCGACCTCGACCTTCCACGCCGTGGGCGCGCGGGTCGCCGACGCGGAGGCCGGGCGGGGGCACCAGATCGTCATCACCAACGTCCCGGGGCCGCAGGACCAGCTGTACCTCGCCGGCAAGGCCGTGGCCGAGGTCTACCCGTGCATCCCGCTCAGCGGGCGGCGAGCGGTGTCGATCGGGGTGACGTCCTACCACCACCAGGTCTTCTTCGGCATCGTCGCCGACCGCGACACCGTGCCGGACGTCGACGTCCTCGCCCAGTGCATCGAGGACGCGCTGGCCGAGCTCGTGGAGACCATCGAGGGGCGGCGCGCACGTGCGCCGCGGGGCCGCCAGCGTCCGGGCAAGCGATGAGGGTCTACCTGGGCCTCACGGTCGACGAGCTGGCGGCGCTTGAGGCGGGGCAGACGATCACGCCCGCCGAGGCGTTCTTGTCGGCGTCGGTCGACGAGGAGGACGAGCTGGCCGCCCTCGAGGAGGCCGCCGAGCACGGTGCCGTGGCGGCTGCGGCCGAGCTCGACGACCCGGACGGTCCCGTGCGGCTGGTGGACGTCGCGTCCTTCCACCTCGACGTCGACGGCAGCGGCGATCTCGCGTGGTACGCGCCCCAAGAGATCGACGCCGTGCTCCGCGAGGTGCGGGGCACGGCGTCGTAGGGGGCGACCGGTCTAGAGCCGGGCCATCCCGTACTCGACCTCTTCGCGCAGCGACGAGCGGATGGCCTTGGCCACCTCGGGCTCGATCTTCTTGCCGATGAACGGGATCGACACTTTGACGTCGCCGTCGACGGTGAACTCCGATCCGTCGTCCTTGGCGAACAGCTTGGCCTTGCCGGTCATCTCGGCCGGCTGACCGACGATGCTGACCTTGACGTCGGCGGCCCGGTTGCCCGACGCGTCCGGGCCGCTCCAGACCTCGGTCTGCTTGACCTTGACGGTGCTGCCGGTGAGCTTCTTGACGAAGTCGGGCATGTCGGCCGGCTGCGTGCGCACGATCGTGACCGTCGCACCCTCCCCTTGCGGCTCGACGGTGACCTCGTAGTCGCTCGCGCCCTGGTTCGCGCACGACTCGGTGCGGAACGCCTGGTCCACGAGCAGGGCGTAGACCGCCTCGACGTCGGCGCCCTTGTAGGAGAACTTCTCGTTGAGCTTCATGCTGCCGTCCTCTGCGAGTGGTATGGGTGCGTCATTCGGGGGTCTCGACGGCGGCGGGCTGGCCCGATCCGATGCCCTTGAGCTCGGCGAGCCGCGCCTCGACCTCGGTCATGGCGCTGGCCGCCTCGAGCTCCTCGAACTGCGAGTCGAGGCTGGACGAGGCGAGCTCGGCCTGACCGGCGACCTGCGCCTCGTTGCGGCGCACCTTCTCCTCGAAGCGGGACAGCTCGCTGGTCGGGTCGAGGATGTCGATCGACTTGACCGCGTCCTGCACCTTGGCCTGCGCCTCGGCGGTCTTGGACCGGGCGACGAGCTGGTCGCGCTTGGTCTGCAGCTCGCCGAGCTTCGCCTTCATGCCGATCAGACCGGTCTTGAGCTTCTCGACGGTCTCGTTCTGGGCGGCGATCTGCGGGGCGGCTGCCTTGGCCTCGCTCTCGAAGCTGATCTGCTTGCTCAGTGCGACCTTCGCCAGGGCGTCGAACCGGTCGGCCTCGCTAGCCTGGCCGGCCGAGCGCAGCGCGTCGGCCTTCTGCGACGCGGCGAGGGCCTTGGCGCCCCACTCCTTGACCGCGGCGACGTCCTCGGCGTGATCGGCCTCCGCGAGACGCAGGTTGCCGATCGTCTGCGCGACGGCGGTCTCCGCCTCGGCGATCGAGCTGGTGTAGTCACGCACCATCTGGTCGAGCATCTTCTCCGGGTCCTCGGCCTTGTCGAGCAGGGAGTTGATGTTGGCGCGGGTCAGCTGCCCGATGCGCCCGAGGATGGACTGTTTCTGAGCCATGGTGGTCACTTTCGTTCGGTCGGCGGTGGCGGTGCGTGCCGTCGTCCCTCGATCTTGGTCCATTCGGGGGGTCCGTACAACCGATGCCTGCCCCGGCGTCGCTCTCAGCGCTGCCTCTGCGCAGCGGCCGGGCCGCGCCGGAAGTCGGTTTCCCACGGTACCGTGGGATTTCGTCACTCCCCGCGTGTTGTGACCCGAGGGGAGTGTGGGATTCCCACGGGACCGTGGGAATCCGTCAACGGGTCAGTCGGCGGGCAGCGTCAGGGTGAACGTGGTGTCGCCGGGGACGCTCGTCACGGTGGCGTCGCCGCCGTGGGCCTGCATGATCGCGCGGACCAAGGACATGCCGAGGCCTGCCCCTCCCGAGGCGCGGGTACGCGAGGAGTCCCCGCGGGTGAACCGCTCGAAGATCGTCGGCAGGAGGTCGGGGTCGATGCCGGGGCCGTCGTCATGGACCTCGAGCCTCACCGGGTCGCCGGCGACGACACGGACGTCGACCGTGGTCCGGGGTGGGGTGTGACGGGTCGCGTTGGTGAGCAGGTTCATCACCGCCTGGTGCAGACGCTGCTCGTCGCCGGGGACGGTCACCGGCTCGGCGGGCACGTCGATCGTCCACCGCCGCTCGGGGTCGACGACCCGGGCGTCGTCCACGGCCTCCACCACCACGCGCGTCAGGTCGACCGGCCGGCGCTCGACGCCACGCCCCGCGTCGAGGCGTGCGAGCAGCAGCATGTCCTCGACGAGGGTCGACATGCGACCGGCCTCGGACTCGACCTTCGCGAGCACCTCGTCCGGATCGGCACGCCCCGTCCGTCGTCCGAGCTCGGCGTACCCCTTGATGGTCGACAGCGGGGTGCGCAGCTCGTGCGACGCGTCCGCGAGGAACTGGCGCGCCTGCTGCTCGCTCTGGTGCCGGGCATCCAGGGCGGCCTCGACGTGGCCCAGCAGCTGGTTGAGCGCCTCGCCGACCTGCCCGACCTCGGTCGTCGGGTCCGTGAGCCGGCCCGGCACGCGCACGATCTCGCCGACCGCGCCCGACGACAGCGGCATCGCGGTCACCTCGTGGGCGGTCGCCGCCACCTCACGCAGCGGCTGCAGCTGCCGGCGCACGAGGACGCGCCCAGCCAGCGCCGCGGCGGCGATGCCGGCCAGCGCGAGGAGCGACTCCCACCAGATCAGGCTGGAGATCGTGCTGTCGACGTCCTCGGTCGGCAGCGCCTGGACGACCTTGTTGCCCTGAGCCGTCGTCGCCGCGACGACGCGGTACGAGCCGAGCGCCGGCACGTCGATCGTCCGCGGCTGCTGGTCCACCTTGACCGCGGCCAGCGTCTCCAGCGCGCCGCGCGAGAGCGACCGGGGCTTGCCGCTGCTGGGGATCACCAGCCCGGCGAAGCAGTCGGACGTGACGATCGCGGTCAGGCTGCCCGCGCCCTGGCCCTGCGCCAGGGGAGGGGGCTCGCCGCAGAACCGTCCGTCGTCGCCGTCGGGACGAAAGCCCGGGTCCTTGTCGCGGAACTCGCCCTGTGCGCGCTGCTTCGACTGCTCGAGCTGGTCGTCGAGCCGGCCGGTCAGGTACGACCGCATGACCAGGGTCGCCGCCAACGCCACGAGCACGCTCACCACGGCGACGAGCGCCACGGAGGTGAGGATGAGCCGCCCGGTCAGGGAGGACGGCAGGAGCCTGCGCACGCGTCCTACTCCGCCGGTTTGAGGACGTAGCCGGCGCCCCGCTTGGTGTGGATCATCGGCGGGCGCCCGGCGTCGATCTTCTTGCGCAGGTACGAGATGTAGAGCTCGACGACGTTGGCCTGGCCGCCGAAGTCGTAGTCCCAGACGCGGTCCAGGATCTGCGCCTTCGACAGCACGCGCCGCGGGTTGCGCATGAGGTAGCGCAGCAGCTCGAACTCCGTCGCGGTCAGCTCGATCGGCTCGCCGGCCCGGGACACGTCGCGGCTGTCCTCGTCGAGTGTCAGGTCGCCGACGGTGAGGACGTGGTCGGGGCGGGTGTCCATCGCGCCGGCGCGGCGCATCAGCGCCCGCACACGGGCGATGACCTCTTCGAGGCTGAACGGCTTGGTGACGTAGTCGTCGCCGCCCGCGGTGAGGCCGGCCACGCGGTCCTCCACCGAGTCACGGGCCGTCAGGAACAGCACCGGGACCTGCGGAGCGAACGCCCGGACCTTGCGCAGCACCTCCATGCCGTCGTAGTCCGGCAGCATGATGTCCAGCACGATGGCGTCCGGCCCGAAGTCCTTGGCGATGGCGACGGCCTTGCGTCCCGTGTGCGCGACCTGGACCTCCCAGCCCTCGTACCGCAGTGCCATCTGCAGCAGCTCGGCGATGTTGAGCTCGTCGTCGACGACGAGGACGCGCAGGGGTGATCCGTCTGCGCGGGTCAGCGAGGAGGCCATGCGCTCAGTGTGCGCGGCGCGGACGAGACCGACCTGAGGCCAGCCTGTGCGGAGCCTGTGAACGCCTGCGGCTACGCAGGCGCTCGGGTCAGGGCTTCGTGGGGGTGTAGGGACGCTCGGCGTCCCCGTCGAGGCAGGTGCCGCCGACCACGCCGGCCGGGAACTCGTACTTCTTCAGGGTCGCGCAGTCGGTGAGCTGCTGGCCGCTCCAGACCCGCTTCCACGCCCCACCGGGCTTGGCCCAGAGCGTCGCGTAGCCGCCGCACTGCGGGACGAAGCGGCCCCCGGCAGCCCAGCCGCGCGTGTCGACCCGGGACACGTAGATCTGCGGCTTCTCGGCGCATCCGGGTTCGGGCGTGGACTGGGCCTTGGCGAGCTCGGCCACGACGAACGTCTTGAAGTCCTGCGGGGCGCCGGTCAGCCGGGCCGTGTCGGCGCGCGACGAGATGTTGACCCCGTTCACGTCGTCGGTCTCGTAGTCCAGCAGCCGTCCGCCCGGCCTGGGAGTCTCGGCGGGGGGACCGCTCGGCTGGGGCGCCGGCGAGGCCGCTGGCGTGGGTGCGGCCGTCGTCGCGGGCGAGGACGACGGCGTCGTCGCGGGGGCGGACGTGGGCGTCGCGGACGTCGCCGCGGTCGTGGGGGTGGCCTTGGTCGCCGGCTCGTCGGAGCTGCACGCGCTCAGCAGGAGCATCGACGCGGCAGCGGCCACCAGCAGGACCCGTGTGAACCTCATGCCCTCATGATGCCGGTCGGCCTGCCGCCGCTCGCGGTCGACTCACCGTCCGGTCACGCCGTCGATCGCCTCGCGGAGCAGGTCGGCGTGCCCGTTGTGCCGGGCGTACTCCTGCACCATGTGCAGATGCACCATGCGCAAGGACATCGTGCCGTGGTGGTTCTGGATCTCCAGGTCGAACGGCAGGTCGGCCACGGCCTTTGCTGCGGCGGCCTGCTCGTCGACGAGCTGCGCGTATGCACGCTCGGCGTCCGTCGGGTCGATGTCGTTGAAGTCCGTGTCGTCCCGGGCCTCGAACCGGTACAGGTGGTCGACGTCCTGCTCGGCCACGCGCTTGCGGAACCAGATCCGCTCGACCTTCGCCATGTGGCGCACGAGACCGAGCAGCGACAGGTTGGTCGACGCGATGGGGTGCGAGGCGAGCTGCTCGCCGGTCAGGCCCGCGCAGACGTCCAGCAGCGTCCACCGGTGCCAGCCGAGCATGCCTTCCAGGAGGGCGCGGTCGTCACCCGTGGTGGGTCCGTCGGCGAGGGCGGGTGGCGTCGGCGCGGTCCAGGTCATGCACCGATCGTGCCACGGACCCTCAGCGGACGAGCGGGGCCAGCAGCGCGTCGGCCCACGACCCGTCCGCGCCCACGGCAGCGCGGTTGAACGAGCTCTTCGACGGCTGGCGGGCGATCTTGTTGGTGACCTTGCAGTCCATGTCGGACGGCAGCTCGCGGTCGCTGACGACCGCCTCGGGGCGACGCTGCTGGTAGCCGGACGCGGGGCCGCCGCTCTTGGCGTACGTGCAGGTGGGGGTCAGGTCGGTGAGCGCGAGCCCGAAGCCGGCGTTCCACTCGTTGCTGCCGCGCCGCGTCTCGTCGAGCACCGAGAACGTGCCCTGCAGGAGGTACGGGTACTGCACGAAGATCGTCTGCAGCCCGGTGAGGTTCTCGTTCAGCGGTTCGGTCACCGTGCGCAGGTCGACCACGACCCGGGAGAGGTCCTCGGAGTTCTCGGCCACGACCTCGCGCACCGTCCTGGCCGAGCTGCCGCCCTTGTCGAGCAGGCGGCGCAGGTCGGGATCGGCGTCCACCAGGGTGTCGGAGAGGTCCGCGAGGTTCTTGGAGAAGGTGCCGAGCTGGCCCTGCTTGTCGATCTGCGTCTGCAGCACCGAGTCGGACCCGCGGATGAGGGAGCGGGTGACGTCGATGTTGTCGTCCGCGGCGGCGATGAAGTCCGCGGACGTGTCGAGGATGGTCGCGAGGTCCTGCCCGGTGCCCTCGAACGCCTGGCCGAGCTCGTCGACCACGGTGCTGAGGCTGTCCGTGTCGACCGACCGCACCAGGTCGTTCACGTCGATCAGGAGCTGGGCCGACGAGATCGGGATGGCGGTGTCCTTGACCGCGATGACCGCGCCGTCGGCCAGGAACGGCCCGTTCTTGCGCCGTGGCAGCAGGTCGACGTACTGCTCGCCGATCGCGGACTTCGTGGCGACGCGCGCCTCGAGGTCGTCGGGGATGTCCGGCGCGCTGTTCTCGATCGCGAGCTCGACCTTCACACCGTCACGCTCGGGGGTGAGCGCGCCCACCCTGCCCACCTCGATGCCGCGGTACGTCACGGGCGCACCGGTGAAGATGCCGCCGGAGTCCGAGAAGTGCGCCTCGACGGCGTACGTCCGGTCGATCACGAGGCGGTCGAGCTGCGCGTACCGGCCGCCGACGATCGCACCACCGATGATCGTCACGAGGGCGAAGATGAGCAGCTGGATCCTGGTCTGCCGCGTGATCACTCGCGTGCTCCTTCTGGTCCCGCATACCGGCAGTATGTCCGGACGAGCGTAGCGAGGGTCGGGGGTCCGCAGGGCGGCAGAAGGCCGTTGTGGACCGTGACGATGATCACGCCGCGGCCTGTGCCGGATCAGCCGGCGACCACGACCTCCTCGAGCTCCTCCTCGACGGAGTCCTCGGACCGGTCGGCGGCGTGCTCGGCGCCACGGCGGCGGCGCTCGGTCAGGCCGGCGGCGGCGACGAGTCCGGCACCGGCGACCAGCCACAGCACGAGGGTGAGGACGTCGCGGCCCACCCCGAGCCCGGGGAAGTAGACCAGGTTGCGGCCCAGCTCGTTGAGCGCGGCTCCGTTCCAGAACGCGTGCAGAGCACCGAAGAAGCCCGGCTGGAGATCGGGCGCGTAGACGCCGCCGGCCGAGGTGAAGTTCAGCATCACGAACAGGCCGACCATCGTCGGTGTGGTCAGCCGGCCCAGGAACGGGTGCAGGCCGACGCCGAACAGGACGATGCCGGCGGTGTAGAGCCAGCTGACCAGGCCGATCTGGCCGACGTGATCGGGCAGCGCGCCGTACACGGGCCCGGCCACGAGGGTGACCAGCAGGCTCAGGACGCCGGACGCGACCACCGCCAGGCCGACGCGGGTGCGGATCCGCAGGCCGGCCCCGGCCGCGCCGATGGCGATGCCCGCGGCGTACGCGCCGACGGTCAGGCCGACGACGTAGAAGAACATGCTCTGCCCGCTCGGGTCGCCCTCGGCGGCGACCGGGACGACGTTCTCGGTCTGCAGCCGAACGCCCTGCTTCTCGGAGACGGCCTGGAAGACCGCGAGCACCGAGCTCGACGTGGTCGCGGAGGCGGCATCGCTGTAGAGCAGGGTGGCGGTGTCGGGGCTCGAGGCCAGCGCGGCGGCGATCTCGCGGTGCTCGATCCGGTCGCGCGCCTCGTCGGCGGTCGCGACCGTGCGGACGTCGAGGGCGTCACCGACCTCTTCCTGGAGGGACTGGGCCAGGACCTTCGCCCCGTTGGTGGTCCCGACCACGTCGACGCGGACGCCGTGGGGGCTCGGCTGGTGGAACCCGCCCAGGTAGGCCAGGGCCATCCCGGTGCCGAGGAAGAGGGGGACCAACAGGTGGATGGCGACGTGCCGGAGCACGTGGCGCTCGGCGTGGGGGACGAACATCAAAACCCTTCGGAGAAGTTGCATAGTGAAACCTTTTAGAAGTTGTACTATACAACTTATGAGCGACAATGCGAAGTCCGCCGTCACGAGGGCCACCGAGGAGCGGCTGAACGAGGAGCTCCTCGACCAGCTCTCGTTGTACGGGCGCCGCGCCCGGGGCGCCGTCGAGAAGGTCGCCCCCGAGCTGTCGTTCGCCGAGTACAGCCTGCTCGGCCACGTCCACGCCACGGACGGTGCTCGGGCCCAGGAGCTCGCCCGGGTCTTCGGCCTGGACAAGTCGACGGTGAGTCGCCAGCTCGCCGGCCTGATGCGCCGGGGGCTGGTCGAGCGCGACAAGGGCCGGCGCGTCCGGGTGACGTCGGCAGGGGAGCGCCTCCTCCGCGCGACCAGGGCTGCGTTGCTGGACCTGCTGGGCGACCGGGTCGCGGACTGGACGCTCGAGGAGCGGCGCACGTTCGCCGACCTGATGCGCCGCTACAACGCCGCGGAGCCCGAGCCCGGCGCCGAGGCCGCCGACCGGCCCGCGTGATCTCTCGTCCCCCGTCCACAGGCGGTCGGTGACGGGCCTTCCCATTGCCCTGGAATGAGTGCAGTATCGGGACAGACAGCATCTCTTCGGGGGAAGAGGTTGGGAGATGGAATCGTCGACGCCGGCACTTGCCGACCGCGTGCGGGACCTGGTGCGCCAGCGCCGGATCGACCCCCGCACGGAGGCGGACTCCGTACGCCTCGCCGCCCTCGACGCGATCGCCGAGCACGAGTCGCGCAGCCTGACCGGGGCCGTGAGGTCGCTGGACGAGCCGGACGTCGTCGTGGGTCAGATCGTCGCCGACGTGAGCGGCTTCGGTCCCCTGCAGGCGTACCTCGACGACGACACCGTGGAGGAGGTCTGGATCAACGAGCCCTCGCGGGTGTTCATCGCCCGGGAGGGACGCCATGAGCTCACCTCGCTGATCCTGACCGCCGAGCAGGTGCGGGAGCTGGTCGAGCGGATGCTGTCGACCTCGGGTCGACGGCTCGACATCTCCCAGCCGTTCGTGGATGCGATGCTGCCCGGCGGTCACCGGCTCCATGTCGTCCTCGACGGGATCGCGCGGGGTTTCGCGGCCGTCAACATCCGCAAGTTCGTGGCCAAGGCCCACTCCGTCAGCGACCTGGTGGCACTCGGGACGCTCGATCCGCCGAGTGCCGCGTTCCTCGACGCGTGCGTCCGTGCAGGCCTCAACATCGTGGTCTCCGGCGGCACGCAGGCCGGCAAGACGACCCTGCTGAACTGCCTCGCCGCATCGATCCCCGGCTCCCAACGGCTGGTCTCGGTCGAGGAGGTCTTCGAGCTGCAGTGCGGACACCCGGACTGGGTCGCGATGCAGACCCGTCAGGCGGGGCTCGAGGGCACCGGCACGATCGACCTGCGCATGCTGGTCAAGGAGGCGCTGCGCATGCGGCCTTCCCGGATCGTGGTCGGTGAGGTGCGGGCAGCCGAGTGTCTTGACCTCCTGCTGGCACTGAACGCCGGCCTGCCGGGCATGGCCAGCATCCACGCCAACTCGGCACGGCAGGCGCTCGTGAAACTCTGCACCCTCCCGTTGCTGGCCGGCGACAACATCGGCTCCCGGTTCGTGGTCCCGACCGTGGCGGCGTCCGTCGACGTCGTCGTCCACACGGGTATGGATCCCGACGGCACCCGTGCGGTCCGCGAGATCGTGGCTGTCACCGGTCGGGTCGAGAACGACCTGATCGAGTCCGACCCGGTGTTCGTGCGGCGGGACGGTCGACTGGAGCGCGGCCACGGAGCCCCTCTGCGGCGTGAGGCGTTCGAGCAGGCCGGCATCGACCTCGACTCCGTTCTGGGGGTGACCCGGTGGGCGCCCTGATCGGTCTGATGGCCGGGGTCGGGATCCTTCTCGTCCTCTGGACCTTCAGCGAGCCGGACTGGCAGCCGACCAGCCGTACGTCCGCACGACGCCACCCGGTCGCCGACCTGCTCCAGCGCGCGGGCGTCGATGGTGTGTCGCCCGCGCAGCTCGTCGCCCTGTGCGTGCTCGCCTTCGCGATCGGTGCGGTGGTGATGGCGGGTGTCTCGGGCGTCGCGGCGATCGGTGTGGTCTTCGGGGCGATGGCGGCCGGGGTGCCCGTCGCGATCCTGCGGGGCCGGGCGATGCGCCGGCTCCGCGACCACGCGGCGCTGTGGCCGGACGCGGTCGACAACCTCGCCTCGGCCGTCCGCGCCGGTCTCTCGCTGCCGGAGGCACTGATCCAGCTGGGGGAGCGCGGGCCCGAGGGGTTGCGTGACGCGTTCGAGCAGTTCGGCCGCGACTACCAGGGCACCGGCAGGTTCAACGACTCGCTCGACCGCCTGAAGGACCGTCTGGCCGACCCGGTCGGCGACCGCGTCGTCGAGGCGCTGCGGATCGCCCGCGACGTGGGTGGTGGCGACCTCGGGCGGATGCTGCGCTCCCTGTCGGGCTTCCTCCGCGAGGACCTGCGGACGCGTGGTGAGCTGGAGTCTCGGCAGTCCTGGACGGTCAACGGTGCCCGGCTCGCCGTCGCCGCGCCGTGGGCGGTGCTGCTCCTGATGTGCCTCCAGGGCGACGTCGTCGGCCGGTTCGCGTCCGGCACGGGGCTGATCGTGCTCACCGCAGGGGCCGTCCTGTGCGTGGTCGCGTATCGCCTGATGATGTGGATCGGGCGTCTGCCCGCCGAACGGCGGATCCTCGCGTGACCGGCGCGCTCGTGGGGTTCTGTGCCTCGGCCGGACTGCTCCTGACGATCTCCGGCTGGTTGCGCAGCCGCCGGCCGACGCTCGACCAACGCGTCCTCCCGTACGTCCGAGACGTCCATCCTGCCCCGGCCGCGCCTGGTCCGGCGGGGCACCTGCTGGGTGCGGTGTTCGGCCCGTCCTTGCAGCGGGTGGGCACTGCGGTCGGCGACCTGGTGGGCGGCTCGGCGAGCGTCTCGCGACGTCTGGTCCGCCTGGGGTCACCCAGGACCGTGGACGACTTCCGCATCACCCAGGTGATGTGGGGCTCGGTCGGCCTCGCCATCGCTGCAGCCGCCTCGGCGCTGCTCTGGTCGAGCCGAGGCACCTCCGTGCCCCTCCTCCTGCTCATCTGCCTGACGGGATTCGTGCTGGGCGTCCTGTGGTGCGACAACCACCTCTCCGCGCAGGTGACCACCCGCGAGCAGGAGATGCAGGCGGAGTTCCCGGTCGTGGCCGACCTGCTCGCGCTCGCCGTCGCGGCCGGGGAGAGCCCGATCGCGGGTCTCGAGCGCATCATGAAGGTCTGCCACGGCGCCCTGACCGACGAGCTGGCGCGGGTGATCTCCGACGTCCGCACGGGCACGCCCATGGCCGACGCCTTCGACCGGTTGGCCTCGCGCACCGGCGTCACGAGCATCGCCCGGTTCGCCGAAGGCCTCGCGATCGCTGTCGAGCGAGGCACCCCGCTGGTCGACGTGCTGCACGCCCAGGCGGCCGACGTGCGCGAGTCCGGGCGCCGCGAGCTCATCGAGGCTGGTGGTCGCAAGGAGGTCGCGATGATGCTCCCGGTCGTGTTCCTCATCCTCCCCGTGACCGTGATCTTTGCGTTCTTCCCCGGCTATGTCGGACTCCACCTCACCTCGGGCACGTAACGAAAGGAACTCTCATGACCCGCCTTCCATCCCATCGGCACGACGAACGAGGTGATGTCCCCGGCTGGGTGATGATCACGGTCATGTCGGCCGGCCTCGTGGCGATCCTGACCGCCGCAGCCGGTCCCCAGCTGCGCAACATGCTCACCCAGGCGCTGTCGGCCGTCGGCGGCTGATCGTGCGCGCCGCCGATCGCGATCGGGGCGCGGCGGTCGTCGACTTCGTGCTGATCATGGTGCTGCTCGTGCCGCTCGTGCTCGGCATCGCGCAGGTCGCCCTCGTCCTGCACGTGCGCAACACCCTCGCGGCCGCAGCCTCGGAGGGCGCCAGGTCGGCGGCGCCCCTGGGGGCCACGCCCGCGGACGGGGTGGAACGGACACGCACGATGATCCGGCGGGCGCTGGACGACCGGTACGCGGACGACGTCGCGGCCTCGCTGACCACGATCGGCGGCGTCCCCGGAGCCGAGGTGGAGGTCCGCGCGAAGGTGCCGGCACTCGGTCTGTTCGGCCCGGCGGTCTCGGTGACGGTCCGCGGGCACGCGGTTCGCGAGGTCGAGCCATGAGGACCCGATCGCAGGACGGCACGGCCACGATCGAGTTCGTCTGGCTGACGTTGCTGCTGCTCGTCCCGTTCGTCTACATCCTGGTGGCGGTGTTCGACACGCAGCGCGCCTCGTACGGGGTGTCCACCGCCAGCCGGTCGGCCGCGCGGGCGTTCCTTCAGGCGCCGGACCCGGCGGCCGCGGAGAAGCGTGCCCGCCTCGCCGCCCGGGTGGCGCTGGAGGACCAGGGGCTCGACGGCGCGAGCGTGCGCATCACGTGCCTGCCGTCGTCAGCGGAGTGCCTGCAGCCGGGATCGTCCGTGCGGGTGGTCGTGCGCGCGACACAGCCGTTGCCCCTCACGCCGAGCGCCCTGGGCTCGCAGCTGGGCGGGGTGACCGTCGACAGCACGCACACCGAGCCGTACGGCAGCTTCCGGAAGGAGCGCTCGGGGTGAGGCGCGAGGACGGCCAGATCACGGTGATGACGATCGGGTTCCTGGTGTTCATCGGCCTGCTCGCGGCGGTCGTCATCAACGCGTCGGCGGCGTTCCTGGCGCGGCAGGAGCTGGACAACGTGGCCGACGGTGCCGCCCTGGCGGCGGCTGACGGGCTGAGCCGGGACACCTTCTACCGCCGGGGCGAGGTCATCCTCGATGACGCCGAGGCGCGGCGGCTCGTGAGTCGTTACGTGACCGGCGACGGGATCAGGATCGTTCGCGTCTCGACCGACGACGAGGAGGTGCACGTCCGCCTGGAGCGTTCGATCGACCTGGCGCTGAAGCCGCCGGGGTTCACCTCCCGCACGACGATCGTGTCCGAGGCGACGGCCCAGCTGCGTCTGGGGGAGTGAGGTCGGAACGACTGATCGCCCAGTCGTTGCTGTGCGGACGCACAGGATTCTGACAGGCAAGCCGGTCATTCTGGATGCATGAATGAGGACAGCTCCACGAACGACAAGACCATCCGAGACAACGACACCGTGATCGACCACAGCGTCGGTCAGGACCGCCCGAAGGAGGACGCCAGCATGAACACCGAAGAGACCACCACCCAGCAGAAGGACCAAAAGGCTTCCCGGTCCTGGTCGACCCGCACCGTCGCAGTCGGCGGAGTCGTCGCCGTGCTGCTCGGCCTGGGTGCCGGAGCCGCGATCGGCAACGCCACTGCGAGCGATGACGACAGCCACTTCGGCCCGGGCAGCTCCCGCAGCGACGACGGCCGGGGCCGGATGGGCGGTGGCCCCATGGGGCAGGCGCCGCAGGGTCAGGGCCAGGACGGCCAGGACCAGCAGGCACCTGGTGGCCAGGACGAGCAGGACCAGGAGGGCCAGCGCGAGGACGGCCGGCATGGCGGTCCAGGCGGCGAGATGGGCCCGCAGGGCAACGGTCCGCACATGGACGGCCGCGGTGGCCAGGTGCCGGATCAGCAGAAGCAGGGCAATGGCAGCGACGACGCGAAGTCGAACAAGTCCTCGAGCTCGGCTGCCTGAGGCCAACCGCTGAGGGAGGCGGACGCCGACGGCGCCGCCCCTCCCGTCAGCGGGGATCAGCTGGACCAAGCAGTCCAGAGGTCGGCGTAGCGACCGCCCGCGGCGACCAGCTCGTCGTGAGTGCCCTGCTCGACGATCCGCCCACGCTCCATCACGACGACCCGGTCCGCGGCCTGCGCCTGGGTCAGACGGTGCGCCACCACGATCGCGCTACGGCCGACGATCGCGGCCAGAGCGGCCTGCTCCAGCTCCCGCGCTCCGGACGAGCCGGCCTCGGCGGTCGCCTCGTCCAGCACGACGACCTCGGGGTCCAGCAGCACGACGCGGGCCAGGGCCAGCTGCTGCGCCTGCGCCGGGCTGAGGGGCGTCCCGAGGTCGCCGACCTGCGTGTCGAGTCCTTCGGGCAGGGCCCGCGCCCACGGCTCGGACCCGGTGGCGCACAGCGCCTCCCACAAAGCCTCGTCCCCGGCGTCCTCGCGGGCCAGCACCAGGTTGTCGCGCAGCGAGCCCGCGAAGACGTGCACCTCCTGCGAGACCAGCGCCACGTGGCGTCGTACGGTCGCCTCGTCCGCCGCGACGAGATCGAGCTGCCCGAGCCGTACGGACCCGCCGGTCGGCTCGATCGTCCCCGCGGCGATGCCACCGAGCGTGGTCTTGCCGGCTCCCGTTGAGCCGACCACGGCGACATGCTCGCCGGGGGCGATCCGCAGGTCGACCGCCGACAGGACCTCGCGGTCCCGGTCGTACGCATGGCGGACGCCGTGCAGGACGAGGTCCGGCGAGGGGCCGGGCTCCTGGGTGGACACCGTGCGACGGGGGATGAGCGCGACACCGGCGAGCCGGGCGAGCGCCGCTCCGCTGGACTGCACTGAGTCGAAGACGAACAGCAGCGCCCCGATGGGGTTGAAGAGGCGGTGGAAGAACAACGCGGCCGTCGTCGCCGCACCGACGGTGACGGCGTCGTCCCGGACGAGCAGGAACCCCGCGGACAGGACGAGCGCGAGTCCCACCAGCTCCGAGCTGTTCATCCGGGCGCCGAAGCGGGTGTACAGCCGGAACACGCCGACGGTGATCTCGACGGCGTCGCGCGAGCGGCGGTCGATGTTCTCGAGGGCGTCGTGCTCGCGGCCGAACGCGCGCAGGGTCGCCGCGCCGTGGACCCCCGTGACGAGGGCGTCCGCGCGCTCGCCCTCGGCCGTGCGCTGCCGGGCGTAGAACGGGGCCGAGCGGGGAAGGTACCAACGCAGCGCGAAGACGTAGCAGGGGATCGCGCCGAGCCCGGCGAGCCCCAGGCGCCAGTCGAGGGCGAAGAGCCCGCCGGCGGTGAACACGACCGCGGCCAGCGAGTTGATGAGCAGCGGGATCGCCTCGTCGAGAGCCCGCGTGAGGTGGCGGACGTCGTCGCCGACCCGCGAGACGATGTCGCCGACCCCGGCGGCCTCGATGCGCGCGGTCTCGAGGTGCAGCGCGCGATCCAGCACGTCCTCGCGGAGCTCGGCGAGCGCCGGAGCCACGGTGTGGGCGAGGGCTGCCATCGAGAGCGTCGCGAAGAGCGCGCCGGCGACGCCCGACACGACCATGACGACGACGGCCTGGTGGATGACCGACGCGTCGGCACCGTCTCGTACCGCGTCGACGACTCGGCCGATCATCAGGACGGGGATGATCCCGGCCAGGCCCACGAGCAGGAAGGACCCGATCGTCAGCACCAGGCTGGCGACGCGGCCCCGGACCATGCGCCACGCGAGCGCTGCGGTGTCCCGGGCCGAGGCGACCGGGAGCAGGTCGTGGGCGGGTGCGTCGACGCTCATCGAAGGACCGCCTCGCGGTAGGTGGGGTCGCCGATCAGCTGGCTGTGAGGCCCCTCGGCCACGACCCGTCCGTCGCGCACGAACAGGACGCGGTCGGCCTGCTGCAGCATGGCCGGGCTCGACGTGAGGACGACCGTCGTGCCACCGAGGCGAGTGCGTACGCTGCGCAGACCGGCCGCGATCGCGTGCTCGGTCACCCCGTCGACGGCACTGGTGGGGTCCTGCAGCACCAGGACCGGCGGACGCGCGGCGAGGGCGCGCGCCAGGGCCACCCGCTGCCGCTGCCCACCCGACAGGCTGGAGCCGCCGGCGCGGACGGCCCGGTCCAGCCCGTCCGGGTGCAGGGCGACGACGTCGTCGACCGCGGAGGCGGCCAGCACCTCATCCAGCTCCTCGACAGGGAGCGCGCCGTCCGGGTCGATGGCCGAGCGGAGCGTGCCCTCGAAGATCTCGGTGTGGTGGGGGCTGACGAGCAACGTCTTGCGGCGCGAGTCGATCGTGAGCTCGCCGAGAGGCACGCCCCCCAGGGTGATCGTGCCGGTCGTGGCCTCGTCGGCGCCGGCGAGCAGGCGTACGAGCGCGTCGGAGGTCGACGGGTCGTCGATCGTGACGGCGAGCATCTCACCGTCACGGGTGGTGAACGACAAGCCGTCGAGCGGGCCGCCGCTCACGTTCGCGATGCCCAGCTGGGGGCGCTCACCGTACGGGACCCGGTCACCGACCCGGACGATCCGCGGCGTGGCGAGGAAGGCCGCGATGCGGGCCGCCGACGCGCGGGAGGCGGCGAACTGGGCGCTGATCTCGCCGAGCCCGGTGATCGGCTCGGCCAGGAACTGGGTGAGCCCGACGAGGGCGACGAGCTGTCCCAGGCTGATCTCGCCGTCGAGGGCGAGGGAGCCGGCCACCAGTGTGACGAGGGCCAGGAGGACACCGCTGAGGCCGGTGGTCATCCCCAGCAGGTAGCCCCACGACCGGGCGACCCCGATCGTGTCGCGGCGCGCCGTCTGGCTGGCCGCGCGGTAGCGGGTCAGTGCGACGTCCTCGCCGCCGATGCCCTTGAGGGGACGGAGGCCTTGGACCAGGTCGCCGGCGAGGCCGGACGCGCTGGCCGTGCTCTGCTGCTGGCGGTGGGTCCGGCGGGCGACCAGGGGTGTGACGACCTGGATGAGGACCACGACCGCGGGCACGCCGACCAGGATCATGAGTCCAAGCTGCACGTCGACCTGCAGCACGTACACGGCGACGACGAGGACGCTGGCCATGGAGGCCACGGCGAAGGCCAGCTGCCACATGACCTGGGAGACGAGCTCGGCGTCCGACGTGGCGACGGAGAGCGTCTCGCCCGGGAGCATGGACGTGCGCGCACCGCGAGGATGCAGGACGTGGCCGGCGACCTCGGTACGCAGGAGGTGTGCCTCGTCCTCCAGGCTGCGGACGATGAACCGGCCGCCGAAGCGGTAGCTGTTGCTCAGGACCGCGAACAGGACGGCAAGTCCGAGCAACGACAGTGCGAAGGCGGAGCCGTCCTCCTGAGCGATCCCGCGGTCGATGATGACACCGATGAGGACCGGCACGAGGGTCTCGCACATCTGCCAGACCATGATCAGCGCGAAGCCGACCGTGAGGCGTCGGCGGTGGCGTCGCAGGGCGCGACCGATCAGCCGGAGCCCGGTGCTGGGAGGAGCAGCGTCAGGCATGGGCTGCCGGGACGATCGTCGGGATCATGGCGCGCGGGCCTTCAGGATGCACCCGCCCATCCTTCCCGACGGCCGCCTCGTCCTTTCCCCCGGGCATCCCGTCACGAGTCACGCACGGACGCCGAGGAGTCGCGTACGGAGGCCGAGGAGTCGCGTACGGACGCCGAGGAGTCGCGTACGGAGGCCGAGGAGTCACGTACGGAGGCCGAGGAGTCGCGTACGGAGGCCGAGGAGTCACGTACGGACAGCGACGCGGTGTCCGCATCCCGTACGTGACTCGTCACCGTCCGTGGGTGACTCGCGGGCGTCCGTGCGTGACTCGTGAGCGTCCGTGCGTGACTCGTCGGCGGATGGGGGTGGGGCGGGGGTGGGGGGTCAGATGCCGGTGGTGGCCCTGGGGTAGGCGGCGTCGACGTCGGTCATGACGTTCACGAGGTACGGCACGCCAGAGGCGAACGCCCGGTCGATGGCCGGGCCGATCTCCTTCGGGTCCGTGACGAGCTCGCCCCCGCCGCCCAGCGCCGTCACGACCTGGTCGTAGCGGGTCTGCGGGGCGAGGTCCGCGGCGACGTCGTAGCCGTAGAGCCACTGCATCGGCCCCTTCTCCAGGCCCCACGCCGAGTTGTTGCCGACGATCATGACGACCGGCAGGCGGTGCCGGACGAGGGTGTCGACGTCCATCAACGACATGCCCGCGGCTCCGTCGCCGTACAGCAGGACGACCTGGCTGGACGGCCGGGCGATGCGCGCGGCCATTGCCGCGCCCATGCCCGCGCCGAGGCACCCGTACGGTCCGGGATCCAGCCAGCCGCCGGGACGCTTCGGCTCGACGAACTTGCCCGCGAACGACACGAAGTCGCCGCCGTCGCCGATCACGACGGCGTCGTCGGCCAGGCGGGGGAGCAGCTCGCCGTAGATGCGGGCCGGGTGGATCGGGTCGGCCGCCGCGGTGAGCAGCTCCTGGTCGCGCGCGGTCGCCGCCGCCACCTCGGTCTGCAGCGTCGACAGCCACGGCGCCCAGTCGGGCCGGCTGCCGGGGGTCGACTGCAGCGCCGCGAGCAGCCCGGTGAACACCGAGCTGAGGTCGCCGCTGGCCGAGCCGGCCAGCTCGGCGTGGCCGGAGACCTGGCCGGGGGAGTCCGCGAGGTGGACGGTCCTGGCCGCCGTGGCGCCGTCCTTGCCGCCGAAGACGCCGTAGCCGAGCCGGAAGTCCAGCGGCGTCCCGACCACGATCACGAGGTCCGCCTGGTTGAACGACGTCGAGCGGGCCTTGGTGACGAGCTGGGAATGTCCGCCGGGGACGATCCCGCGGCCCATGCCGTTGGAGATCACCGGGATGCCGGTCTCGGTGACGAAGTGCAGCGCCGCCTCCTCCGCGTGGTCGGCCCACACGTCGGTGCCCAGCACCAGGACCGGCCGCTCGGCCGCCGCCAGCAGCCCGGCCACCTGACGCAGCGCGTCCGCGTCGGGCTCGATCGCAGCCGTGGCGTTGCCTTGCGAGGCGAACGTCGCGGGGGCGCTGTTGAAGAACTCGTCCATCGGCACGTCGACGAACGTGGGACCGCGGTGCGAGGACCCCGAGAGGGTGAACGCCTCGTCCATCGTCGGCGCGATGTCAGCGACGCTGCGGGCCGTCGAGGCCGACTTCGAGATCGTCGAGAAGATCGGCGGGTGGTCGATCTCCTGCAGGCTGCCCGTGCCCCAGCGGTTGTTGGGGGCGCGACCACCGACGACCACGAGCGGCGACCCCGCGAAGCTCGCCTGTGCGACCGGGCTGACCCCGTTGGTCACTCCTGGGCCCGCGGTGAGCACGGCCAGGCCGGGCGTGCGGGTCAGCTTGCCGATGGCCTCGGCCGCGAAGACCGCGGTCGGCTCGTGCCGGACGTCGACGATCGGCATCGGCGGCTCGGCCTTGACCGCCGCGTCGTACAACGGGAACACGTGGGCGCCCGAGAGGGTGAACATCGTCTCGACACCGTGGGCGCGTGCCACGTCGAACGCGTGGACGCCGCCGTGCGGCGGAGCAGGGGTGCTGGACTCCGCCGCACCGGTGGTCTCAGTAGTCATGTGACGCACGTTACTCGACGGTAGGGGCCGCCGCGGGGGATGACGTTCAGCCGAGAGGACGCGCGCGGGTCGTCGGACGATACAGCCACGGCTGCTCGGCGCGGATCTGGTCGAGCACCGCCAGGATCAGGTCGGCGCGGTGCGCAGGCTGCTCGGCGAACAGCTCGGCATCGGACCGCAGGTCGTCGCGGCCCTGCACGCCCAGGGCGAGCTGGAGGTGCAGCGCCCGCAGGAACGAGGACGTGTTGCGCACGGCGGGTGGCGGCCACTCCGCCTCGAGGTGGCCGCGGGTGCGCGGCGGCTTGATGCCCTGCCCGAGCCTGGCGAGCCACGGCTCGACGATGCTCGGGTCGAGCGCGTTGCGATGCAGCAGCGTCATGACCGCGTACGCCAGGCGGTCCTCCTCGCCGTGGCGCCAGATGTACGAGGTGGGGGTCAGGACGCGGTCGGCGATGACGTCGAGCAGCACCGTGAGCTCGAGCCGCCCGAAGTGGCGCGACCGCGCGAGCGTGGCCAGCAGGTCGGCGCCGTGGGCAATCGCGTTGGCCCAGCCCTGCTCCGGGATCCACCCGCGGTGGTCCTGCTCCCTGACGTACCAGGCGGTCGCCCGGTCGCCCCAGTCGAGCACCGAGGCCGAGCTCATCAGGTGCTCGTTGTTGTCGCGCCCGATGATCTCGGCCAGCATCAGCGCACTGTAGGAGCGACGCAGGACCGAGACGTCGCCGTCGTGACCGAGCCCGTACCGCAGTCCCGGGGCGATGCCGTCGCCCAGGCCGGAGAGCAGCTGGTCGTACACGCCGCGGTTGATCCACGTCGTCAGCAACGGGTACGCAAGGTCCTCGCGGATGCGGGGATTGGGGTGGCCCAGCATCTCCACCAGCTCGACCGTGTACTCGTCGAGGCCGCGATCTGCGGGGACGTCCATCCCGCCCTGCATGACGGATTGCCAGTACGCCTCAGACACTCCGCCATCGTGCCACGCACCGTGGATACATTGGCCCAATGCCCTCGCTCGACGACATCGCGCAGTTCCAGACGTCACTGTCCAGCGAGGACGTCGCGTGGCTGCACGCGCTGGTCGCGGACTGGCAGATCATCGCCGACCTCTCGTTCTCCGACCTGGTGCTCTGGGTGCCGGACGGCGAGGCCAAGGGCATGTGGGCCGCCGCGCAGATCCGTCCCACCACGGGCGCGACGACCCTGCTCGAGGACGTCTCTGGGACGTTCCTGCCCACCGGCCGTGGAGAGCCGCTCGAGAACGCCCTGACGACTGGGCAGCTGGCGAGCGATCTGGTCGTCGAGGAGCGGGACGGCCGGCTCGTGCGCGTCGAGGTCATCCCGGTCCGCCGGGACGGTCGGACGATCGCCGTCATCGCGCAGCGCAGCTCGGCGGCGGGACTGCGGACGGCGAGCACGCTGGAGAGCTCCTACTTCGAGGCCGCGGACGAGCTCGCCGAGATGATCCGCCGTGGCGAGTTCCCCCTGCCGGGCACCCGGACCGATCTCGCGGACTCCCTGCGCGTCGGCGACGGCTTCGTCCGGACGAACGGCTCCGGCGTCGTGAGGTACGCGAGCCCCAACGCGATGTCGGCGTACCGGCGTCTGGGCCTGACCGGTGACCTCGTCGGCACGCACCTGGGCACCGTGACCACCGAGCTGGTCGATCGCCGTCCGACCGATCGTGGCGCGCGCGGGTTGCTGCGCGGCGACGAGAACATCGAGGCGGAGATCGAGAACTCCCATGCGTCCCTGCTGCTGCGGGTCATCCCGCTGCGGTCGGGCGGGCGCCGCAGCGGGTCCCTGATCCTGCTGCGCGACGTCACCGAGCTGCGTCTGCGCGAGCGCGAGCTCGTCTCCAAGGAGGCGACGATCCGGGAGATCCACCACCGGGTCAAGAACAACCTGCAGACGGTCGCCGCGCTGCTGCGGCTCCAGGGCCGCCGCATGGAGAGCTCTGAGGCTCGTGAGGCGCTGGAGGACGCGGTCCGCCGCGTCGGCTCGATCGCCCTCGTGCACGAGACGCTGAGCCAGTCCTTCAGCGACTTCGTGGAGTTCGACGAGATCGCCGACCGCCTGCTCCACACGGTGCTCGACGTCTCGGACGGCCCGGCCGGCGCGAACCGCATCGCCGCCGACCGGTTCGGGTCCTTCGGGCTGCTGCCGGGTGAGGTCGCGACGCCGCTGGCGATGGTGCTCACCGAGCTCATCCAGAACGCCGCCGCCCACGCGTACGACGAGCGGGGCGGCACCCTCAGCCTCGCGGTCAACCGCATCCGCGACAAGATCCGCCTGCGGGTCAGCGACGACGGCGCCGGGCTGCCCGCCGACTTCGACCCGTCGGGGAGCCTCGGGCTGTCGATCGTCACGACGCTGGTCGAGGGCGAGCTCGGTGGCAGCCTGACGTTCGAGGAGCGGGTGGGTGGCGGCACCACCGTGGCCATCACGCTGGTGGTGTGAGCGACCCGCTGCGGATACAAAGAACCCCGCGGCCGAGAGGCCACGGGGTTCACCGATACGTGCGTACGTTCAGGCAGTACGAATACGTGCCCGAGCATTGCGACGCTTCAGCGTACGACGTTCGTCTTCGCTCAAGCCTCCCCACACACCATGATCCTGTCCGGATTCCAGCGCCCACTGAAGGCACTGTTCGCGGACTTCACAGCGGCGGCATACGACCTTGGCCTCTTCGATCTGCAAGATGGCAGGACCCGTGTTGCCGATGGGGAAGAAGAGCTCAGGATCCTCATCGAGGCATGCCGATTTGTGGCGCCAGTCCATGGGGACACTCCTTCCCGTTCGGTTTTGCGCCCAGGGCAGGACTGTTTGTCCGTTCCATGGGCAGTAAGTCCATCGTTTCAACATTCTGAATCGTTTACAAGGGCCGGAGGCCCTATCGAATTGTCGCTTCGGTCACATGGTGCCTACCCTGACGTCGTGACGTCTTCTGGACGGCCGTCAGGGACGGCCCGAACACTGCTGCTCGTGGCCGCTGCGATCGTTGCGATCGAGGCGCTGACCTTCGTGGTGCTGGCCGTCGTCGAGGCGGCCCACATCTCGGGCGACCGGGTCGGCCTGGGCGTCGGGACGACGCTGTTCCTGGCCGTGATCGGCGCGGGCCTGTCGTGGGCCGCGTGGCGGGTGACGGAGGGCGACGCGTGGGCGCGCAGCCCGCTCGTGTTCTCGCAGCTCATCATCCTGGGCCTGGCGTACAACCTGCGCGGCGACCCGGCCTGGCTCGCGCCCGTCGTCGCGCTGCCCGCGGTGGTCGCGCTCATCGCCCTGCTGTCCCCGCCGGTGACCCGGGCACTCGGCCGGGACTCCGCGGTGTGAGAGACTGACAGCCGGGCACAACCCGTGACTTCCCGTCCAGGCGGGACAGCAGAATCGCGGCATCCATGCCGCTCCGGCGACCTGATCGGTGCCGGGGACCAGTACGGACACGTTCCCCGAGGATTCCCTTTCATGGTGGCAGCTGACATCGACCTGCAGGCTTCGAGCTTTCCCGATCCCGACGACCCCGTCTTCGCCCTGCACCGCGGCGGCAAGATGAGCATCAGCTCCACCGTCGAGCTGAAGGACGCCCACGACCTGTCGTTGGCGTACACCCCCGGCGTCGCGCAGGTGTGCGAGGCGATCGCGTCCGATCCCGAGATGGCCCACGAGTACACCTGGGTCTCCAACACCGTCGCGGTGATCACCGACGGGACCGCCGTGCTGGGCCTCGGCGACATCGGCCCGGCCGCCTCCATGCCCGTGATGGAGGGCAAGGCGATCCTGTTCAAGCAGTTCGGTGGCGTCGACGCGATCCCCGTCGCCCTCGACACGACGGACGTCGACGAGATCGTCGAGACGGTCGTGCGCCTCGCCCCGACGTTCGGCGGCATCAACCTCGAGGACATCTCGAGCCCCCGCTGCTTCGAGATCGAGCGCCGCCTGATCGAGCGGCTGGACATCCCCGTCTTCCACGACGACCAGCACGGCACCGCGGTCGTCACCCTCGCCGCGCTCATCAACGCTGCACGGCTGACCGACCGCTTCCTCGAGGACCTCAAGATCGTCATCTCGGGCGCGGGTGCGGCCGGCGTGGCGATCATGAAGATCCTGCAGTCCGCCGGTGCGAGCAGGATCTCGGTGGTCGACCGCGCGGGCGTCATCCACCCCGGACGCGAGGACCTCAACGAGGTCAAGCGGCAGATCGCCACCGAGACCGCGGGCTGGGCCCGTCCCGGGTCGATCTCGGACGCGCTGGACGGCGCTGACGTCTTCATCGGCGTCTCCGGCGGCACGGTGCCCGAGGAGTCGGTGGCCAAGATGGCGCCGGACGCGATCGTGTTCGCGATGGCGAACCCCACCCCGGAGGTCCACCCCGACGTGGCGCACCGCTACGCGCGGGTCGTGGCCACCGGGCGCTCGGACTTCCCCAACCAGATCAACAACGTGCTGGTGTTCCCGGGCATCTTCCGCGGTGCGCTGGACGTCCGCGCGACGCGGATCTCCGAGGGCATGAAGCTGGCCGCGGCCACCGCGATCGCCGATCTCGTGGGGGACGACCTCAGCGAGACGTACGTCATCCCGTCGCCGTTCGACCCCCGGGTCGCCACGGCGGTCGCTCGTGCCGTGACCGACACGGCACGCCGCGAGGGCCTCGCCCGCCGCCCGTACTGACACCCCCGAAGGAGCACCATGTTCGCGGTCTACGCCGGTCAGATCACTCCCGACAGCCCCCTCGAAGGACTCGTCGTCGGCGAGCGCCCCGATCCCGAGGTCCCGGACGGCTGGACGACGGTGACGGTCAAGGCCGCCTCGATCAACCACCACGACGTGTGGAGCCTGCGGGGCGTCGGCCTGGGCGAGAAGTCGCTGCCGATGATCCTGGGCTGTGACGCCGCGGGCTACGACGAGGACGGCAACGAGGTCCTCGTCCACGCCGTCATCAGCGACCCCTCGTGGCGCGGCGACGAGACCCTGGACCCCAAGCGTTCGCTGCTGTCCGAGCGGCACCAGGGCACCTTCGCCGAGAAGGTCGCGGTGCCGGCCCGCAACGTCGTGCCCAAGCCGGCCGGCCTGTCGTTCGCGGAGGCCGCGTGCCTGCCGACGGCGTGGCTCACCGCGTACCGGATGCTGTTCACGCAGTCCGGCCTCAAGCAGGGCGACACGGTGCTGGTGCAGGGCGCAGGCGGCGGCGTCGCGACCGCGGCGATCACCCTCGCCCGGGCGGCCGGCTTCCGGGTCTACGCCACGAGCCGCGACGAGGACAAGCGCGCCAAGGCCCTCGAGATCGGTGCCCACGAGGTGTTCGAGTCCGGCGCCCGGCTGCCCACGAAGGTCGACGCCGTCATGGAGACGGTCGGCGCGGCGACCTGGTCGCACTCGGTGAAGTCGATGCGCCCCGGCGGCACGATCGTGATCTCCGGGGCGACGTCCGGCGACGCGCCCTCGCACGCCGAGCTGACCCGGATCTTCTTCCAGCAGATGCGCGTCCACGGCTCGACGATGGGCACGCGCGACGAGCTGCACGCGCTCGCGCAGTTCATGGACGTGACCGGGACGCGCCCGCTGATCGACCGGGAGATCCCGATGGAGCAGGCGGCGGACGGACTGCAGAGCATCATCGACGGCTCGGTCTTCGGCAAGATCGTCCTGACCCGCTAGGACCCCCAGCCCAGATTTGCGGAGCTCTGCACCGTCCTGCCGGGCAGGAACCGTGCAGAAGGCCGCAAATCTGGGCTGGCGGTCAGTCCGCGACGGCGTCGTCGGGGATCGACGTCGCCATCGACAAGATGGCATCGGCCGGGTAGGAGCGTCCGCCGTGATTGTCGCGCAGGTGCGCGTCGACGGCGCCGACGAAGTCCTCGTCGGTCCGTCCCACGAGTCGTTCTCCGCAGGGACACATCATCATCTTGGCCATGACCGGAGCCTAGCGACCCGGTCCCGAGGACACCGCCCGGCTACTCGTCCTCGTCGTCGAGACGGGCCAGCCAGGTGGCGAGCCGCTCGACCGGGATCTCGAAGTCGGGGTTGAGGTCGACGAACGTGCTGAGCTGCTCCGCGAGCCAGGCGAAGGTGACCTCTTCGTCACCTCGCCGGCTCTGGAGCTCCTCGATGCCACGATCCGTGAAGTACATGACCCGTCCTCAGTCGTTGATCAGCTGAAGGCCTGCTGCATGAGCGTGGCCTGCTCCTCGACGTGGCGGTTGTGCGACCCCACCGAGGGTGCCGACGACTCCGGGCGCGAGACCCGCAGCAGGGGCAGTCCGCCGAGCTCACCGCTGAAGTGCAGCGCGATGTGCGGCCACGGACCCTGGTTGGCGGGCTCGTCCTGGACGAAGCGGACCTCGCGCGCGTTCGGGTACTTGGCGAGCTCGGCCTTGAGCTCCTCCAGCGGACGCGGGTAGATCTGCTCGAGGCGGACGATCGCGGTGCGGGACTGGCCCGACTCGCGCTTCTCCCGCTCGGCCATGAGGTCCCACGTGATGCGACCCGAGCAGACGAGCACGCGCTCGACCGCCGACGGATCGGCCACGTCGTCGCCGATGACCGGACGGAACGAGCCCGACGTGAAGTCGTCGGGCTGCGACGCCGCGGCCTTGCTGCGCAGCATCGACTTCGGCGTGAAGACGATGAGCGGACGGTGCTGGCCCTGCAGGTTCTGGCGACGCAGCAGGTGGAAGTACGACGCCGGCGTCGACGGCTGGGCCACCGTCATGGCGTTGTCCGCGCACAGGTCGAGGAAACGCTCGATGCGTGCCGACGAGTGATCCGGACCCTGACCCTCGTAGCCGTGCGGCAGGAGCAGGACGACGCCCGACTTCTGGCCCCACTTGGTCTCGCCCGAGGAGATGTACTCGTCGATGACGGACTGCGCGCCGTTGACGAAGTCACCGAACTGCGCCTCCCACATCGTGAGCGCCTCGGGACGGGCGACCGAGTAGCCGTACTCGAAGCCGAGTGCCGCGTACTCGCTCAGCAGCGAGTCGTAGACGTAGAACGTCGCCTGCTCGTCGCCGACGTGGGACAGGGGAGTCCACTCGTGGGCGTTCGTGCGGTCGATGATCGTCGCGAAGCGCGACGAGAACGTGCCGCGGCGCGTGTCCTGGCCGGCCAGGCGCACGGGACGCCCGTCGAGCAGGAGCGAGCCCATCGCGAGGATCTCGCCGGTGCCCCAGTCGATGGGGCCGGCCGAGATGGACTGCGCGCGGCGCTGGAGCTGCGGCAGGACCTTGGGGTGGACCGTGAAGCCCTCGGGGACGTTGGTGTACGCGTCCGCGATCGCCTTCATCGTCTCGGGCGTGATCGCGGTGATCAGCTCGCCCTCGTGCTCGGGCTTCTCGGGGTAGTCCGGGGTCCGGGTGTAGTCCGGGTCCGACGCGGCCTGCTTGACCTCGGCGAAGTTGCGCTCGAGCTGGGCCTGGTAGTCGGTCAGCGCCGCCTCGGCCTCCTCCAGCGTGATGTCGCCACGACCGACGAGGGCCTCGGTGTAGAGCTTGCGCACCGACTTCTTCGCGTTGATCGTGTCGTACATCAGGGGCTGCGTGAAGCTGGGGTCGTCGCCCTCGTTGTGACCGCGACGGCGGTAGCAGACGAGGTCGATCACGATGTCCTTGTGGAACGTGCGGCGGTACTCGTACGCCAGCTGCGCCACGCGGATGCAGGCCTCGGGGTCGTCGCCGTTGACGTGGAACACCGGCGCCTGGATCATCCGGGCGACGTCGGTGCAGTACGTCGAGGAGCGCGACGAGGACGGCGACGTGGTGAAGCCGACCTGGTTGTTGACGATCAGGTGGATCGTCCCGCCGGTGCGGTAGCCGCGCAGCTGGGACAGGTTGAGCGTCTCGGCGACGACTCCCTGACCAGCGAACGCGGCGTCACCGTGCACGAGCACCGGCAGGACCGGGTACTCCTGGCCGCGGTTGAGACGGTCCTGCTTGGCACGGGTGATGCCCTCGAGCACCGGGTCGACGACCTCGAGGTGCGACGGGTTGGCCGCGATCGAGACCTTGATCTTGTCGCCGTTGCCGGAGGTGAACTCACCCTCGACGCCGAGGTGGTACTTGACGTCGCCCGAGCCCTGCACCGTGCGGGGGTCGATGTTGCCCTCGAACTCGCGGAAGACCTGGCTGGGACGCTTGCCGGCGATGTTGACCAGCGCGTTGAGACGGCCACGGTGGGCCATGCCGATGCAGACCTCTTCGAGGTTGTCGGACGCTGCGGCCTCGCAGATCTCGTCGAGGAACGGGATGGTGGTCTCGCCGCCCTCGAGGCTGAAGCGCTTCTGGCCGACGAACTTGGTCTGCAGGAACGTCTCGAACGCCTCGGCCTGGTTGAGCTTCTGCAGGATGCGCAGCTGCTCCTCGCGCGGCGGCTTGGTGTGCGGACGCTCGACGCGCTCCTGGAACCACTCACGCTCGGTGGGCTCCTGGATGTGCATGTACTCGATGCCGATCGTGCGGGCGTACGAGTCGCGCAGGATGCCGAGGATCTCGCGGAGCTTCATGAACCGCTTCTCGCTCTTGAACGAGCCGGTCGCGAACTCGCGGTCGAGGTCCCACAGGGTGAGGCCGTGCGACGCGGTGTCGAGATCGGTGTGCATGCGCGGCGAGCTGTCGAGCGGGTTGGTGTCGGCCATGAGGTGGCCGCGCACCCGGAACGCGTGGATGAGCTCGAGGACGCGGGCCTGCTTGTGGACCTCGTCGTCGTGGCTGACCGGGATGTCCTGGGCCCAGCGGATGGGCTCGTAGGGGATCTTCAGCGCGCGGAAGATCTCGTCGTAGAAGCCGTCCTCGCCCAGGAGCAGCGCGTGGATGCGCTTGAGGAACTCGCCCGACTGCGCGCCCTGAATGACGCGGTGGTCGTACGTCGACGTCAGGGTCATCATCTTGGAGATGGCCATCTGCGCCAGCGTGTGCTCCGACGCGCCCTGGAACTCCGGCGGGTACTCCATCGAGCCGACGCCGATGATGACGCCCTGGCCCTGCATCAGCCGGGGGATCGAGTGGTTCGTGCCGATGCCGCCGGGGTTGGTCAGGCTGACCGTGGTGCCCTGGAAGTCGGCGACCGTGAGCTTGTTGTCGCGGGCCTTGGAGACCATCGTCTCGTACGCCGCCCAGAACTCGGCGAACGTCATGGTGTCCGCAGCCTTGATGGACGGCACCAGGAGGGTGCGCGACCCGTCGGGCTTCTTCAGGTCGATCGCGAGGCCGAAGTTGATGTGCTCGGGCTTCAGCTGGTTGGGCTTGCCGTTGACGACTTCGAAGCCGGTGTTCATCTCCGGCATGGCCTTCAGGGCCTTGACGATCGCCCAGCCGATGAGGTGGGTGAACGAGACCTTGCCGCCACGGGCGCGGGCGAGGTGGTTGTTGATGACGACGCGCTGGTCGAACAGGAGCTTGACCGGCACGGAGCGGACGCTCGTCGCGGTCGGGACCGAGAGGCTCGCGTCCATGTTGGCGACGGTGCGGGCAGCGGCGCCACGCAGCACGACGTTCTCGACCTCACCCGGTCCGGCCGCCGGGGCGTCCTTCGCGGCGGGGGTGGACGGTGCGGGCTTGGCCTTGACCGGAGGCGTGGCCGGGACCGGTGCCACGGGCGCGGGTGCGTCGGGAGCCTTCTCCTCGGGCGCCGTGGCGGTGGGCGGCTGCGTCTTGGCGGCCGGCGGCTGCGTGGACTCCGGCGAGGTGGGCGGCGGCGTGGGGGCGGCCGTGGCCACCGGAGCGGCCTTCGCGGGGGCGGTGCCGTTGGTGCCGTTGGCCCCGCTGTTGCCGTTGAGGCCGACGCCGTCACCGGTCTGGAAGAACGAGACCCAGGTCGCGTCTACGGACGTGGGATCTTCCCGATAGCGCTCGTACATCTCCTCGACGAGCCACTGATTCGTGCCGAAGTCGGGGGTTGAATGGTCTTGTGAGGACTCGGCCACAGCCTCGATCGCCTCTTCCGAATTGTCGCTGGCGCGCACGCGTAAATGTCGCTTAACAGGGTAACGCGGAGCCCCAGCGGTCTGCAGGCAGGCTCGGCCCGGTCACCGCGTTCTGTCCACCGTGCCACGATCCCGGCTCGCCTGCTTCGCTTTGGGGCCGAAGAACGCCTGTCACGTGGCGATCATCACTCTCGCCTCGCGGTCGAGGAACCGCCCGAAGCGCCGCCTCCGCCTCCACCGACCGCTGCGTGGCCCCATCGAGACCGGCGGCCTCCACCACGACGTCCACGGCGCGGGCGGAGACCGTGCGCGTCCACGTGCCGGCGAGCCGGCCGTCCAGCATCAGCAGCCCGCTGCCGCGCATCACGTCCTTCACCGCCCCCGCGAAGACGCTGTAGTCAGCCGGCTCCCGGGCGTAGGAGACGTACTCGTCGAAGCTGGACAGCAGCATCACGCGGGGGACCTCGGCCTCGACCGGATCGTCGAGCCGCCAGTGCGGCACGCCGTCGACGTCGAGCGGCGTCAGGTCCGCGAGCTCGATCGCGCGCCGGGCGTCGGTCAGCGTCAGGCTCGTCCACCAGGCGAGGTCCTTGTCGCGGACGGGTCCGTGCCCGCGGGCGTAGCGCCGGGCCGCGTCGGCCAACAGCTCGTCGTGCGTGCGGGTCATCGGACGGGGCTCGAGCAGGCGGTAGGTGTGCTGCTTCCCGCGCGGCGGGCCGTTGACGATCAACGCGTCGATCTCGGCGTGCATCACGACGTGGGCGAGCGACTGCCCGGTGTGGTCGAGACCCGCCGCCGCGAGATCGGCGCCGAGCTCGGCGCGGGTGCGGGTGGCACGGCCTGCGAGGGACGCGACGACGACCTCGGCGCAGCGGTCGAGGCGTTCGTCGGTGAGTCCGAGGTCCCGGTCGATCGCCCGCATGAGGCGGCGGATCCGTGGAGCCGTCAACGCGAGCCACCAGTGGACGTCACCGGGGTCGACGAAGTGCCACGTGGGGCGAAGCACGTGCGTGCGCAGGAACTCGCCGCGGGCGAAGGAGCCCTGCAGCTCGGCGAACGTCAGGCCGTCGGTGCGTCGACCGACGGCCCACAGCGCCATGTCGTGCAGCTGGGACTGCACGCAGCCGAGGTGGCTGACCACGTCGGACGCCGTGCCGAACCGCGGTGCGTCGAGACCCTGTGCGTGCAGACGTCCGACGACCGGCTTCATGCGAGGAGCATGACGCACGGGGGTGACAGGTCGGCTACCTGTCGTTCGTGCGCTTCTTCTTCCCACCGTCCTTGCGGGGCTTGGCGTCCTTCGTGGCCTTGGCGGCGGCCTGGGCGGCGGTGCGGATCTCGGCGTCGGTCAGTCGGCGCCACGGCGACGGCTGCTCGCGGCTCGCCTGGGCGTCGGGGCTGACGCCGGTCGACGCCCACTTGGCCGTGAACGGTGTTCCGCCCATCATGACGCGCTCGCCCTTGCGGTACGACCGGTCCTGGTCCCAGGTGGGATACGTCCCCCGGGGCAGCTTCGGCAGAGCGACGGGCTTCTCGCCCTCGAGCACCGGTCCCACCAGCTGCCACGGCGAGGATGCCGTGTCGACGACCGGGTCGTCGGGCACGTCGCCGAGGGTCCACCACTTGGCGACGTAGGCGTTGCGGTGCCAGACGACACGGGTGCCCTCGACGTACGTCGTCTCCTCGTCCCAGATCGGGTACGGGCTGGTGGCGGGGTCGTCCGCGCGGGCCTCCTCACCCTGTCCGCGTCCTGCGGACCCCGGCACGACGGGCGTCACCGCGCTCGTGTCCGGGCGACCGGTCATGTCGCCGCGCAACAGCTTCGCGAACGACGTGCCGCCCTGGTCGACGCCGCTGCACGAGTTGGACACCACGGTGACGTCGGGATAGTTCGCGCCGCACGTCCGGTCGCGGTTGAGCGACCACATGGACATGCGGCCCAGCCCCTTCTGGTCCGCGAACGCGCTCAGCCCTCGTGCGGCGGCCAGCGAGAAGACCTCCCCGGGCACGTCGTTCTGGCCGATCATCGGGGTGGCGCCCATGCGCCGCCACAGGGTCGAGGAGCCGACGTCCTGCCCGGCCCCGGCGTACACCTGGCCGAGCTGGCGGTGCGTCTCGGTGAGTGCGGCGATCGATGCGTCGAGCATCGACTGCCCCGTGGTCCGGCTGGCGCCGTAGTCCATCGTCATCACGTTGACGCCGGACAGATCGACGTCGTGGTCCAGCATGGTCTCGACCGCCCGTCTGCCGTCCTCGGACAGTCCGGACGGGGCGACCGGCAGCGTCAGCCAGACCCTCAGGTCCTTGCCGGCCTTGGCGCGCTCCACCTGGAGAGCGTGCATCGCCACCGCGCGGCGGCTCGCGGCGGCGCGGTCGGCCAGGCCGGCGCCCTCGTTGTCGAGGTCGATCATCCGCAGGTCGTAGCGCTCCACGACGCTGCGGTACGCCTTCAGGAGCTCTGCGGCGTCGGTGCACGCGGTCGCCAGCTCGGAGTTGACCGCGCCGCCGAAGGACACGACCACGCTGCCACCTTGCTGCCTCAGGCGGGCGATGCGGCGGTCGAGGTCGAGCTCGTCGGCCGCGGCGTCAAGCGAGTACGCGCTGCCCCACGTCGGGCGGCAGCCCTGCTGGGGATCGGAGACGATGAACGACAGCACGACGTCCCGGGTCGCCTTGGACGTCGGCTGCTCGAAGGCGTGCAGCGGGGTGACCGTCGCATCGACGTACCCGGCGTACCAGGCGTCGCCGTTCGCCTCGGCCGCCTGGGAGTCCTGGACGCTGTGCCAGCTCGACGTGCCCACGAGCACCAGTGCCGTCAGCGCACCGACGAGGACCGTCAGTCGGGTCCAGGACAGACGTCGCCCGTCGAATCGGCTCACTGCCACCCTCTCGTCCGCTTCCCCCGAGCGGGCTCATGGTGCCACGTTGTCGCGAACCGGGTCCACCGAACGCCGAACGTGGCTAGGGTGTCGCCGGGGA
Organism: Aeromicrobium chenweiae; assembly: GCF_003065605.1. Lineage (GTDB taxonomy): Bacteria > Actinomycetota > Actinomycetes > Propionibacteriales > Nocardioidaceae > Aeromicrobium > Aeromicrobium chenweiae. The sequence continues at coordinate 2,609,204 of NZ_CP026952.1, read as the reverse complement.
TTGAGGAGACAGGTCGTTGCGTGTGAGGTCCAAGGCCAACGTGGCAGAGCCGAGGACACGTCGTCAGTGGGGGGCCGAGCGTCGCTCGGAACCGCTGTCGATCGTGCACCCGGTACCGAGCGCCGCCAAGATCACGTGGGGCAGAGTCGCCATCGTCGTCACGATCCTGTCGTGGATCGGGTACGTCGTCTCGACGATCCTCCGCGAGTTCATCGACTACGGCGGCAGCTTCCGGTTCACGATGGAGGCGTTCTCGTACGTCCTGGTGGTCACGTTCCTGACCTTCTCGGCGCTGATGTACCTCGTGGCGCGCCAAGGCGCCCTGCTGCGGTTCCGCAGCCACGTCCGCGCCCCCCGGGGGCTGATCGACCGGCACTTCGCGGAGGCCCCCAGCCAGCGCCTGACCGTGCTGATCCCGTCGTACGCCGAGGAGCCTGACGTCGTCCGCCTGACGATGTGGAGCGCCGCGCTGCAGGAGTACCCGGACCTGCACCTGGTGCTGCTGATCGATGATCCGCCCGCGCCGACCGATCCGGCCGTCCGGGCGAAGCTCGAGGCGACCCGGCGTCTGGCTCCGGACATCCAGGAGGCGCTGCGTGAGCCGCGCGAGCGGTTCCAGGCCTCGCTCGCCGCGGCCGAGGCGACCCTCGCTCGCGGCAAGGGCAGGCGTCGCTCGGTCAAGACCGCGCTGGCGGACTACCACGCGGCGGCGGACTGGCTCGAGGCCATGGCGCAGGCCGAGCAGGTCGTCGACCACGTCAGTGAGTTCTTCGTCGACCAGGTCCTCGTCGGCCTGGCCAACGAGCTGCGGCTCACGGCGCTCGCGCTGCAGGCGGCGCTGGACCAGGGCGGGCTTCCCGAGCCGTCCCGCATCCTGGAGCTGCAGCGGCGGCTCGCCTGGATCTTCCGGGCCGACCTGACGAGCTTCGAGCGCAAGGCGTACGGATCGCTGTCCCACGAGGCCAACAAGGCGATGAACGTCAACGCCTACCTGGGGCTCATGGGCCATGTGTGGCGACCGCAGCACACGGCGCTCGGCGTCATGCTCGACGAGGTCGAGACCGCCGAGCCGGGTGACCTGGACATCCCGGACTCCGGCTACGTGCTCACCCTGGACGCCGACTCACAGCTGCTGCGCGACTACTGCATCCGGTTGGTGTTCTACCTCGAGCAGGAGCAGAACCAGCACGTGGCGATCATCCAGACGCCGTACTCGTCCTTCCGTGGCGCGCCGACCCGCATCGAGCGGATCGCCGGTGCCTCGACGGACCTGCAGCACATCCTCCACCAGGGCAAGACCCACCACAACGCGACGTTCTGGGTCGGCGCGAACGCCGTCATCCGCAAGAGCGCGCTCGAGGACATCGTCGAGGTCGAGAACATCGGCGGCCACGACGTCAAGACGTACATCCAGGACCGCACCGTCATCGAGGACACCGAGTCGAGCATCGACATCGGCACCGCGGGGTGGACGCTGGTGAACTATCCCGAGCGGCTGAGCTACAGCGCGACCCCGCCCGACTTCGGGTCGCTCGTGGTGCAGCGTCGACGCTGGGCCAACGGGGGGCTGCTGATCCTGCCGAAGCTGTGGGAGCAGATGAGGCACCGGCGGCACAGCGGCACGCGGGTTCACCTGACCGAGCTCGCGCTGCGGGTCAACTACATGGCATCGATCGCGTGGGCCAGCTTCGGCCTGCTCTTCCTGCTGTTCTACCCGTACGACAGCCGCTTGCTGAGCCCGCTCGTGCTGGGTGCGGCGCTGCCGTACTTCCTGGCGATGGGCAGCGACCTGCGCGCCTGCGGGCACCGGTTCACCGACATCTTCCGGATCTACGGGTTCAACCTCGTGCTGCTGCCGGTCAACCTCGCGGGGGTGCTGAAGTCGGTCCAGCAGGCGTTCACCGGCGAGAAGATCCCGTTCGCCCGGACGCCCAAGGTCCGCAACCGGACAGCGGCGCCTGCGCTGCACGTCATGGTCCCGTACCTGATCGTGCTCTTCTCGCTCCTCACCGCATGGCGTGACTACCAGCAGGAGAACTGGGGCAACGCAGGGTTCGCGATGTTCAACGCGATCCTCGCCACGGTCGCCATCAGCTCGTACATCGGCGTGCGCGCGTCCTTGGTGGACATGGGCCTGGGTGTCCTGAACTGGCTCTTCGTGGAGCCGCGCCCCAAGAAGGCCGCAGCACCCGCCCCCGCACCGGCCGACGGGGCCATCGACTGGGCGACGATCCTGTACTACGGCGACCGGCGACTGGCCCGCGACCTGCGACGCAGCGGCGACCGGCGACGACGGCTGCGCAGGACGAACGCCTGACGCCGGCGGGGCGCCCAAGCGGCCCCGCCGGCGGCACGGCTACGCGGTCTCGAGGGATGCGTCCAGCGTGATCTCGGGGACGGACGCGAGCGCCTTGCTCAGCGGGCAGCCGACCTTGGCCGCCTCCGCTGCCTCCAGGAAGCCCGCTTCGTCGATGCCTTCGACCTCACCGCGGACCTTCAGCGCGATCTTGCTGATCTTGAACCCGCCGTCCGCGGAGTCCTCGCCGAGCGTGACCTTGGCGGTCGTCTCGATCGAGACCGGGGTGGCGCCCTTCTGGCCGAGGACGGCCGTCAGCTGCATCGTGAAGCACGAGGAGTGTGCCGCGCCGAGGAGCTCCTCGGGGTTGGTCGCGCCACCGCCGTCCTCGGAGGAACGCTTCTTGAACGACATCTCGAACGTGCCCAGACCTGAGTCGGTGAGCTCGACCTGGCCCGAGCCGTCCTCGAATCCGCCGTCCCAGGCAGTGCGTGCTGTGCGTGTGGGCATGGTGTGTCCCTTCGTCGGTGTGCCCCCGACGCTACTGCGGTCCCACGGCGTCGCAACCGCCTCGCGTGCAGCGTGGGTGTGGCGGACCCATTGTCCGGCTTCGGTGCGTGTGCCATCGTCGATTTATCGCAACAGGTAGTTGCATTAATGAAACGGAGCGGTCATGCATCTCATCTTCGACACCGACGAGGCGTTCTCCTTCGAGACCCTGCGCACCAGCGCGTACATCCCCTACGGCGGCGCAGACATCGGGGAGGTCATCTCGACGGCCGACCGGATCACGCCCGGGGACACCGAGTCGTGGCACCGGGAGTGGCGCGCTCTCGCCGACCGGATCGCCGCGATCGCCGACGGGTGCGCCGCTGGCGGGCACCAGGTCAGCGCACGCGGCGCCTACCTGAGGGCGTCGAACTACTACCGGACGGCCGAGTTCTTCCTGCGCGACGACCCCACGAACGATCCGCGGGTCTCCGACGCCTCCGGCCGCGCGGTCGACGCGTTCCGCAGCGCGATGGGCCGCCAGGACGAGTGGACACAGGTCGGGATCCCGTACGAAGGGGTCGAGCTGAGCGCCTACTACCTGAACGTCACCGGGGACGAGCCGGGACCGACCCTCCTGGCGCACGGCGGGTTCGACTCCACCTGCGAGGAGATGTACTTCGTGGTGGGGGAGGCCGCGCGCCGCTACGGGTGGAACTGCCTGATCTTCGAGGGCGGTGGCCAAGGGGCTGCACTGCGGAAGGACCACCTGGCGATGCGCCACGACTGGGAGGCGTTCGTGACACCGGCCGTGGACGTCGCGCTCAAGCTGCCAGGCGTCGATCCCGACCGCATCGCCCTGATGGGGATGAGCCTGGGCGGCTACCTCGGCCCGCGGGCGGTGGCGTTCGAGCCGCGGATCGCAGCGTGCATCGCCTACGACGGCATCTTCAACATCAACGGCATCGTCAATCTCGCCGGCGGCTCCGCAGCAGGTTCGCCCGGGCAGGACGCTGACCCGGCCCAGCAGCTCGCGGCGCTGCAGGGCCTCATCGACCGTCGCACCGAGCTGCCGACCCAGCAGCGCTGGGTCCTGTCCAACGCCTTGTGGGTGTTCGGCGCCGACACCGCCGAGGAGCTGGCGGCCGAGGTCGTCAAGTACGACCTCGCCGGCGTCGCGGACAAGATCACGTGCCCCACCCTCGTCTGCGAGGGCGAGAACGACCAGTTCGCTCCCGGCCAAGCGAGCAAGCTCTACGACGCCCTGCAGTGCCCCAAGACCTTCATCCGGTTCACCGCGGCGGAGGGCGCCGGTGAGCACTGCCAGGAAGGAGCGCTCAACCTGTTCCACCAGAGGATGTTCGACTGGCTCGACGACACCCTGCGGTGATCAGGTCGACAGCAGGCCGGCGCGTGCCGCGGCCAGCGTGATGCCCGTGGCCCTGGCGATCAGGTCGGCGTCGACGGGTTCGCCGGCCGTGACCAGCCGATAGGCCAGCGGCGCGCGGAAGGTGTCGAGCAGGGCCAGAGGGTCGCAGTCGGCTGGGATCTCACCGCGCGCGATCGCGCGTTCGACGGTCGGGAGAACCCGTTCCGTCTGGTGGTCGAAGTAACGGCGTGCGGCCTCGCGCAGCTCTCCGCCCTCCAGGCCGGCGGTGAGGACGAAGGCGGCGACCTGACGGCCCGGGCCGTAGTTGAAGATCCGCCCCAGGTGGCCGCCGAGGGCCAGCAGGTCCGACTCGATGCTGCCGGTGTCGACGGCCGGGACGTCGTCCGACCAGGTCGTGAGCGCGTCCACCAAGAGGTTGTCGAGCGTCGACCAGCGGCGGTAGATCGTCGTCTTGTTCACCTGCGCCCTGGTGGCGACGGACTCGACGCTCAGCCCGGCGTACCCGCTCTCGACCAGCTCGGAGAACGCGGCGTTGAGCACGGCCTCGCGGACCCGCGCGCTGCGACCACCCGTCCGCACACCACGGACGACCTGGTGGTCCGGCACGAGGTGGCCTCCCTGGTCGGCTCGATGAACGATGCGTCGTCCATCGTACGTCTGCCGCCGGGGCGGACGACCGTGTCGCGGCCCGTCGTGTCCCCGGCGTGTCGTGGTGCGAGGGTGGGGCGGTGGACCCGCAGCAGCAGCCCCAGCACCCGTTGGGCGAGATGATCGCCTCGGCAGCGGACGGTCGGTTCCCGCCCGTGGACGGCGGCTGGCAACGGGTTCCACCTTGGCGGCCGGGGCTCGAGGCCGTCGTCGCGTTCACCGGTCACGCCGTGTTCGCGGTCTCGCCCGACGTGACTGACGCCGATCTGTCGCGGCTCGGCGCCGACGGGTTCGGTGGCGCGCACGACCCGCGCCTCGTGAGCGCGCTGGCCGGCCAGGACGCGTGGATCGACGTGCTCGACGTCCTGCTCGTCGCGCGGGGGAGAGGCTCGCGTCTTTCAGACCTCGTGCGCCGGCCAGACCTGGCGCGCCACCCACGGGCGCTGCACGCTGCGGCGATCCGCGACGACGTCGAGGTGCTGGGCCGTCCGGACCCGGCGAGGTCGGCGGTCGTCACCCTGGGCCGCGGGGTGGGCGGCCTGTGCGAGCTGAGCTTCGAGACCGAGCTCGACCACCGTGGTGGGTCCGGCGTGGCGTTGATCGAGGCCGCCCTGGCTGCGGTGCCCCAGGACAGGGTGGTCGTGGCGGCCGCTGCGCCCGGCAACGCGGCCAGCCTGCGAGCCCTGCTGGGGGCGGGCTTCGCGCCGGTCGGGTCGATCCAGCTGTTCTGCCGCGACGGATACCCCGGCACCCGCTGACGTCCGGCACCGGCCGCCCGGAAGTGTGTCGGCACTGATGGTGCCCCCGGCAGGATTCGAACCTGCGCTTCCGCCTCCGGAGGGCGGCGCTCTATCCCCTGAGCTACGGGGGCCAATACGGCCAACTGCGGTGTGAGCCTACCGCACGGCCACTACGGTGTTGTCCATGCCCAGAGTGCTCGTCGTCGACGACACCCCGTCGATCCGTTTCCTCATCCGGACGAACATGGAGGTGGCCGGATTCGAGGTCGACGAAGCGGTCGACGGGGTCGACTGCCTCGAGTCCCTGCGCCGTATGGAAAAGCTGCCCGATGCGCTCACGGTCGACGTGATGATGCCCCGCCTCGACGGTGTCGCGACCGTGGCGGCGATCCGCGCCGACCCCAAGCTCGCGGGCATCGGGATCATCATGGTGACGACGCAGGGCCACCCTGCCGACATCCAGCGGGCGACCCGTGCCGGCGTCGACGCGTACGTCACCAAGCCCTTCGACCCGGACTTCCTGATCCAGACCGTGCGGGACGTCATTGACAGCAACAAGAATCGTCAGCCGCCTGCTTGAACAACGCCTGATCCGGACGTACGGTTTTCGTACACGGAGAGGAGGTGGTCCGAAGAATGAATTCGTCTTGGACTTGTGAGGTGGCTGTCCGCTAGCCACGAGGCCCGGCTCCACGAGCCGGTGTTCTGGTGAAACAGGACTGGTGGCGGCGAATACCCGCAGTCACCCGACCCGCAGGGCGTCGAGTTGTCCACTCGACGCGTGCCTCTACCGCCGGCGATTCCGGTGCAGGGTGCACGGCCCTGCGGGTCGCCCACGTCCGGACGCCTTTTCGGCGGCGTCCGGGGCCCGGATGCCGGGAGATACCCTAGAGCGGTGACCCCCGAGCAGCTCTCCACCACGATCATCGACGCCCTGACCTCCCTCGTGGAGGCCGGCACCATCACCTTGCCTGACGGCGTGCCCGCCGAGGTCGTGGTGGAACGACCCAAGGTCAAGGAGCACGGGGACTACGCGACCAACATCGCGCTCCAGCTCGGCAAGAAGGCCGGGATGAACCCGCGCGAGTTCGCGCAGCTGCTGGCCGACCGCCTCGGCGACGCGGACGGTGTCGCGAGTGCCGAGATCGCCGGCCCGGGCTTCCTCAACATCCGCGTGGACGCCGGTGCCCAGGGCGCGCTCGCCCCGCAGATCGTCGCGGCCGGCACGGCGTACGGCACGAGCGACCTGTACGCGGGCCAGAAGGTGAACCTGGAGTTCGTCAGCGCCAACCCGACCGGCCCGATCCACATCGGCGGCGTCCGATGGGCCGCGGTCGGTGACTCGCTCGGCCGCATCCTGTCCGCGATCGGCGCGGACGTCACCCGCGAGTACTACTTCAACGACCACGGCGTGCAGATCGACCGGTTCGCCCGGTCGCTGCTGGCCGACGCCCGCGGCGAGGACGCTCCCGAGGACGGGTACGGCGGCCAGTACATCCATGACATCGCGCAGACCGTCCTGGCCAAGCACCCCGAGGCGGCGACGCTGCCGGACGCCGAGGCGCTGGAGACGTTCCGCGCCGAGGGCGTCGACCTGATGTTCAGCGAGATCAAGCAGAGCCTGCACGACTTCGGCGTCGACTTCGACGTGTACTTCCACGAGAACGACCTGCACGAGTCCGGTGCGGTCGATCGGGCCATCAGCCGCCTGCGCGAGCTCGGGATGATGTACGAGGAGGACGGCGCCACGTGGCTGCGCACGTCCAACTTCGGTGACGACAAGGACCGCGTCGTCATCAAGTCCGACGGCGAGCCGGCCTACATCTCGGGCGACCTCGCCTACTACCTGGACAAGCGCGAGCGCGGCTTCGACCGCTGCCTGATCATGCTGGGCGCCGACCACCACGGCTACGTCTCGCGGATGATGGCGATGTGCGCCGCGTTCGGCGACACCCCGAAGGTCAACCTGGAGATCCTGATCGGCCAGATGGTCAACCTGGTCAAGGACGGCGAGCCGCTGCGCATGAGCAAGCGCGCCGGCACCGTCATCACCCTGGAGGACCTCGTCGACCTGATCGGCGTGGACGCCTCGCGCTACGCCCTGGCGCGCTACTCGATGGACTCCACGATCGACCTCGACCTCGACCTGTGGGCCAGCCAGACCAGCGACAACCCGGTGTTCTACGTGCAGTACGCCCACGCGCGGCTGTCGTCGATCATCCGCAACGCGGTCGACCTCGGGGTCACGATCGACGAGGCGACGTTCGACCCGTCGCTGCTCGTGGTCGACCAGGAGGGCGCGCTGCTGCGCTCGCTGGCGGACTACCCGAAGGTCGTGGCTCGTGCCGCCGAGCTGCGCGAGCCGCACCGCGTCGCGCGCTACCTCGAGGACACCGCGGCGGCGTTCCACAAGTTCTACGACGTCGCGCACGTGCTGCCCAAGGGCGACGAGGAGCCGACCGACCTGCACCGGGCGCGGCTCATGCTCGTGGCCGCGACGCGCCAGGTCATCGCCAACGGGCTGGGACTGCTCGGTGTCACCGCACCCGAGAGGATGTAGCCCGTGCGCTCCCACGAGGCCGGCGCCCTGCACGGCCAGTCCGGTGACCGCGGTCCCGCCTGGCTCAGGAGCCCCGAGGACCCCAACCGGCTCGTCCCGCACCTGTGGGCCGAGGGCGTCTCCAAGGTCGATGGCGTCCTGACCGTCGCCGGGGTGTCGGTGGCCGACCTCGCCGCCGAGTTCGGCACGCCGACGTACGTCGTCGACGAGGACGACTTCAGGCGCCGCGCGCGGTCGTTCAAGGACGCGTTCCCCGGCGCCGACGTCTACTACGCCGGCAAGGCGTTCCTCTGCGTCGCGGCTGCCCGATGGATCGCGGACGAGGGGCTCAACCTCGACGTCTGCAGCGGCGGCGAGCTCGCCGTCGCGCTGAAGGCGGACTTCCCGCCGGCTCGCATCGGCCTGCACGGCAACAACAAGTCCGTCGCCGAGCTGCGCCGGGCCCTCGAGGTCGGTGTCGGGCGCATCATCATCGACTCGGTCGAGGAGATCGACCGCCTGCGTGACCTGACCGCGGAGCTCGGCGTCACGGCCCCGGTCATGATCCGGGTGACGGCCGGCGTCGAGGCGCACACGCACGAGTACATCTCGACGTCCCACGAGGACCAGAAGTTCGGCTTCTCGATCACCGGCGGCGACGCGCTGGCCGCCGTGCGGCAGGTCCTGGCCGTGCCCGGCCTGGACCTGCGGGGCCTGCACTCGCACATCGGGTCGCAGATCTTCGTCACGGACGGTTTCGAGGTCGCGGCCCGGCGGGTGCTGCGGCTGCACGCCGAGATCCAGAAGGAGCTGGGCGTCGCGCTGCCGGAGTTCGACCTCGGCGGCGGGTTCGGCATCGCGTACACGACCCAGGACAACCCCTCCACGCCCGGTGACCTCGCGCGCGGCATGCTCAAGATCGTCGCGGACGAGTGCGCGGCGATGGGCATCGAGGTGCCCCACCTGTCGATCGAGCCCGGCCGTGCGATCGCGGGCCCCTCGACGTTCACCCTCTACGAGGTGGGCACGACCAAGTCGGTGGCACTCGACGGTGGGGCGTCACGCCGCTACGTGTCGGTCGACGGCGGCATGAGCGACAACATCCGGCCCGCGCTGTACGGCGCTGACTACTCCTGCACGCTGGCGTCCCGCGCGTCCGACGCGCCGGCGGTGCTGAGTCGGGTCGTGGGCAAGCACTGCGAGTCCGGCGACATCGTCGTCAAGGACGAGTTCCTGCCTGGTGACGTCACCGCGGGGGACCTGCTCGCCGTGCCCGGCACCGGTGCGTACTGCCGCTCACTGGCCAGCAACTACAACCACGTCCCTCGCGCGGCCGTCGTCGCGGTGCGCGACGGCGAGGCCCGGGTCATCCTGCGTCGCGAGACCGAGGACGACCTGATGACCCTCGACGTCGGCTGACCCCCCGCGGACGTCATCCCGCACGTGGCGGAGGCGAGCCGTCCGGGATGACGTCCCCGGCGGGTTCGCGTCGCTGGAGCCGGTGGGGCCCCGGTCCCTTGCTCCCGAGCACGTCCTCGGCGTTGTAGAGGGCGCAGCTCGTGAGCGACAGGCAGCCGCACCCGATGCAGCCGTCGAGGTCGTCCCTCAGGCGCTGCAGCTGGTCGATCCTGGCGTCGAGGTCGGCGCGCCACCGCCGGGACAGTCGCGACCAGTCAGCCCTGGTCGGGACGTGGTCGTCGGGCAGCGTGCCGAGGGCCTCGCGGATCCGCGCCAGGGAGATGCCCAGGCCCTGCGAGACGCGGATGAAGGCGATGCGGCGCAGCACCTCGCGGGGATAGCGGCGCTGGTTGCCGGCCGTGCGATGGCTTGCGATGAGACCCTCGCGCTCGTAGAAGTGCAGGGCCGACACCGCGACGCCGGAGCGCTCGGCCACCTGGCCGGGGGTGAGCTCCGGGTGCCGGGACGTCATGTCCCGACCGTAGACCACCCCTCGATTTGACCTCAACCCCGATTGAGGATGTGGAGTGGTCGCACCGACGACGAAGGAGCAGCATGCGCGTGACCGGACAGCACCGGCCCGGAAGAACGGACGTCCCACCGGCACGGTGGGCGTGCGACGAGATCGCGGCGATCCGCGGCGCGCGCCGGTGAGCGCGCCGGCCCCGGCGGGGGAGCGGCTCTGGCTCGGCCCGCACGGGCGGGTCGTGGCCGGCATCTTCTCCCTCGCGTTCCTCGTCGCGTTCGAGTCCCTCGCGGTCGCCACCGTGATGCCCGTGGTGGCCGAGGAGCTCGACGGGCTCGCGCTGTACGCCCTGTCCTTCGCTGCGCCGATGGCCGTGGGCGTCGTGTCGATGACACTGGCCGGACCGCTCATGGACCGTCACGGCCCCGCGCTGGCCGTGCGCGGCGGTGTCATGGTCTTCTCGCTGGGGCTGTTCGTCGCCGGGCTCGCGCCCTCGATGGCGGTGTTCCTGACCGGCCGAGCAGTGCAGGGACTCGGCAGCGGCTTCATCTCGGTCGGGCTGTACGTCATGATCGGGCGGACCTTCCACGAGGACATGCGGGCGAGGGTCTTCACGGTCATGACCAGTGCCTGGGTCCTGCCGGCGCTCGCGGGTCCGTTCATCGCGGGCACGATCGCGGACCTGGTCGGGTGGCGCTGGGTGTTCCTCGCCGTCCCGGCGGTGGCGGTCGCGTCGCTCGGGCTGATCTGGCAGGCGCTCGACCGGATCGTCGGGGACCGTGCCGTCGTCCTGGACCGTCGGCGGGTGTGGTGGGCGGTCCTCGTCGCCGCGGGTGTCCTGTCGGTGAGCCTGGCCGGCCAGCGGGCTGCGACGTGGTGGCCGGCGCTGCTGCTCGCCGCCCTCGCGGTCACCGTGCGGTACGCACCCAGGCTCGTGCCGCCGGGCTCGTGGCGCGGCCGACCGGGGCTCCCCAGGGTGGTGGCGACCCGCAGCCTGCTCAGCGCGGGCTTCGTCGGCGCCGAGACGTACGTGCCGCTCTCGCTGGTCCAGCACCGGGGCCTGACCGCCGCCCAGGCCGGCCTGCTGCTGACCACCGGGGCCGTCCTCTGGTTCGCCGGGTCGTGGCTCGCCGCCAACGTGCCCGTCCTCGCGGCCAAGCCACTGCGGGTCAGGCTGGGCTCGACGTGCGTGCTGATCGGGACCGCGGCGGGATTCCTCGCCCTCCTCGACCAGGTCCCGTTGTGGGTCGTGGCCGCCGTCTGGGCGGTCGGAGGCTTCGGGATGGGCATGGCCCTGTCGACGCTGGGTGTGCTGCTGCTCGACCACTCCGGCGCGGCCGAGCAGGGTGCGAACAGTGCCGGGATGCAGATCAGCGATGCCGTGGCGGAGTCGCTCCTGCTCGCCCTCGGCAGCGTCCTGTTCGCGGTGATGCTGCACGTCGACGAGATGGTCGGGTACGTCCTGGTGCTCGGCTTCGCGAGCGCCGTCGCGGCACTCGGTGTCGTCATGGCGATGCGGGTGGAGGCGGCACGCCGGTGAGCGTCTAGGTCACGGCCCGCAGCAGGGCGGTGACCGCGACCGCCGCCACCACGGCCAGGAGGAGCGGGCCGCGGCGCACCAGGATGATGCCGCCGACGGCCACGCCCGCGGTGTTGGCCCCCACGTGCCACTGGTCGCCGACGGCGAAGGTGCTGGTGACGACGAGAGCGGCCAACAGGGCGGGTGCCATCAGCTCGATCACGCCGGTGAGGCGGGGAGGGATGTCGCGTCCGCCCAGGGCGACCGGGCCGATCCCCTTGATCACGGCGGTGACGACCGTGCAGCCCGCGATGGTCCACCAGATCGTCGTGCTCATGTCGCCGACCTCCTTCGGCGCAGGCCCCACAGGGCCACGAGGCTCGCGGCGAGCACGGGCAGCCCGGCAGGGGCCACCTCGACCAGGCTGAGCGCCACCAGCCCGCCCACGAGGGCGACGACCAGCGTCGTGCGGTCCCTGACCTCGGCGATGACGAGAGCCAGGAAGAACGTGGGGTAGATCGCGTCGAGGCCGTAGCGGGACGGATCGCTGAACAGGTCGCCACCCAACGCGCCGAGGACCGTCCCGGCGATCCACGACACGTACTGCGGAGCGGTCGAGCCGAACAGGAACCAGCGGTCGAATCGGCCACCGCCCCGGTTGGCCATGGCCCACGAGGCGTCGACAACGGCCTGGCCCTGCACCGCCCGCCACGACGCCCGCCCCGGCAGCGACGGGCCGAGCGCGATGCCCATCGGGAGGAACCGCGAGTTCATCAGCGCGGCGGCCGCGACGGCCGCGCCGGCGGTGCCGCCCGAGGCGATGATCGACACCGCGGCGAACTGGGCGGACCCGGCGAAGACCACCGCGGACATCACGATGGCCGCCTCGGCGGAGAACCCCGAGTCGCGCGCCAGGATGCCGAACGACATCGACAACAGGAAGCCGACCGCCGCGTAGGGCAGGCCGGCCCGGAAGCCGGCTCCGAGCGACTCCCGTCGCGCGTCCGCCGCGTCTGGGCTGGAGGGGGCGGCCATGGGGTCCACCTTGGCATCTGCCGTCGGTGGCGCAGGTCGTGCCCGCACCACCGACGGACGTGCCTACTTCTTCTTGACCTTGGCGGTCTTCGAGCTCAGCCTGCTGACGGTCACGTAGTGGCTCTTGCTCCGGGTGACGCGCACCGTGATCCGCTTGCCGACGTCGGCCTTGCGCACCTTGTACGTGCTCTTCTTCTGGCCCGAGATGGCGCGGCCGTTGCGGTACCACTTGTACTTCGACGTCACCGGTGACGGGCCCCACGAGCCGGTCCTGGCTCGTAGCTTCTTGCCGACCTTCGCGGTTCCGCTGATCGAGACCTTCGCGCTCGTCAGCACGCCCTGCACGGCCGCCGTCGCGGCGGAGGTCACCGCGACGGGTGTCGCGCCGTCGAGTGAACCGGTGACCTGCACCGTGATCCTCCGGCCCGCCTGTGCGTTGCTGAGCCGAAGAGTCGGGCCGGTGGCCCCGGGGATCGGGACACCGTTGGCACGCCACTGACGACGCACCGCGACTCCGACGGGCGTCCAGGTGCCGGGTGCGACGGTCAGGGTCTTGCCGCTGCGAGCGGTGCCGGTGATCTTCGGGGTCGCGCTCGTGATGGCGGGGGCGGCGCCGAGCTGGATCGTCAGGCTGAGGACCTGACCGTGGGACGTCGCCGAGACCTCCTTCGCGGCAGCCTCGCCGTACGCGTTGTCGTACCACTCGGTGGCGCCCCCGACGCCTGCCGGCGGCGTGAAGAAGAACTTGTGGCGCTCACCGATCCGCACCGTCTGGTGGTAGACGCCGGCGCCGTCCGTCTTGTTCGGCCCCGCGCGGCGCGGACCCCACTCGCCGTCGGAGAACGTCCAGACGCCCACGTCCGCGTTCGGCACCGGTTTGCCCGCCGGGTCCTTGACCGTGAGCTGGATGCGCGGTGCGGCGGCCAGGGTGAAGTCGATGTTCGCGGTGGCCGAGCCCGGGGCGACCGTGAGGGGCGTCGCGGTGGCGTACGTTGCCGCGTTCTTCCAGTACTTCTCCTCGTGGGAGGTGACACCGGGGGCCGCGTCGTGCCGCGCGGACACGCGGTAGACGCCCTTGACCAGACCCTTCGCGAAGCCGGTTGTCGTGGAGTAGCGACCGTCGGGACCGGTGGTCACGCCTGGGCCGCCTCCCGCCGCGCTCCGCTGGAAGGAGACGCTGGCGTTGGCGATCGGGTTGCCGGCGGTGTCCGTCACCCGGCCGGAGATCTGGCCGGCAGGTTCGAGCACCATGTCGGTGACCTTGCTGGCCTTGCCGCCGACGACCTGGACGGCCGTGGCGTCATGGACCACCTCGGCGTCGTTGTAGTACTCGCGCTGGTAGGCGCTGCTGCCGGCGGCGTCGAAGACCTGGGCGACCTCGAACTTGTAGAACCCGGGCTTCAACCCCGTGAGGCTGAACGTGCTGCCCGTGAAGCGGTGACCCGTCGAGCCGGAGTACGCGCCGTCCTTGGTCGGCGCGTGGGACCAGTAGATGTAACCCTCGGCGGCGGGCGTCTTGGCACCCCCGACCGACTGGGTGAAGACCGTGCCGGTGATGGACCCGGTGTCGGCGGCCTGGGCGGGCTGGGCGGTCAGTCCGGCCACCGAGAGGCAGGCGGCGACGAGCACGCCGATGAGCCGGCGCACGTGTCGCTCTCGCGGCGTCGACGTGACAGCGGACGTTGCAGCAGAAGTCATGGGGGCCCCCGGTTGAGTCGGCGGGGCCGATGACCTGCCCACGTCCAGTCGCGATTCTAGGCAGACGACCTGTCTGGCATCAGGGTGACCAGATTCTCGGCCGTGTCGTCGACGTGGTCGGCACGCCGATACCCTTGCACCGTGAGCACCTCCTCGTGGACCCCCGGACGTCCGCTCCGAGTCGCCCTGCTGGGCTGCGGAGTCGTCGGCACGGAGGTCGCGCGACTGCTGACGCGGGACGCGGACGAGCTGGCCCAGCGGGTCGGCGCGCCGCTCGAGCTGGTCGGCATCGCCGTCCGCCGCCTGGGCCGTGAGCGCGACCTCGACCTGCCGAGCGAGCTGTTCACGACCGACGCGATGGGCTTGGTCTCCCGCGGCGACATCGACGTCGTCATCGAGGTCATCGGCGGGATCGACCTCGCCCGTGAGCTGATCCTGGCGGCGCTGGACCACGGCGCCTCGGTCGTGACCGCCAACAAGGCGCTCCTCGCCGAGGACGGCGCGACGCTGTTCGAGGCGGCGCACAAGGCCGAGCGCGACCTGTACTTCGAGGCCGCCGTCGCCGGGGCGATCCCGATCGTCCGCCCCCTGCGCGAGTCGCTGGCAGGCGACCGCGTCCAGCGCGTGCTCGGCATCGTCAACGGCACCACCAACTTCATCCTCGACGCGATGACCACGACGGGGCAGGGCTTCTCCGAGGCCCTCGACGAGGCCCAGCGTCTCGGGTACGCCGAGGCCGACCCGACCGCCGACATCGAGGGCTTCGACGCCGCCTCCAAGGCCGCGATCCTGGCCGGCCTCGCGTTCCACACCCGCGTCACGATCGGTGACGTGCACCGTGAGGGCATCACCGAGGTCACCGCGGCGGACGTCCGCTCCGCCGACGAGATGGGCTGCGTCGTCAAGCTGCTCGCGATCTGCGAGCGCCGCGAGACGGCCGACGGTCCGGCCGTCTCGGCCCGCGTCCACCCCGCGATGATCCCCGTCACCCACCCGCTCGCGAGCGTCCACGGGGCGTACAACGCGGTCTTCGTCGAGAGCGAGTCGGCGGGGGAGCTGATGTTCTACGGTCCCGGTGCCGGCGGTGCGCCGACCGCGAGCGCGGTGCTCGGCGACGTCGTCTCGGTCGCCCGCAACCGACGCAGCGACGTGTTCGGTCCCGGCGAGTCGACCCACGCCCAGCTCGAGGTGCTCGAGATGGGCCGGGCCCGCACCCGCTACCACGTCTCGATCGACGTGGACGACCGTGCGGGCGTGCTCGCCTCGGTCGCCAGCGCGTTCGCCGAGTTCGGGGTCTCGATCAAGACCGTCCGCCAGGAGGGCAGCGGGTCCGACGCCCAGCTGGTCATCGTGACGCACGAGGCCGAGGACGCCTCGCTGTCGGCCACGGTCGCCTCCTTGCGCGGGCTCGACATGGTTCGTGACGTGACATCGGTGATGCGCGTCGAGGGAGGATTCTGATGGCACACCTGTGGAGAGGCGTGATCGAGGAGTACCGCGAGTGGCTCCCCGTGACCACCCAGACCCCGGTCATCACGCTGGGGGAGGGCGGCACGCCGCTCGTCCACTCGTCGTGGCTGTCGGGCATCGTCCGCGGTGACGTCTGGATCAAGGTCGAGGGCAACAACCCCACGGGCTCGTTCAAGGACCGCGGCATGACCACGGCCGTCTCGGTCGCGGTGGGCGAGGGCGCCAAGGCCGTCGTCTGCGCCTCCACCGGCAACACGTCGGCGTCGATGACCGCGTACGCGGCCACCGCCGGCCTGACCCCCATCGTCCTGGTGCCGCACGGCAAGATCGCCGCCGGCAAGATGGCGCAGGCCGTCATGCACGGCGCCGAGGTCATCCAGGTCCGTGGCGGCTTCGACGAGTGCCTGCAGCTGTCGCGTGCACTGGCCGACAAGTACCCGGTCGCGCTGGTCAACTCGGTCAACCCGGTCCGCCTGCAGGGCCAGAAGACCGCGGCCTTCGAGATCGTGGACGCACTCGACGCGACGCCTGACCTGCACGTCCTGCCGGTCGGCAACGCGGGCAACATCTCCGCCTACTGGCTGGGCTATCGCGAGTACGCCGACGCGGGCCTCGCGACGCGTACCCCGCAGATGTGGGGCTTCCAGGCGCAGGGCGCCGACCCGATCGTGCAGGGCGCCCCGATCGCCCACCCCGAGACGATCGCGACCGCGATCCGCATCGGCAACCCGGCCTCCTGGCACCTCGCCACGGCCGCGCGCGACGAGTCCGGGGGCCGCATCGGCTCGGTCAGCGACGAGCAGATCCTCCAGGCGCAGCGCGACCTCGCGTCGCACGACGGCGTGTTCGTCGAGCCGGCCTCCGCGGCCGGCGTCGCCGGTCTGCTGGCCGCTGCCTCCGCAGGTGAGGTCGAGCCGGGACAGACGATCGCGGTCACCGTCACCGGGCACGGCCTCAAGGACATCGACACCGCGCTGTCGGGCGCCGGTGCGCTGGTCGACGCGATCATCGAGGCCGACGTCGACGCCGCGGCCGAGGCCGCGGGACTCCTGTGACATTCGTCGACGGGCCGGTCACCGTCCGGGTGCCGGCATCCAGCGCCAACCTGGGTCCCGGCTTCGACGCGCTCGGACTGGCACTGACGCTCCACGACACCCTCACGGCCCAGGTGGTCGACGAAGGACTCGACGTCCACGTCACCGGTGAGGGCAAGGACGGCGTCCCGCTCGACGAGACGCACCTGGTCGTGGAGGCCATGCACGCCGCGTTCGACCTGCTCGGCGGCCGCCCCTCGGGGCTGCGTCTGACCTGCACCAACCAGATCCCCCACGGCAGGGGACTGGGCTCGTCCGCGGCCGCGATCGTCGGCGGCATCGTCCTGGCCCGTGCGCTGGTCGAGGGCGGGGAGCTGCTCCTCGACGACGCCGCCGCGTACCAGCTGGCGGTGGACCTCGAAGGTCACCCCGACAACGTCGCCGCCGCGCTCTTCGGTGGGCTGACCATCGCCTGGATCGACGGGGCGGCGGCCGAGGTCGAGCGCCTCGAGACCGGCGTCGAGGTCACCGTGTTCGTGCCGCCGGCGGCCGTCTCGACCGCGAAGGCGCGCGGGCTGCTGCCCGAGAGCGTCCCGCACGCGGACGCCGCCCGCAACGCCGGGCGCGCGGCCCTGCTGATCAGCGCGCTCACCGGTGCGCCGCACCGCCTCATCTCCGCGACGGAGGACTGGATCCACCAGGGCTACCGCTCCGAGGCGATGCCCGAGTCGTACAAGCTCCTGCGGAAGCTGCGGGTCGAGGGCATCCCGGCCATCATCTCGGGCGCGGGACCCACCGTCCTGGTGTTCGCCCGAGGGGTGGCCGATCGTGCTCCTGCCGGGTGGACCGTGCACGAGCTCCAGGTCGACGCCGGTGGCGCCGAGATCGTCCGCGACGACGCCTGAACAGTTGAGCGGATCGGGAATCGGCCGGGCCGCATGGGTGTTATGGTGAGTGAGTCGGAGTCGAGTTCATCTCCCCGACAGTGACAGCAAGTGAGAAGTGCCACTCAAGTCGCCCGTCAGATACGGGCACGCCTTTTCGGGATCCGGCTTTCCGGTCCACTGGCCTTGTGGCCTCATCCAAAGGAACCTACGTGACTGAAACCACCACGACACCTGATGCCTCCGCGTCCTCGGCCGCTGCCGGGACCCCCCGCAAGACCGGGGGAAGCCTGGGCGGCAAGGTGCTCGCCGAGCTGCAGGAAATCGCTGCGGGCCTCGGCATCACCGGCGCCGAGAAGATGCGCAAGGGCGCACTCATCGATGCCATCAAGATCGCCCGCGGTGACGCGGGCACCTCGACGAAGGCCGCCGTCAAGGCCGCCTCGGGACCGACCGTCGCGGACACCGCGGACGCCGCACCCGTGATCGTCCCCCCGACGAAGAACGACGCCGACGCGCCGGCCAAGACCGAGGCCCCCAAGCGTGGCGGCCGTGGCCGCGGCGCCAAGGCCGACAGTGCCAAGGCCGAGGTCGCCACGAGCGACGCCACCGCCGACGAGGCGCCCGCGAAGGCCGAGAAGCCCACGCGCAGCCGCTCGCGGGCTGCCGCCAAGAGCGACGCCCCCGCCGGCGATGACGCCCAGAACGGCGCCGAGAAGAACGGCACCGAGAAGAACGGCACCGAGAAGAACGGCACCGAGAAGAACGGCCGCGGCGGCTCGCAGAAGAACGGTCCGAAGGCCGACGCCAAGCACGACGCGCAGCCCGAGACCAAGAACGAGCCCCGCCACGAGAACACGCGCGGCGAGCAGTCCGACGACGCCGAGGACGGCGAGGGCGGCCGCGGACGCGGTCGGGGACGCGGCCAGAACAACAACGGCGCCAACGACCGCCACCAGCAGGGCGGTGGCCAGAACAGCCGCAACCAGAACAACCAGAACCGCAACCAGGCTCCGGCGCAGAACGATCGTCACCAGGGCCACGCGCAGGACGACGACGAGGAGATGGGCGGCCGTCGCCGCAACCGTCGCGGCCGCAACCGCAACAGCCAGGGTGGCCGCGGCAACCTCGACGTCGACACGTCGTACACCGAGGACGACGTCCTGGTGCCCGCTGCGGGCATCCTCGACATCCTCGACAACTACGCGTTCGTGCGCACCACGGGCTACCTGCCCAGCGACAACGACGTCTACGTCTCGCTCTCGATGGTCCGCAAGTGGGGCCTTCGCCGCGGCGACGCCGTCGTCGGCCAGGTGCGCCAGCCCCGCGAGGGCGAGCGCAAGGAGAAGTTCAACCCGATGGTCAAGATCGACTCGGTCAACGGGATGGCTCTGGAGGAGGCGACCAAGCGGGTCGAGTTCTCCAAGCTCACGCCGCTGTACCCGTCCGAGCGTCTGCGCCTCGAGGGCGAGGCCGGCGGACTCGCCGGTCGCGTCATCGACCTCGTGTCGCCGATCGGCAAGGGCCAGCGCGGCCTGATCGTCTCGCCGCCCAAGGCCGGCAAGACGATGATCATGCAGCAGATCGCCAACGCGATCACCACGAACAACCCCGAGTGCCACCTGATGATCGTCCTGGTCGACGAGCGTCCCGAGGAGGTCACCGAGTTCCAGCGCACCGTCAAGGGCGAGGTCATCGCCTCGACGTTCGACCGTCCGGCCACCGACCACACGATGGTCGCCGAGCTCGCGATCGAGCGGGCCAAGCGTCTGGTCGAGCTGGGCCACGACGTCGTGCTGCTGCTCGACGGCATCACGCGCCTCGGACGGGCGTACAACCTCGCCGCACCGACCTCGGGTCGGATCATGTCCGGTGGCGTCGACTCCTCGGCGCTCTACCCGCCGAAGAAGTTCTTCGGTGCCGCGCGCAACATCGAGGACGGCGGCTCGCTGACCATCATCGCGACCGCGCTGGTCGAGACCGGCTCGCGCATGGACGAGGTCATCTTCGAGGAGTTCAAGGGCACCGGCAACTGGGAGCTGCGCCTGCGTCGCGACCTCGCCGACAAGCGGATCTTCCCGGCGGTCGACGTCGACGCGTCGAGCACGCGCCGCGAGGAGCTGCTGATGAGCAAGGACGAGCTCAACGTCGTCTGGAAGCTCCGCCGCGTCCTGTCGGGCCTCGACAGTCAGCAGGGCCTGGAGCTCGTGCTCGACAAGCTCAAGAAGTCGTCCAACAACGCCGACTTCCTGCAGAAGATCACCGCGACGCTGCCGCAGGACGGAGCAGCCGTCAACGGCTGATCCAGCAACGGGACAGGGGCGCATCCGGGAGACCGGGTGCGCCCCTTCGTCGTCCCCGGGTTCAGATGGTCGCCCCCGACGGAGCCCCCTAGGCTGGCGCGATGACCACCGCACACGACTTCTCCGCCACCGCCATCGACGGCACCGAACGGCTCCTCGCCGACTACAAGGGCAAGGTCCTGCTCATCGTCAACACCGCGACCCAGTGCGGTTTCACGCCCCAGTTCAAGGGCCTCGAGGCGGTCTACCAGGAGTACGTCGACCGTGGACTCGTGGTGCTGGGCTTCCCGTGCGACCAGTTCGGCAACCAGAACCCCGACGGCGACGAGGAGACGGCGGCGTTCTGCGAGAAGAACTTCGGCGTGACGTTCCCCCTGTTCTCGGAGATCAAGGTCAACGGCGACGGTGCGCACCCGCTCTACACCTGGCTCAAGCAGGAGAAGGGCGGGCTCGGACCGTCGGCGATCAAGTGGAACTTCACCAAGTTCCTCGTCGACGCCGACGGCAACGTCGTCAAGCGCTACGGATCGGCGACCAAGCCCGAGAAGATCGCCGGCGACATCGAGAAGCTGCTGCCCGCCTGACGCACAGGAATAAAGGTGGGGCCGATTTCCTTGTAACGCACGTCAACTGGCACAATCAATCCTTGGTTCTGGTTCACGGCCCCGCATCCCGCGAGACGACCCAGCGACCGCCGAGAGGACACCCATGAAGAACGGCATCCACCCCAACTACGTCGAGACCCAGGTCACCTGCACCTGTGGCAACACGTTCACCACCAAGAGCACGGCGCCCGAGGGCGTCCTGCGCGCGGACGTCTGCTCCGCGTGCCACCCGTTCTACACGGGCAAGCAGAAGATTCTCGACACGGGCGGTCGCGTCGCTCGCTTCGAGAAGCGTTACGCCAAGAAGTAGCGATCTCCAGCGCCGACCCCTGCCCCTGACGGGCAAGGGTCGGCGCTGTCGTTCGTCCCCTTCACGCCAACGCACCCCAGGAGCCACCCATGTCCATGTTCGAGGCCGTCGACTCACTCGTCGCAGAGCACGCCGAGCTCGAGCAGCGCATGGCCGATCCATCGGTGCACTCCGACCCGGGCCTGGCCAAGCGGCTCGGTCAGCGGTACGCCGAGCTCTCCGCGATCGTCAAGACGTATCGCGAGTACCAGCAGGTGACCGACGACCTCGAGGCCGCGCGCGAGCTGGCGTCCGAGGACGCCTCGTTCGCCGCCGAGATCGACACCCTGGAGCCACGGCTGCACGAGCTGTCCGAGCGGCTGCAGCGACTGCTGGTCCCGCGCGACCCGGCCGACGCCAAGGACGTGATCATGGAGATCAAGGGCGGCGAGGGCGGTGAGGAGTCGGCGCTGTTCGCCGGCGACCTCCTGCGGATGTACTCCCGGTACGCCGAGCACCGCGGCTGGAAGACCGAGATCCTCGACGCCACCGAGTCGGCCCTCGGCGGGTACAAGTCCGTCACGATGGCCGTCAAGGCCAAGGGCACGCCCGAGCCGGGGGAGGCCCCGCACGCGCTGCTGAAGTTCGAGGGCGGCGTCCACCGCGTGCAGCGGGTCCCGGTCACCGAGTCGCAGGGGCGCATCCACACGTCGGCGGCCGGCGTCCTGGTCCTGGCCGAGGCCGAGGACATCGACGTCGAGATCCACGACAGCGACCTGCGCATCGACGTGTACCGGTCGTCCGGACCCGGCGGCCAGAGCGTCAACACGACCGACTCGGCCGTTCGGATCACGCACCTGCCGACCGGCATCGTCGCCAGCTGCCAGAACGAGAAGAGCCAGCTGCAGAACAAGGAGCAGGCGATGCGGATCCTGCGCGCCCGGCTGCTCGAGGCGGCGCAGGCCACCGCGGACGCCGAGGCGTCCGACGTGCGCAAGTCGCAGATCCGCACCATGGACCGCTCCGAGCGCATCCGCACGTACAACTTCCCCGAGAACCGGCTCTCGGACCACCGCACGGGCTTCAAGGCGTACAACCTCGACCAGGTCATGGACGGCGCTCTCGACGACGTCATCAAGTCGCTGGTCGACGCCGAGCTGGCCGAGCGCCTCGCGACCGTCGAGTCCGGCTCGTGAGCGCGCCCGCGTGAGCGCCGTACGCACACAGGCCGAGCGCCTGCTGGAGCAGGCGACGACCGAGCTGGAGGCCGGGGGAGTGTCGTCCCCGCGCCACGACGCCGAGGTGCTGCTGAGCCACGTCACCGGCGTCCCGCGCATGATGCTGATCGGCAGCGCGAAGCCGAACGGGTTGCAGGTGAAGAGCTTCTCGGCTCTCGTCTCCGCTCGTGCCTCGCGGGTGCCCCTGCAGCACCTCACCGGTTCTGCTGCGTTCCGGTACGTCGACGTGGAGGTCGGCCCCGGCGTGTTCGTGCCGCGCCCGGAGACCGAGCTGCTGGCCGGCTGGGCGATCGACCACGCCAAGACGCTGTCGTCCCCGGTCGTCGTCGAGCTGTGCGCCGGCGCGGGCGCGATCTCCCTGTCGGTCGTCCACGAGGTCCCCGGCGCGCAGGTGCACGCGGTGGAGCTGGACGAGCCGGCGTACGAGTGGGCGCAGCGCAACCTCGCCGGCACGGGGGTCGACCTGCGGCTGGGCGACATGGCGGATGCGTTCCCCGACCTCGACGGGCAGGTGGACGTCGTCGTCGCCAACCCGCCGTACATCCCGCTCGACGCGTGGGAGAGCGTGGCGCCCGAGGCGCGCGACCACGACCCGGCGCTCGCGCTGTGGTCCGGTGACGACGGTCTCGACGCGATGCGGGTCGTCGACAAGGTCGCCTGGCGCCTGCTGAAGCCGGGGGGAGTGGTCGGCGCCGAGCACGCGGACGCCCAGGGCGAGTCCGCCCCCGCGGTCTTCGCACCGCGCTGGGCGGACGTCCGTGACCACCGCGACCTCGCCGACCGTCCCCGCTTCGTCACCGCGACGAAGCCGCGCGGCTAGGCTCTGACGCATCATGGGCCTCGACGAGCTGGGACTGATCGGCTCTGCCATCGCCGTCGGACTCGGCGCAGCCGTCCTGCCCGTGTTCGTCAACGCCGAGATCTACGTCGTCGCGATCGGTGCGACCGTCAACAGCCGGCCGTTCCTGGCCTTCCTCATCCTGGTCCACGTGATCGCCACGACGATCGGCAAGATGTTCGTCTTCCAGCTGGCGCGCCGCGGCACCAACAAGGTCCGGATGGTCGAGCCCCGTCCGCCCCGCAACGCGGTCGCGGCCCAGGTGCGCGTGAGTGGTCGGTGGGTCGCGGGGACCCGCCTGTTCACCTGGATCAAGAAGGTCAGCGACTGGTTGCTGACGCTGCTCGACCGGCCCTACTCCGGCGGGCTGACGGCGTTCATGTCCTCGCTCATCGGCGTGCCGCCGCTGGCGATCGTGACGATCCTCGCCGGAGCGTCCAAGCAGCCGCAGTGGCTGTTCCTGACCATGGTGTTCACCGGCCGCCTCATCCAGTTCCTGGCGATCGCGTTCATCTTCCACCACGTCAGCTGGTTCTGACTCCCGCCCACCGCCGACGAGTCACGTGCAACCGCTGACGAGTCACGTACGGCAGGTGAGGAGTCACGTACGGATCCGGACGTGACTCCTCGACGTCCGTGCGTGACTCGTCGGCGTCCGTGCGTGACTCGTGGGCGTCTGTGGGTGACGGGGCGGGGAAGGGCTGCGCCTAGGATGATCGGGTGAAGTTCGACTGCAGCGTGGACGAGGAGTTCGACCGAGGGCTGCGTGCCGCCCAGGCCGCGCTCGAGGAGGGCAAGCTCGTCGTCCTCCCGACCGACACGGTCTACGGCATCGCGGCGGACGCGTTCTCCCCGCGCGCGGTCCAGAACCTGCTGGACGCCAAGGGCCGCGGCCGCGACATGCCGCCGCCGGTCCTGATCGGCGCGCCGACGACCCTGGACGCGCTCGCGACCAACGTCCCCGCCTGGCTGCGCTCGGCGGTCGAGGCGCTCTGGCCGGGTCCGCTGACGATCATCTGCCACCAGCAGGCGTCCCTCACCTGGGACCTCGGCGAGACCCACAACACCGTCGCGATCCGCATGCCCGACGACAAGCGTGCCCTTGCGCTGCTCAAGCAGACCGGACCGCTCGCCGTGAGCAGCGCAAACACCACCGGTCAGCCCGCCGCGCAGACGATCGAGCAGGCCCAGGACATGCTGGGCGGCCGGGTCGCGGTCTACCTCGACGGCGGACCCACCTCGTCCGGCGTGCCGTCCACGATCCTGGACGCCACCGGCGCGACGCCCCGCATCCTGCGGCAGGGCGCGGTCCCGCTCGAGGCCCTCCACCGCTTCAACAACACGATCGAGCCCGCCAAGGACGCCGAGGACACCGCGTGAGGGAGTACCTCGTCGTCTTCGGCATCGCCCTGGGCGTCACCTACCTCCTGGCCTCGATCGCCCGCCAGGCCGCCTACCGCTTCGGCGCCGTCGCCCGCGTCCGTGACCGCGACGTGCACGCGATCCCGACGCCGTACTTCGGTGGCCCGGCCATGCTGGGCGGCATCGTCGCGGCCTACCTGGTCGCCACGCACCTGCCATTCCTCTCCCTGGCCGACGACGGCGTCTTCAAGGACGCCCGAGCCGTCGTGCTGGGCGGTGTCGTCATCTGTCTCGTGGGCATCGTCGACGACCTGTACGAGCTGGACGCCCTCAGCAAGTTCGCCGGACAGGTCCTCGCCGGCATCATCGTCGTCGCGCAGGGGGTGCAGTTCGTCTACCTCCCGCTGTACGGCAACTACATCGGGCTCGACCAGGCGCAGGCGCTGATCTTCACGGTGCTGCTGATCGTGGGGACGGCGAACGCGGTGAACTTCGTCGACGGGCTCGACGGCCTCGCCGCGGGCATGGTCGCGATCGGCGCGGTGGCGTTCTTCGCGTACGCGTTCGTCCTCGCGGTCGAGAACGGCGAGACCCGCGCGATCGCCGCCGCCCTGCTCACCGCGGCGCTGGCCGGCGCCTGCATCGGCATCCTGCCGCACAACTTCTTCCCCGCGCGCATGTTCATCGGCGACTCCGGATCGATGTTGATCGGCTTCGTCCTCGCGTGCTCGTCGATCAGCCTGACCGGTCAGTTCCCGGCCACGGAGCTGTCCGAGGGCATCGGGGGAGCGGAGGCGAGCTTCCTGCCGGCGCTGCTGCCCGTCATCCTGCCGTTCACGATCCTGCTCGTGCCGTTCGTCGACCTGGCCCTCGCCGTCGTGCGCCGCACGCGCGCGGGGCGGTCCCCGTTCAGCCCGGACAAGATGCACATCCACCACCGGCTGCTCGAGATCGGTCACTCGCACCGGCGCGCCGTGCTGCTCATGTACGCCTTCGCGGGCCTGGTCGCGTTCGGCAGCGTCGTCATCAGCCTGTTCAGCGGCTGGCAGTCCATCGCGGGCTTCGGCGCGCTCGCGGTCCTCACCATCGCTGCCGTGTTCCTGCTCCCCAAGCTCGAAGAGAAGGTCTGGTCATGAACGGTCACGTCCGATGACCACGTTGCGCACCGTCGTCCTCCCCACCCTCGTCGTCGCCGCGCTCTGTGCGCTGGTGGCCGGGCTGCGAGAGGGCGGCGAGGGGGTCGCGGGAGCCGCGGTGGGTGGTGTCATCGTCTGCCTGTTCTTCGCCTCGAGCCCGGCAGCCCTCGGGCCGGTGACCAAGGTCAGCCCGCACCTGTCCCTGCTCGTCGCGATGATCTTCTTCCTGACCAAGGTCATCGCCTTGCTCGCCCTGTTCACGGTGCTGTTCGACCGTGACGGAGTGGGTTCCCACCTCGACGACCGGTCCCTCGGCGGCACCGTCATCGTCAGCACGCTCGCCTGGACCTTCCTGCAGGTGCGGGCGTCCCAGCGGGCCAGGATTCCCACCTATGACCTGGGCGACACCGAACGGTGAGGGCCTGATAACCTGAGCGCGCAAGGACGGGAACAACCAAGACCTGGTCGTGGAGTCGCGTCCCTTGTGGCATCAGACAGCATCGCGGGCACTGAGGCCAGCGGTGCTGCCGGTTTCCGCAGAGCATGACGCAGGCCGTAGCCGCACCGACTAGTGACCGCGCCATCTGAAGGGTATGTACGTGACGACCGCAGCATCGCTGACTTTCGCAACAGAAGGCTTCATCGCCCCGGGTCCGGGCAACTTCGAGCTCCCGCCCGCCTTCAGCATCCTTGGCTTCGACGTCACCAAGTCGATGCTCCTGCTGGTCCTGTCCGGCATCCTGATCATCGCGATCACGTACGTCGTGTCCCGCCCGGCCGCGGTCGTCCCCGGTCGCCTCCAGTTCGCCGGCGAGGCCGTCTACGGCTTCGTCCGCAACGGCATCGCCCGTGACTCGATCGGCACGCACGACTTCATGAAGTTCGTGCCGTACCTGTTCTCGTTGTTCCTGTTCGTCTTCGTGAACAACTACTACGGCGTGATCCCGTTCCTGCAGTTCCCGACGTTCTCGCGCATCAGCTACGTCTACGGGCTCGCGGCGCTGACCTGGGTCATCTACAACGCAGCCGGCATCTCGCGCCACGGCTTCTTCGGCTACCTGCGTCGCCAGACGGTCCCCGGCGGCGTCAAGGGCCCGATCCTCGTCCTCATCATCCCGCTGGAGTTCCTCTCCAACATCATCGTGCGGCCCGCGACGCTGGCTCTTCGTCTCTTCGCCAACCTGTTCGCCGGCCACCTGCTGCTCATCTTGTTCTCGACCGGTGCGGCCTACCTCATCTTCGAGTCGGACAAGATCGCTTACGCGCCCGTGGGCGTCCTGTCGTTCATCCTGGGCATCCTCGTGAGCTTCCTCGAGCTGCTGGTGATGTTCCTGCAGGCGTACGTCTTCACGCTGCTCACCGCGATGTACATTGGCGGCGCGCTCGCCGACGAGCACTGAGCCACCCCCATACCCACAACTTCATACGTCCCACCATCGACGCGGCACTCGCGTCACAACGAAAGGAATTGCCGTGGACGGCAACCTCAACATGATCGGCTACGGCCTCGCTGCAGTCGGTCCTGGCATCGGCATCGGCCTGATCTTCGCCGCCTACATCAACGGCGTGGCGCGTCAGCCCGAGGCGCAGGCTCGCCTGCAGGCGATCGCCATCCTCGGCTTCGCCCTCGCGGAGGCGCTGGCCATCATCGGCATCGCCCTCGCCTTCGTTCTCTGATCCAGTAGCCGACAGGAATCGCCATGTTTACGACACTGCTCGCAGCTTCTTCCGAGGGCGAAGAGCACAGCCCGCTCGCGGTCGAATGGAGCGAGCTTGTCCTCGGTCTGGTCGTCTTCGCGATCGTGGTCTTCGCGATCTGGAAGTACGTCGTCCCGAACTTCGAGAAGGCGTACGCCGAGCGCACCGCGGCCATCGAAGGTGGCATCGAGGAAGCTCAGGCTGCCCAGAAGGAAGCCAAGGCCGCTCTCGAGGAGTACACCGCCCAGCTCGCCGGAGCGCGTCAGGAAGCTGCCGCCATCCGCGAGGAGGCCAAGGAGCAGGGCGTGCAGATCATCGCCGAGCTGCGGGCCCAGGCCCAGGCCGAGGCCGAGCGCATCACCACGACCGCGCACGCGCAGGTCGAGGCCGAGCGTGCTCAGGTCCTGGCCCAGCTCAAGGGTGAGGTCGGATCCATGGCGACTGCGCTCGCGGGTCGGATCGTCGGAGAGGTGCTCGACGACTCCGCAGCCCAGAAGCGCACGGTTGAGCGCTTCATCGCCGAGCTCGAGGAGTCGGCGAACTGATGCGTGGCATCTCAGCGAAGTCCCTCGACGAGGTCCTGGCCGTGGTCGGTGCGGTCCAGGGCCCGACGGGTGACCTCGGAGCCGAGCTGTTCGAGATCGTCTCGACCTTGGACCGCGAGCCCGCGCTCCGGCGTGTTCTCACCGATCCGTCCACCGAGTCCGGCGCCAAGGCCGGCCTCGCCGAGCAGGTCTTCGGCCAGCAGGTCAGCGCTGACGCGCTGAAGATCCTGCGCTCGGCAGTCAGCGGCCGCTGGGCCTCGGGACGGGACCTCACCGACGGTCTGGAGACCGCCGGCGTGACCGCACTGATCGCCGGTGCGGACGCTGCGGGGGAGCTCGACGCAGTCGAGACCGAGCTGTTCGAGGTCGGCCGCCTGGTGCGGTCCGACGCCGAGCTGCGCCAGGTCGTCTCCGACCGGGCCCTCCCGGCCGCAGCCAAGGGCGAGCTGCTCAGCTCGCTGCTGGGTGACAAGGTCACCTCGACCACCAAGGCGCTCGCCGCGCAGGCCGTGGCAGCACGCACGGGCTCATTCGAGCGCGTGCTGACGGCGTTCGGCCAGACCGCCGCGGCGCGTCGCAACCGGCTCCTCGCCGAGGTGCGCGTCGCCGCCGAGCTCAGCGACGACGAACGCAACCGCCTGGCCGCCGCGCTGGGCAAGAAGTACGGCCGCGAGGTCCAGCTCAACATCGTGGTCGACCCGTCCATCGTCGGCGGCATCGCCGTCTCCATCGGGGACGAGATCGTCGATGGCTCCATGTCCACCCGTCTTGAAGGCGCCCGCCGGCGTCTTGCGGGCTGACTCTTTCCACACTCAACACAATCTTTTCGAACAAGAAGGCAGGCACACACATGGCGGAACTCACCATCCGTCCGGACGAGGTCCGCGACGCGCTGCAGAAGTTCGTAGCCGACTACAAGCCGAGCGCTGCAGCCACCGAAGAGGTCGGCATCGTCGCCACCGCGGGTGACGGCATCGCTCGTGTCGAGGGCCTGCCCTCGGCGATGGCCAACGAGCTCCTCGAGTTCGAGAACGGCACGCTTGGTCTCGCGCTCAACCTGGACGTCCGCGAGATCGGCGTCGTCATCCTCGGTGAGTTCTCCGGCATCGAGGAAGGCCAGACCGTCCGTCGCACGGGCGAGGTCCTCTCGGTCCCCGTGGGTGATGCCTACCTCGGCCGCGTCGTCGACCCGCTGGGTGCGCCGATCGACGGCCTGGGCGAGATCGAGACCACCGAGCGTCGTGCGCTCGAGCTGCAGGCGCCCAACGTCATGCAGCGCAAGAGCGTGCACGAGCCGATGATGACGGGCCTGAAGGCGATCGACTCGCTGACGCCCATCGGCCGTGGCCAGCGCCAGCTGATCATCGGTGACCGCCAGACCGGCAAGACCGCGATCGCGATCGACACGATCATCAACCAGAAGGCGTTCTGGGAGTCCGGCGACCCGGACAAGCAGGTCCGCTGCATCTACGTCGCGATCGGTCAGAAGGGCTCCACCATCGCCTCGGTGCGTGGCGCCCTCGAAGAGGCCGGCGCGCTTGAGTACACGACGATCGTCGCGGCCCCCGCGTCCGACTCGGCGGGCTTCAAGTACCTGGCTCCCTACACCGGCTCGGCCATCGGCCAGCACTGGATGTACGCCGGCAAGCACGTCCTCATCGTGTTCGACGACCTGTCCAAGCAGGCCGAGGCGTACCGCGCCGTGTCGCTGCTGCTTCGCCGCCCGCCGGGCCGCGAGGCCTACCCGGGCGACGTCTTCTACCTGCACTCGCGTCTGCTCGAGCGTTGCGCCAAGCTCAGCGACGAGCTGGGCGCGGGCTCGATGACCGGTCTGCCGATCATCGAGACCAAGGCCAACGACGTGTCGGCCTACATCCCGACGAACGTCATCTCGATCACCGACGGACAGATCTTCCTGCAGTCCGACCTGTTCAACGCCAACCAGCGCCCCGCTGTCGACGTCGGCATCTCGGTGTCGCGTGTCGGTGGCGCGGCGATGCAGAAGTCGATGAAGAAGGTCACCGGCTCGCTCAAGGTCGAGCTCGCGCAGTACCGCGCGATGGAGGCGTTCGCGATGTTCGCCTCTGACCTCGACGCCGCGTCCAAGCAGCAGCTCGCCCGTGGTCAGCGGATCATGGAGCTGTTCAAGCAGGGCCAGTACGCGCCGTTCCCCGTCGAGAACCAGGTCGTGTCGATCTGGGCCGCCTCGGCGGGCAAGCTCGACCCCGTCCCGGTCGAGGACGTCTCGCGTTTCGAGACCGAGTTCCTCGACTACCTGAAGCGCTCGCACGCCGGCATCCTGGACGCGATCCGGGAGACCGGAAAGTTCGAGGACGACAACCAGTCGGCCCTTGAGCAGGCGTACGACTCCTTCGTCGACCAGTTCGAGACCTCCGAGGGCCGTTCGATCAAGCCCGGCCACGAGGAGTTCGAGCCCCTGGACGACCAGGACGTCGATCAGGAGCAGATCGTCAAGCAGAAGCGAGGCTGACGATGGCCGCATCGGTACGCGAACTACGCGCGAAGATCAGGTCGACCCAGGCGACCAAGAAGATCACGCGCGCCATGGAGCTCATCGCTGCCTCGCGCATCATCAAGGCGCAGCAGCGAGCGGCGTCGGCAGCGCCGTACGCCCGTGAGCTCACGCGCGCCGTCTCGGCCGTCGCCACCTTCTCGAACGTCGACCACCCGTTGACGACCGAGGCGGAGAACCCGACCAGGGCGGCGGTGCTCGTGATCTCGAGCGATCGAGGCTTGGCCGGCGCCTACTCGTCCGCAGTGCTCAAGGAGGCCGAGCGCCTCGTCGAGAAGCTGCGTGCCGAGGGCAAGGAGGTCGACCTCTACCTGAGCGGCCGCAAGGCGGAGGCGTACTACAACTTCCGTGGACGCAAGTTCATCGAGTCGTGGGTCGGTTTCTCCGACCAGCCGCAGTACTCCGACGCCCGCGAGATCGGCAACACGCTGGTCAAGAGCTTCGCGACCGACGAGTCCGACGAGGAGGCGGTCGACCCCGAGCGGGCCGTCGACGAGCTGCACGTGGTCTACACGCGGTTCAAGTCGATGCTCGTCCAGCAGCCCGAGGTCATCCGACTGCTTCCCCTCGAGGTCATCAGCGGCACCGAGCGTCCGGCGGCCGAAGATGTGCTCCCGCTGTACGAGTTCGAGCCGTCGGCGCACGACGTGCTCAACGCGTTGCTGCCGAAGTACATCCACAGCCGCATCTACTACTGCCTGCTGCAGGCCTCCGCATCGGAGCTCGCGGCACGGCAGAAGGCCATGAAGTCGGCGACGGACAACGCGCAGGACCTCATCGAGAAGTACACCCGAACAGCCAACCAGGCCCGCCAGGCCGGTATTACCCAGGAGATCAGCGAGATCGTGGGCGGCGCCAACGCGCTCGCCGATGCCACCGCTGGGAGTGAGTGAGAGAGATGCCTACCAACACCGCAGACCAGACGACGGACACCACGACGCTTGCCACCGGGCGGGTCGCGCGCGTGACCGGCCCGGTGATCGATGTCGAGTTCCCGAGCGACGCGATCCCCGACATGTACAACGCCCTCAAGGTCGACACGACGATCGACGGGGTGACCGAGACGCTGACCCTCGAGGTCGCGCTCCACATCGGTGACGGGCTGGTCCGTGCGATCAGCCTGCGCCCCACCGACGGCATCGTCCGCGGCGCGACGGTCACCAACACGGGCGGACCGATCACGGTCCCCGTGGGCGACCAGACGCTCGGCAAGGTCTTCAACACGACCGGTGACGTCATGAACCTCGCCGAGGGCGAGGTGTGGGAGGTCAAGGAGCGTCGCGGCATCCACGGCAAGGCGCCGTCGTTCGACCAGCTCGAGCCCAAGACCGAGATGTTCCAGACCGGCATCAAGGTCATCGACCTGCTGACGCCGTACGTGCTCGGCGGCAAGATCGGCCTCTTCGGTGGTGCAGGCGTCGGCAAGACCGTGCTGATCCAGGAGATGATCGCCCGCGTCGCCAAGGACCACGACGGTGTGTCGGTGTTCGCCGGCGTCGGTGAGCGCACCCGTGAGGGCAACGACCTCATCGTCGAGATGGAGGAGTCCGGCGTCCTCGACAAGGTCGCGCTCGTCTTCGGCCAGATGGACGAGCCGCCGGGAGCGCGTCTTCGCGTGGCCCTGTCGGCCCTGACGATGGCCGAGTACTTCCGTGACGTGCAGAACCAGGACGTGCTGCTCTTCATCGACAACATCTTCCGGTTCACCCAGGCCGGGTCCGAGGTCTCCACGCTGCTCGGCCGCATGCCGTCCGCGGTGGGCTACCAGCCGACGCTGGCTGACGAGATGGGCGTCCTGCAGGAGCGCATCACGTCGACGCGTGGTCACTCGATCACCTCGCTGCAGGCCATCTACGTGCCGGCGGACGACTACACCGACCCGGCTCCGGCCACGACGTTCGCGCACCTGGACGCCACGACCGAGCTCAACCGTGAGATCGCGTCGATGGGCATCTACCCGGCCGTCGACCCGCTGACGTCCACCTCGCGCATCCTGGACCCCCGCTACATCAGCGCGGACCACTACCGGACCGCGAACCGCGTCAAGAGCATCCTGCAGCGCAACAAGGAGCTCCAGGACATCATCGCGATCCTCGGTGTCGACGAGCTCAGCGAAGAGGACAAGACGCTCGTGTCCCGCGCGCGTCGCATCCAGCGCTTCCTGTCCCAGAACACCTACGTGGCCAAGCAGTTCACCGGCATCGAGGGCTCGACCGTCTCCATCGACGAGACGATCGACGGCTTCACCAAGATCTGTGACGGTGAGTACGACCACGTGGCTGAGCAGGCCTTCTTCATGTGCGGCGGTCTCGAAGACGTCGACAAGAAGTGGGAAGAAATCCAGAAGAGCCTCTGATGGCGCAGACGGATTCGAACAAGGCCATCCAGATCGAGCTGGTGGCGGCCGACCGCGTCGTGTGGTCCGGTCAGGCCAGCGAGGTCGTCGCCCGCACGGTCGAGGGAGACCTCGGCGTGCTGGCCGGCCACGCGCCGCTGCTGTCGGTCCTGGTGCCCGGTGTCGTCGAGATCCACCCGCTCGAGGGTGACGTCGTCCGTGCGGCGGTGGGAGAGGGCTTCCTCTCGGTGGCCGACGACCACGTGTCGGTGCTGAGCGAGGACGCGGTCCTCGCCTCGGAGGTCGACGCCGCCGCGGTCAAGGCTGAGCTGGAAGAAGCGACCTCCGCGGAGGACAGCGCTGCTGTCCTGCGCGCAGAGGCCAAGCTCCGCCTCATCGACAAGGCGTCCTGACGCACCAGGGAGGGTGATCGCGTGCCGCTCTGGTGGTGGTTTGTCGATGCCCTCGCGTTCGTCGTGGCGGCGCTGGTCCTGCTGGTGATCTGCCTGCTGGTCCGGCGCCGCCTGCTCGCGCGCTCCGGTGGCACGTTCGAGATGAGCGTGAACCGGAGCGACGCGGTGCCGGCGAAGGGCTGGGTGCTCGGTCTTGCCGTGTACGGCGACACCGAGCTCGCGTGGTACCGGACGTTCTCGCTGTCGCTGCGCCCGCGCTACCGCTTCACGCGGGGAGACGTGCACATCGACGGTCGGCGCGACCCGATCGGCCACGAGGTGTACGCGGTCCACGCCGGGCACCTGATCGTGGGCACCAAGAACGCGTCGGGCGTACGCCAGCTCGCGATGAGCCCGAACGCGCTCACGGGTCTGCTGTCCTGGCTCGAGTCGTCACCGCCCGGGCAACGGGTCAACAACGTCCTGTGAGCCGCTGCTACGCGTGGTGAGTCTGTACGGCCGTACGATTCCTGCGTTTTGGTTGACGCAGGCCCAGGGGCGGGGCGAGAATCAAGACAGTTCTTTCTCGACTGTCCGGTCGAATCCCCTTGGAACAAGAAGGTGCCACGTGTTCAAGCGTCTCATCGTTGCTGCGTCCGTCTCAGCCATCGCAGTGATCGGCCTCGGCCCGGTTGCTGGAGCCACGGCGGCCTCGCCGTCGAAGCAGGTCGTCGTCAAGGTCAAGGCCGTCCAGCCGAAGATCTCCAAGCCCCGTGTCATCGACTGGGACGCCCCCGGCAAGGCCATCGACTGGGACGCCCCGGCGCCCGCAGCCGGCAGCGGCGGAGGATTCAGCACCCAGCGCATCGACTGGGACTGAGCCCCACCGCACCACCCGCACTCACGCGAGCTCCTCGGCATCATGCCGGGGAGCTCGCGTTCGTTCGTCGACGGCGGACTCAGCGACGCGCGCTCAGCGCTCGCCGCCAGGGACCCACAGGACGTCGCCCTTCTCGCGGTTCGCGTAGCGACCGAGGATGAACAGCAGGTCGCTCAGCCGGTTGAGGTACTTGGCGGTGAGGATGTTCATCGTGGCGCCGTGCTCGTCGAGCGCCGCCCAGGCGGACCGCTCCGCGCGGCGGGTGACGGTGCATGCGATGTGCACCGCGGCCGCCGCGGGGGTGCCGCCGCGCAGGATGAACGACCGCAGCTTGGGGACCTGGTCGTTGTAGTGGTCGCACCACGCCTCGAGCCGGTCGATGTAGTCGGTCTCGACCCGCAGCGGCGGGTACTCCGGGTTCTCCACGACGGGGCACGACAGGTCGGCCCCCACGTCGAACAGGTCGTTCTGGATGTGGGTGAGCACTGCGACGACGTCCTCGTCGAGTCCACCGACCGCGATGGCGAACCCGATCTGGGCATTCGCCTCGTCGACGTCGGCGTACGCGGCCAGTCGCAGGTCCAGCTTGCTGGTCTTGCTCATGTCGCCGAGATTCGTCGTGCCGTCGTCGCCGGTACGTGTGTATATCCGTGTCAGGTTCACCATGGTGGCGATACTAGGACGTCCACAGAATGTGAGCCAGAACGCCCCGTGCAACCGGTGACCTCCCGCGTGACAGCGCTGTAGCCTGACCCCCATGCCTGACAAGACTGTGCCCGACAAGCCCTGGGTGATGCGCACGTACGCCGGTCACAGCTCCGCTGCGGAGTCGAACGCTCTGTACCGGCGCAACCTCGCCAAGGGGCAGACCGGCCTCTCGGTGGCCTTCGACCTCCCGACGCAGACCGGCTACGACCCGGACCACGAGCTCAGCAGGGGAGAGGTCGGCAAGGTCGGCGTGCCGATCCCGCACCTCGGCGCGATGCGCCGCCTGTTCCAGGACATCCCGCTCGAGACCATGAACACCTCGATGACGATCAACGCGACGGCGATGTGGCTGCTCGCGATGTACCAGGTCGCCGCCGAGGAGCAGGGTGTCGACCCGTCGCAGCTGCAGGGGACGACGCAGAACGACATCATCAAGGAGTACCTGTCCCGCGGCACGTACGTGTTCGGTCCCGCGCCGTCCCTGCGGCTGACGACCGACATGATCGCGTACACCGTCACGACGATCCCGAAGTGGAACCCGCTCAACATCTGCAGCTACCACCTGCAGGAGGCCGGCGCGACGCCCACGCAGGAGCTCGCGTACGCCCTGACGACCGCGATCGCGGTGCTCGACTCGGTGCGCGACTCCGGCCAGGTGCCGCAGGAGGAGTTCGAGAAGGTCGTCGGACGCATCTCGTTCTTCGTCAACGCCGGCGTGCGGTTCGTCGAGGAGATGTGCAAGATGCGCGCCTTCGGCCGGTTGTGGGACGAGATCACGCGCGAGCGCTACGGCGTCGAGGACCCCAAGATGCGGCGGTTCCGCTACGGCGTCCAGGTCAACTCCCTCGGACTGACCGAGGCGCAGCCGGAGAACAACGTCCAGCGCATCGTGCTGGAGATGCTCGGCGTCACGCTGAGCAAGGACGCGCGGGCCCGCGCGGTGCAGCTCCCGGCCTGGAACGAGGCCCTGGGCCTCCCGCGGCCGTGGGACCAGCAGTGGTCGCTGCGCCTGCAGCAGGTGCTGGCGTTCGAGTCCGACCTGCTGGAGTACGACGACATCTTCGAGGGATCGGTCGTCGTCGAGGCGAAGGTCGCCGAGCTGATCGAGGGCGCCAAGGCCGAGATCGACCGGGTGCAGGCGATGGGCGGCGCGGTCGCCGCGGTCGAGTCCGGCTACATGAAGCAGGCCCTGGTGGGCTCGCACTCGGAGCGTCGGGCACGCATCGAGGCCGGCGAGATGAAGGTCGTCGGCGTCAACTCCTACACCGAGACCGAGCCCTCGCCGCTCACGGCCGATCTCGACGCCGCGATCATGACCGCCGACCCGGAGGCGGAGGGCAACGCGATCGCCGACGTCCAGGCGTGGCGGTCCCAGCGTGACCAGGGAGCGGTCGACGAGGCGCTCAACCGCCTGCAGCGCGAGGCCAAGACCGACGCCAACCTCATGGAGGCGACCCTCGAGGCCGTCCGTGCGGGTGCGACCGTGGGGGAGTGGGCCGGTGCGCTGCGCGAGGTGTTCGGCGAGTACCGCGCGCCCACCGGCGTCAGCGGCGTCGCCAGCGTCGCGGACGCCGGCGCCGAGCTCACCGCGGTGCGCGAGCGCGTCCGCGAGACCGGCGAGCAGCTGGGCACCCGCCTGCGGTTCCTGGTGGGCAAGCCGGGCCTCGACGGCCACTCCAACGGCGCCGAGCAGATCGCCGTCCGGGCCCGCGACGCCGGGTTCGAGGTCGTCTACCAGGGCATCCGCCTGACGCCCGCGCAGATCGTGGCGGCAGCGGTTGCCGAGGACGTGCACGCGGTCGGCCTGTCGATCCTGTCCGGCTCCCACATGGAGCTCGTGCCGGAGGTGCAGCGGGCGATGGCCGAGGCCGGCCTCGACGACGTCCCGCTGATCGTCGGCGGCATCATCCCCGACTCGGACGGGCGCCGCATGGAGGCCTCCGGCGTCGCCGCGGTCTTCACCCCGAAGGACTTCGGCATGACCTCGATCATGGACCGGATCGTCGACGAGATCCGCGCGGCCCGCGGCCTGAACTGACCCGCCCGCAGTTTCCCAGGAGAACCTCCGAACCTGACACCTCACCCCGGTCGCACCAGGGGTGAGGCGACGGTTCCGGGGGTTCTCCTGGGAAACGGCGACGGGCCGGGCCTGAGGCAAGCCATTCCTTCGTGGCGGACGACGGTGTCGCTGACCTAGGCTCGCGACGTCGTCAGGCGGCGACGCCGGTCGCGGTCTTGTCCTTCTTGACCTTGACGAGCTTGCGCTTCTTGACGGTGTAGCCCTCGGGGAGCGTGCCTTCCTTCATCATCCGAAGCGGGCAGCGCTTGCAGGCAGGCTTGTCGCTGCAGCACTTCTTCTTCGGCGGCTTGGGCACGACGATCACGGTACCAGCGTGAGGTGAGGCTCGCCTTATGCATGACAATGGAGGCATGGGACACATGGCAGCACCAGCATTCGTCGAGCGGCTCAACGAGCAGATCGGCCACGAGTTCGCGGCGCACCAGCAGTACGTCGCGATCGCGACCTACTACGACGCGCTCACGATGCCCCAGATGGCGGCGCTGTTCTACCAGCAGGCGCGCGAGGAGCGCGACCACGCGATGATGATGGTCCAGTACCTCCTCGACGCGGACCACGTCCCGGTCATCCCGGCACTGCCGGCCCCGCGGGTGGACTTCGCCGACGTCGTCGAGCCGGTCGCCGCCGCGCTGGAGCAGGAGCGGCGCGTCACCGCCCAGATCAACGACCTGACCCGCATCGCCCGCGAGAACCACGACTACGCCTCGGACCAGTTCATGCAGTGGTTCATCAAGGAGCAGGTCGAGGAGCTGTCCAAGATGAGCGACCTGCTCGCCGTCGTGACCCGCTCCAAGGCCGACTACGAGCGCATCGAGGACTGGGTCGCCCGCGAGGACAAGGCCGCCGGCGACGACCCGACCGCGCCGCCGATCGCCGGAGCCTAGGCCCCCTGCCCAGATCTGCGGACTCCTGCACGGTCCTGCGCCCGCGCAGGTGTGCAGGAGTCCGCAGATCGGGGTTGTCAGAAGAGGCGGAGGCTCGGGTCCTCGATGCCGCGCAGCTCGTCGTAGTTGACGACGACGCACTCGATGCCGCGGTCGTGCGCGAGCACGCGGGCCTGCGGCTTGATCTCCTGCGCCGCAAAGATGCCGCGCACGGGACGCAGCGAGGGGTCGCGGTTCATCAGCTCGAGGTAGCGGGTCAGCTGCTCGACGCCGTCGATGTCGCCGCGACGCTTGATCTCGACCGCGACCGAGGCGTTGGCCGCGTCCTTGCACAACAGGTCGACCGGACCGATCGCCGTCATGTACTCGCGACGGACCAGGCTCATCCCGGGACCCAGCGCCGTGGTGTGCTCCGCGAGGAGCTCCTGCAGGTGCTTCTCGACGCCGTCCTTCTGCAGGCCCGGGTCGATGCCGAGGTCGTGCGCGGAGTCGTGCAGGACCTCCTCGATGCGGATGCGCAGGGTGTCGTCGGTCTTGCCCGCCGTGACGGTCCACTCGGTGACGCCGTCGTCGGAGACACCTTCGCGCAACGTGCACGGAGGACTCATCCAGTTGAGCGGCTTGTACGAGCCGCCGTCGGAGTGGATGAGCACCGATCCGTCGTTCTTGACCATGATGAGCCGGGTGGCGAGCGGCAGGTGGGCGGCGAGCCGTCCTGCGTAGTCGACCTGGCAGCGGGCGACGACCAGCCTCACTTCACCCTCGTGGCCGTGCCGAGCTGGAAGACCAGGGTGTCGCCGGAGATCGTGCCCTCGTCGGTGTCGCCGTCGTCGCCGACGAGCGAGATCTTCGTGCCGTCGACGGACCACTTGCCCGTGCGGAAGTCCTCGATGCCCTGGTAGTCCTGGACGAACGTGCCGTCCTCGATCAGGTGCAGGACGTAGTCCTCGGACGGAATCTCCCAGTCGCCACGCAGCGCCGCAGCGCCGTCGGCCTCCGGATCGACCGAGGGAGCCTCGGTCGTGATCGGCGGGGTGGGCGTCGACGTGGTCGGCGAGGTGACCTCGCCACCACCACCGTCGGAGCCCTCGGAGTCCGAGCCGCATCCGGTCAGGACCATCAAGGCGATGCCGATCGCGGCTGTGGCCATCGTCACACGTTGTTTCATCGTTCTCCCATATTGGCCAGCTGCAGTGTGCCGTTAGTGTGTCACGACCGTCTTATTACTGAGGAGTAGCCATGCAGGAAATCGTGGATCGTCTGGCGTCCGGCGACACGTCCGCCGAGCTCGCGCGCACGCTGTTGCTGCCCTACCTCAACCACGCCGCGACGATGTACGAGAGCGGCTACGCCACGGCCCCCGACATCGATGCCGCGATGCGCTTCGGCTGCGGCTACCCCGTCGGGCCCCTGGCCCTCGTGGACGCGTTGGGTGCGCAGACGGTCGTGGCAGGCCTGGACAAGCTGTACGCCGAGACCGGCGACGAGCTGCACCAGCCGGCCGCGGTCCTGGTCGCCCAGGCCGACGAGGGACGCACGTTCGCCGCGTCCGTCGACGCCGACGGCGCCGGTGCCCCGCAGCTGCGCCACGAGATCGACCGCGTCGGCGTCGTCGGCACCGGGACGATGGCGTCGGGCATCGTCGAGGTCTTCGCGAAGGCCGGGTACGCCGTGACGTTCGTGGGGCGCGGCGACGACAAGGTGGCCGGCGTGGTCGCCGCGATCACCAAGAGCCTCGACAAGGCCGTCTCCCGGGGCAAGCTCGACGAGGACGGAAAGGCCGCGGTGCTGGGCCGGCTCACGGGAGCCACCGACCGAGCCGCCCTGGCGGACGCCGACATCATCGTCGAGGCCATCGCCGAGGACCTGGACATCAAGCTCGAGCTGTTCGCGGACCTGGACCGCATCGCCAAGCCGGGGGCGATCCTCGCCACGACGACCTCCTCCCTGTCGATCAACGCGTGCGCCGCGGCCACGTCGCGTCCCCAGGACGTCATCGGCATGCACTTCTTCAACCCCGCCGCCGTGATGAAGCTCGTGGAGGTGGTCACCGCGGACGAGACGTCGACCGAGGTCGACGAGACCGTCCGCGCCCTGTGCCTCGCGACGGGCAAGCACCCGGTCTCGTGCGGCGATCGTGCGGGATTCATCGTCAACGCCCTGCTGTTCCCCTACCTCAACGACGCGATCAAGATGCACGAGGCCGACGGCACCTCGTTGGACGACATCGACGAGGCGCTCAAAGCGACCGGCCTCCCCATGGGCCCGTTCCAGCTGCTCGACGTCGTCGGCAACGACGTCTCGCTCGCGATCCAGCAGTCCCTCGTCGGCACTTTCGGGCACGCGGGCTGGCGGCCCGCACCGACGCTGGAGCGCCTGGTGTCCGAGGGCAAGCTCGGGCGCAAGACCGGCGAGGGCTTCCACACGTACTGACGAGGGTCGCGGGGGCGCGCTCGCGCGCCTCCGTAGACTGGAGGCATGCCCCGTCGACGCGTCGCCCGACCGTCGACACCGCCGCTGCGGTCGGCCCCCGAGCAGCGTGAGCGCAAGGCTGACGGGGAGTGGTACGTCCGTGCGACGCGCGGATCGTCCACGAAGGACTACCGCTGCCCCGGTTGCTCCCAGCTGATCGGGCGCGGCCTCGCCCACCTGGTCGTCTGGCCGGTGGAGAAGTCGCTCCTGAGCGATGCGGCGATCGACGAACGGCGGCACTGGCACACTGCGTGCTGGGCGCGGCGCCACTGAGACCCGAGGACGGACGACATGACCGAGAGAATCCGTGGCAACTCCGTGCTGCCCGCACGGCGCGAGGCCATCACGCTGGAGACGGCCGACGGCCTGTCCCTCGTCGGTGAGCTCGCTCTGCCGCTCGAGCGCGAGCCGGTGGCCACGATGGTCTGCCTGCACCCCCTGCCGACCATGGGCGGGATGATGGACAGCCACCTGTTCCGCAAGGCGTCCTACCGCCTGCCGGCGCTGGCCGACATCGCGGTGCTGCGCTTCAACACCCGTGGCACCTCGAGCGTGCAGGGGACGAGCGAGGGCACGTTCGACAACGCGGTGGGGGAGCGCTTCGACGTCGCGGCGGCGGTCGAGCACGCCGAGTTCGCGGACCTGCCGCACATCTGGCTCGTCGGCTGGTCCTTCGGCACGGACCTGGCCCTGATGTACGGCCTCGAGCCGTCGGTCGAGGGGGCCGTGCTGATCTCCCCGCCGCTGCGGTACTCCGGGCCCGAGCACCTGAAGGCCTGGGCGGACTCCGGTCGCCCCGTCACCGCTCTCGTCCCCGAGCTGGACGACTACCTGCAGCCCCCCGAGGCGCGGGAGCGGTTCGCCGCGATCCCGCAGGCCGAGGTGGTCGGCGTCGACGGCGCCAAGCACCTGTGGGTCGGCGACTCCGAGCGCGCGCTCGACGAGATCACCCGCAAGCTGGCGCCCGGGGTGTCGCTGCCCCTGCCCTCCACGTGGGACGGCCCGATGGAACGGGCGGACTCCTCGGCGTACGCCGATCGCACCGTGGCGGCGCTCAGCGCGCCGGACGCACCGACCGACTGACCGGCGCGCCCGGACCGACTAGCTGGCGTCCCGCTCCGCGGCGGGCTCGACCTCGTCCACCTCGTCGATGTCGTCGACCTCCGGCTCCGACTCGGCCGGTGCGGTCGTCGGGGCGAACGACGAGACGATGTCCCGCAGCTGTCCCATCTGGGCCATGATGCCCTCGCGCCGGCGCTGCAGCTCCTCGACCTCCGAGCGCAGGGTCCGGGTCTGGCGCTCGGCCTCGGTCGTGGCGGTGGCCCGGATCTTCTGGGCCTCGGCGTTGGCACTGGCGACGAGCTGGGCCGCCTCCGTCTTCGCGCCGTCCATCAGGCGCGCTGCCTCGGCGCTGGCCGCGTCGCGGGCCTTGGACGCCTGCGCCATGACCTCGCGGGCGCGCGCCTCCGCAGCCGTCGCCCGGGTCTCCGCGTCCTTGACGAGCTTCGCGGTCTGGTCGGTGGCCGACGCGTGGTTCTCGGCGGCCTCACGGGCGAGGCGCTCCTTCTCCACGGCGAGCACGCGGCGGGCCTCGGTGACCTCGCGGTCGGCGGCCGCGCGGGCCTGCTCGACGTCGCGGGTGGCGCCGAGGCGCATGTTCTGGGCGTCCTGCTCGGCGGCGAGCTTGAGCTGGGCGATCTCCCGCTCGGCCTGGGCGTGCAGGTCCTCGCTGTGCGCGAGGGCGTCGGCGCGCATCGCCTCGGCGTCCTCGAGCAGCTGCTTGCGCTTCTCCTCGAGCTCGACGATGGCCTGGGCGCGCATCTGCTCGGCGTCGTGGTGGGCCGTGGCCCGGATCATCGCGGCCTCCTCCTCGGCCTTCGCGACGAGCTCGTCGGCCTCGCTGGTGGCGCGGCTGCGGACGTCGGCGGCCTCCTGCTCGGCCAGGCCCAGCAGCTGTGCGGCGTGGTTGCCCAGGCCGGTGTAGCTGGGCGTGTCGAGGGCCTCGACGCGCTCGCGGAGCTCCTCGACGAGCTCGAGCAGGCTGTCGTTCTCGGCCTGCACGGCCCGAAGGCTCTCGGCCGCCCGTTGCAGCTCGGCCGACTGGGTGCGCACCCACGCATCGACCGCATCGGTGTCATATCCACCCCGGCGGGCCACCGGGAACGAGACGTCAGCCGACCGGTCGGCAGCGTCGAAGATGGACAATCCGGGCTGGTCGGACATGCTGATCCCATTCGTGGCGGAGTCGGGTGGTGCACTCCATCGTACCCGCCGCAACAGCGCGGGGGCACGACCGTCGCCGGTCGTGCCCCCGCGTCTTAGGGGTCTCTCAGCAGGTCTCAGACACCGCGGAATCGGTTGATGCCGTCGATGTGGAGAGCGCGCTTCTCCGCGTTGCGGACGCCGAGTCCCTCCTCGGGCGCCAGGCACAGCACGCCGACCTTGCCCTGGTGCTTGTTGTGGTGCACGTCGAGCGCGGCCTGGCCCGTGTCCTCGAGGGCGTAGACCTTCGAGACGGTGGGGTGGATGAGGCCCTTCTCGATGAGCCGGTTCGCCTCCCATGCCTCGCGGTAGTTCGCGAAGTGCGAGCTCTTGATGTTCTTGAGGTTCATCCAGAGGTAGCGGTTGTCGTACTGGTGCATGTAGCCCGAGGTGGACGCGCACGTGATGATCGTTCCGCCCTTGCGCGCCACGTAGACCGAGGCGCCGAACGTCTCGCGTCCCGGGTGCTCGAAGACGATGTCGGGATCCTCGCCGCCGGTGAGCTCACGGATCTTCTTGCCGAAGCGCTTCCACTCCGAGGGGTCCTGGTTGTGCTCGTCCTTCCAGAACGCGTAGCCCTCGGCAGAGCGGTCGATGACGTGCTCGGCACCCAGCGAGCGGGCGATCGCGGCCTTCTCGGGGGAGGACACCACGCACACCGGGATGGCTCCACCGTTGAGCGCCATCTGGGTCGCGTACGAGCCCAGACCGCCCGAGGCGCCCCAGATCAGGACGACGTCGCCCTGCTTCATGTTGGCGCCGTTCTTGGACACGAGCTGGCGGTACGCCGTGGAGTTCACCAGGCCCGGGCTCGCCGCCTCCTCCCACGACAGGTGGTCGGGCTTGGGCATGAGCTGGTTGGCCTTGACGATCGCGAGGTGCGCGAGGCCGCCGAAGTTGGTCTCGAAGCCCCAGATGCGCTGCTGCGGGTCCATCATCGTGTCGTCGTGGCCGTCGGGGCTCTCGAGCTCCACCGACAGGCAGTGCGCGACGACCTCGTGGCCCGGCTTCCACAGGTTGACGCCGGGCCCGGTGCGCAGGACGACGCCGGCCAGGTCCGAGCCGACCACGTGGTACGGCAGGTCGTGGCGCTTGGTGTACTCCGACAGGCGGCCGTAGCGCTCGAGGAAGCCGAAGGTCGAGACCGGCTCGAAGATCGAGGTCCACACGGTGTTGTAGTTGATCGCGCTGGCCATGACCGCGACCAGCGCCTCGCCCGGGGCGAGCTCCGGGATCGGGACGTCGTCCAGGTGCAGGCTCTTGCGCGGGTCCTTGTCGCGACTCGCGAGGCCCTCGAACATGTCCACCTCGTCCTTGTGGACGGTGATGGCCTTGTAGGTCTCGGGAAGGGCAATGGATGCGAAGTCCTCGGGGGCGGTGTCGCCGGCGAGGATGGCATCAAGGATCTGCTGCACGGGTGAACCTCCAGGTTGGTTCCGGCGATGTTACCGAGACGTAACCTGAGGCGTCACCCGTTCGCGTCTGTGATCCAAGACTCAGTGCGACGCGCTGGGAGCCGGCTCCACCAGCTCGACCAGGACGCCACCGGCGTCCTTCGGGTGGACGAAGTTGACCCGCGAGTCCGAGGTGCCGCGCTTGGGCGCGTCGTAGAGCAGACGGACGCCGCGCTCGCGCAGGATCGCCGAGACGGCCTCGATGTCGGCCACGCGGTACGCGAGCTGCTGGATGCCCTGGCCGTTGCGCGCGATGAACTTGGCGATCGTGGACTCCTCGCTCAGCGGCGCGAGCAGCTGGATGCGGGTGTCGGAGTCACCGACGGCGAGCATCGCCTCGCGGACGCCCTGCTCCTCGTTGACCTCCTCGTGGACCGAATGCAGGCCGAACGTGGTCGCGTAGAACTCGAGCGCGTCGTCGAGGTCGGGCACGGCGATGCCGACGTGGTCGATGGTCAGGAGCAGGTGGTCGGGGACCAACGGGGTCGTCATCCCACGAGCGTATGGCACGTCCTCGCGGGGCGAGAGGTGATCCAGCGCACATCGCGGTCGCGTGCGGGTTACCAGTGCGTAAAGTGTGACTACCGTCTACAAGAGACTGTCCTCGAAGGAGCTCCTCCATGACCCAGTCCGTCATCGTCGCCGGTGCACGCACCCCCATCGGCCGCCTCCTGGGCGGTTTCAAGACCCTG
Source organism: Aeromicrobium chenweiae (assembly GCF_003065605.1). Lineage (GTDB taxonomy): Bacteria > Actinomycetota > Actinomycetes > Propionibacteriales > Nocardioidaceae > Aeromicrobium > Aeromicrobium chenweiae. Next base: position 2,564,832 of record NZ_CP026952.1, on the reverse strand, counting down.
TCCGGCTCCGATCTCGGCGGTCTGGCGATCAAGGGCGCGCTGGAGCGCGCGGGCGTCAGCGGTGACCAGGTCGACTACGTGATCATGGGCCAGGTGCTGCAGGCCGGCGCGGGCCAGGTCCCGGCGCGTCAGGCCGCGCACAAGGGCGGCATCCCGCTCAACGTCCCGGCCCTGACGATCAACAAGGTGTGCCTCTCGGGCATCAACGCGATCGCGATGGCCGATCAGCTGATCCGCGCCGGCGAGCACGAGATCATCGTCGCGGGCGGGCAGGAGTCGATGACCCAGGCTCCCCACATGTTGCTGGGCTCGCGCGAGGGCACCAAGTACGGCGACACCCAGCTCGTCGACCACATGGCCGCTGACGGCCTGTGGGACGCCATGACCGACCAGGCCATGGGCGGGCTCACGGAGCAGATCAACGCCGAGAAGCAGCAGTTCAGCCGCGAGCAGCAGGACGCGTTCAGCGCCGCCTCGCACCAGAAGGCAGCGCTCGCGCAGAAGAACGGCATCTTCGACGACGAGATCGTCCCGGTCGAGATCCCCACCCGCAAGGGTGACCCGATCGTGGTGTCGACCGACGAGGGCGTCCGTGGCGACACGACGACCGAGTCGCTCGGCCGGCTGCGCCCCGCGTTCGACAAGAACGGCACGATCACGGCCGGCTCGGCCAGCCAGATCTCCGACGGCGCCGCAGCCGTCGTCGTCATGAGCAAGGCCAAGGCCGAGGAGCTCGGGCTGTCGTGGATCGCCGAGATCGGCGCCGCCGGCGTCGTGGCCGGTCCGGACTCCAGCCTGCAGAGCCAGCCGTCGCGGGCCATCGCCCAGGCCTGCGCGAAGGAGGGCATCGCGCCCACCGACCTGGACCTGGTGGAGATCAACGAGGCGTTCGCCGCCGTCGGCATCGCCTCCACCTCCGAGCTGGGCATCGACGAGGACATCGTGAACGTCAACGGCGGCGCGATCGCGCTCGGCCACCCGATCGGCGCGAGCGGCGCCCGCCTGGTGCTGCACCTGGCGCTCGAGCTGGGACGCCGTGGTGGCGGCGTCGGCGCCGCGGGACTGTGCGGCGGCGGCGGTCAGGGCGACGCGCTGATCATCCGCGTCCCGAAGAAGTAGTCCTCCCGCAGTGACGACGAGCAGCCGCGCCACGCCCGTGGCCGACCTGGTGCAGCAGGCCCGGGACGGCCAGCCCCGGGCCGTGGCGCGGCTGATCTCGTTGGTGGAGGACCGATCGCCCTCGCTGAGGGAGGTCAGTGCCGCACTCTCGCCCTTGGTCGGCGGTGCGCACATCGTGGGCATCACGGGCTCGCCCGGCGTCGGGAAGTCCACCTCGACGTCCGCTCTCGTCACGGCGCTGCGCCAGCAGGGTCATCGCGTGGGCGTGCTGGCGGTGGACCCGACCTCCCCGTTCTCCGGCGGCGCGCTCCTGGGGGACCGGGTCCGCATGCAGGACCACGCCCTCGACGAGGGCGTCTACATCCGGTCGATGGCCAGCCGCGGACACCTCGGCGGCCTCTCCGCGACCGCACCCCAGGCACTGCGGGTGCTGGACGCCGCCGGCTGCGACATCGTGCTGGTGGAGACCGTCGGGGTGGGGCAGTCCGAGGTGGAGGTCGCGGGACTCGCGGACACCACCGTGGTGCTGCTGGCCCCGGGCATGGGCGACGGCATCCAGGCCGCGAAGGCAGGCATCCTCGAGATCGGTGACGTCTTCGTCGTCAACAAGGCCGATCGCGACGGTGCGGCCTCGACCCGCCGCGAGCTGCGATCGGTGATCTCGATGACCGACCGGGTCGACGGGGCCTGGAAGCCGCCGATCCTGCTGACCACGGCGACGACCGGCGACGGGGTCCCCGAGGTCGTCGACGAGATCCTCGCGCACCGTGCCCACCTGGCGGATTCCGGGGAGCTGCGCCGCCGCCGGCTCGCTCGCACGCGCCGCGAGATCGAGGCGCTGGCCCTCACCGAGGTGCGCTCGCGGTTCGCCCACCTGTCGGGCGACGCGCGGCTGGACGCCCTCGCCGAGCAGGTCCTGGGTGGCGAGTCCGACCCGTTCGCCGCGGCGGACACGCTCGTCGAGAGCCTCTGACCCCGGCGCGCCTGCCGGGATCGCGGGCGACAGGTCGACACAATGGGGCCGTGCTGAAGAAGGTCATTGCGATACTCGTCGTCGGGTTCATCATCTACTACCTGCTGAACACGCCGGCCAGCGCCGCGGACGCCGTGAGCGATGCGTGCGCGGCGATCGTCGACGCCTTCGGCCAGGTGGGCGTGTTCTTCGACGAGCTCACCCAATAGGACAGCGATGATCCGGGCACTGCTGGACCGCCTGCCCGAACAGGACGTCGACCGGCACCTCCTCGCCGACGAGGGCGAGATGGTCATCGACCTGGTGCGCCACCACTACATCGTGTTCTGGCGCCCCGTCGCGGAGGCCGCCGCCGCCGCGCTGATCCTCGTGCTGGCCTTCGTCGGGCCGATCTCCCTGGGCTGGTTCTTCATCGTCGTGTTCCTCGGGCTGACCCTCCACGCCCTGTACCTGACGGCGCGCGAGCACCGCGACGTCTTCGTCATCACCAACATGCGGGTCTTCCGGATGAGCGGTGTGTTCTCGGTCCGCATCGCGACGATGCCCATCACGCGCATCCTGGACATCACGGTCGAGAAGCCGCTGCTGGGCCGCCTGGTCGGGTACGGCCACTTCATCTTCGAGTCCGCGGCCCAGGCGCAGGGACTGCGGCACATCCGGTTCATCGGCGACCCCGACGCGCGCGACCTGACCATCCAGCGCGTGATCCAGCGGTCCGGCCTCCGGGGCAAGACCATGGAGCAGCGCCTGATGGACGGCAACTGACCGCTTCGCGACAACCTTCCTATGATGGGGGCATGAACTTCTCGCGTCCCGGTGCCATCGATCTGTCAGCGCTGAAGCAACCCGCCAACCGTCCCGCGGCCGCGTCGTCCGGCGCGTCGGGCGGGGCCGGCTCGTACGTCGTCGACATCGACGAGCGCACGTTCCAGTCCGTCGCGCTCGAGGCCTCGATGTCGTACGTCGTGGTCCTGGGCCTGTGGTCCTCGCGCGCCCCGCAGGGCGCGGCGTTCAACGACGTCCTCGGCCGGGTCGTGGACTCGTACGCCGGCCAGATCCTGCTCGCGCGGGTCGACGTCGACGCCAGTCCCCAGATCGCCCAGGCGCTCAACGTGCAGGGCGTCCCGTTCGTCGCCGGCCTGGTCAAGGGACAGCCGGTGCCGCTGTTCCAGGGCACGGTCGAGGAGGCCGAGGTGCGCCGCTACTTCGACGAGCTCGTGCGCATCGCGGCCGAGAACGGGCTGACCGGTCGCGCCCAGCCCGTCGGCGCGGCCCCGGCCGACGGTGAGCCGGAGGAGGAGCCCGAGGACCCGCGGTTCGCCGCCGCGGAGGAGGCCTTCATGGCGAGCGACTTCGAGACCGCGGTCGCGGAGTACGAGAAGCTCCGCGTGCAGTACCCCGCCGACGTCGAGGTCGCCGAGCGCCTGGCCCGGGTCAAGTGGCTGTCGCGCACCAAGAACGCGGACCTGCAGGCTGCTCGCAAGGCGGCCGCCGACGACCCCGACGACATCGAGGCGCAGATGCTGGTCGCCGACCTCGACATCAGCGGTGGCAAGGTCGAGGACGCGTTCCTGCGCCTCATCGACCTGGTCAAGCGCACGTCCGGCGACGAGCGCGAGACGGTCCGGGAGCGGCTGCTCGAGCTGTTCACGGTCGTCGGCATCGCGGATCCGGTGGTCATGACGGCCCGGCGGTCGCTCGCCAGCGCCCTGTTCTGAGCCGCAGCCGCGACGCGGCACACCACCGCGCCGAGACCGCCTGTCCGCGACCCGCCGGGGAACGCTGCAACCTGACCTGTTTCGGCGATCCGGACCGGTAGGGTCAGGGCGCACCCACCGGGGGGCGTGAAGGGGAGTGCTGATGCGGGCGAGGTGGGGCTGGGCCTTGTCCGTCCTCGGGGTCCTCCTCACGATCCTCGGCATCGCCGTGATGGCCGTGCTCGGCCCGGACAGCCGGTTCTCCACCGGGCCCCACCTGATCGAGACCGACGACACCGCCGTCGTCACGACGCCCCGCGTCATCAGGTGGGCCGACGTGCAGGTCGACGTCCTCGCCGAGGTCCCCGTCCGCAAGCCGGTCTTCGTCGGCCTCGCGAACTCGGTCGACGTCCGGGACTACGTCCGCCGGACCAAGCGCCTGGAGATCACCGACTTCCAGCGCCCGTGGACGATCTCGACCCGCGCGGTGAAGGGCAACCCGAACCTGCCGGGCGCCCCCACCGCGCTCGACTGGTGGATCGAGAGCTCGGCCGGCCTCGGCGGCGCCAGCATCAGCACGCAGCTGCCGGACCAGACCGTCTCGCTCGCGATTCTCTCCGTCGGCTCGTCGAACCTGTCCGGGCTGCAGGTGACCGTCGCGTACGGCGTCAAGGGCGGCTTCGCGAAGGGCGCGGCCCTGCTGCTGCTCGGCCTCGGAGTCGCCTGGCTCGGCATCCTGGTGCGCCGCAACGGCCCGGAGGACGACGACGAGGACGATCCGCAGGACGGCGAGGTCGTCGAGGAGGTCGTCTACGTGTACGTCGACGACGACGGGATCGAGCACGAGATCTCGGCCGAGGAGGCGCAGGGCCTCGAGATCGTCGAGGAGGACGAGGAGCCCGTCCCGTCGGCGGGGCCCGAGCCCGAGCCCGGGCCCGACCCGGAACCCGCACCCGCCCCGGAGCGGACGGGACCGGCGCCCGCCCCGAGACCCGTTGCTGCCGCGCAGGTGCTGTACGTCTACGTGGACGAGGACGGCGTCGAGCACGAGGTGAGCGAGGACGAGCTCGCGGAGTTCGAGATCGTGGACGAGGAGGAGGACGCATGAGGCACCACGCACGCCGGTGGCTCGCGCTGGTCTGCTTCCTGGCGCTCGCCGCTTGTGCCGTCCCGCACCACCGGGACGGGGCGCGGATCGAGAAGACCGCGGCGCGCGAGGCCGAGGTCACCAAGGTCTTCGACCGCTACCGCGAGGTGCGCAACACCGCGATCGAGCTGCTGGACGCCAAGCCGCTGTCGACCGTCGAGACCGGACCGGTGCTCGCGATCGACACCGGGTCGTTCGAGGTGTCGCAGCGCCTCGCCACCAAGCAGGCTGCCGACACGTCCGCGGTCGAGGTGACGCAGGTGCTGACCCCACGCTTCTCGGCATACCCCCTCTGGTTCTTCGCCGTCGTCCGCGAGCGTGACGCCGGGGTGAACCGGGTGCAGATCTTCGAGCGGGGGTCCTCGGTCGACCCGTGGCTGCTCAGCGCGAGCCCCGAGACGCTGGCCAGGACGAAGCTGCCGGACATCCGCCAGCGGTCGGGCGCCCCGGTCACCGTCAAGCCCCAGGACGGTGCGGGCATGTCGATGTCGGCGCAGGACGCGGCCGCCGCGTACGCCAAGGTCCTGGCCGACCCCCAGGCCCCCGAGGCGCGCCGGATCGCGTCCGACTCGTTCATCAAGCAGATGCGGTCGACGGCCGCGACCAACGGCTCGCTGCGGGGCGTGAAGTTCTCCCAGACCTGGGCCGCCGACGACGTGAGGTACGCGCTGCGGACCACCGACGGGGGAGCGCTGGCCTTCGTGACGCTGCTGCGCTCCGACACGTACGACGTGGAGGACGGGCTCACGATCACGTGGCCCGAGGGCACGCCGCAGCAGGCCTTCCTCGCGTCGGGCATCGCGGGGTCGGGCAAGCTCAACTACTACCACCAGGTGCTGCTGTACCTGCCCGGCGGCGGAGGCAAGCCCCGTGCGCTGGGTCAGTACGGCGGGGTCGTGAGCGCGGACGCCAGCACCACCGCGAGTCCCTGACGGCTACTCGGCCGCCTTGGGGGCCTCGCGGTAGGTCGGCAGGCTGCCGGAGTCGACGGCCTCGAGCAGCTCGATCGCCGCGGCCGTCGCCCGCTCGCGCACGGTCGCCGGGTCGCACCAGGTGACCGACTTGATCTCGGACGCCTGGAGGGTCATGCCCTCGGTGATCGCGCCGTCGACCACGCCGAGGTCGAACAAGAAGATGCACGCGTCGTCCCAGCCGCGCCACGCCGGCAGCCAGTTGACCGTGAGCAGGCTGCGGACCTCGACCTCGATGCCGAGCTCCTCCTGGAGCTCGCGCACGAGCCCGAGGGCGGGCGGCTCGCCGACCTCGACGACGCCGCCGGGAAGGTCCCACTCACGCTTGTAGGTCAGCTCGCACAGCAGCACCCGGCCCTGCTCGTCGCGCAGCAGTCCCTGGCTGATCACGCGCTTGGTCGGCAGGCCGGCGTTGAGGATCGCGGTGAAGCCCTCCTTGCTGGACGCGGGCGGGTCGTCGACCAGCCGCGCCATGAGGACCTCGTCGGGGACGTCGCCGGGCAGGCGGATCACGCCCTCGCGGCGCAGGCCGCTGAGGGATGCGGCGCGGACGTCCGCGGTGGCGTCGAGCGGCAGACGCACCTCGACCCGGCCGACGCCGAGCTCGGCGAAGGCGTGCTCGATCGCGAGCCGCAGTGCGCGGGCCACCGCGAACGGCTGCTCGAGGCTGGAGTTCCACCGGATCGACGCGATGCTCCTGCCCTCGGAGCGGAGGGCGACCGTGCCGCGACGCTCATCGGCCAGGACGATCGCGAAGCCGGTGAACTCGTCGGAGCCCGTGGTGGGCACGAGAGAGAGGTCGTCGTCGCGCAGGGTGACGGTCATGCCCTCAGGCTATCCGGCGGCGGGGATCCGCGGCGTGCGGTCCGTCGACGGCGCTACGCTCGGGGCGTGAGCGAGGAACGAGCCGTCGCGGCCGTGGAGGCCACCGGGATCGCGTACGAGGTCACCCGGCACGGCCCGGTCGCGTCTCTCGCCGAGGCCGCCGCCGCCCGTGGGGTGGAGCCGCGCGAGATCGTCAAGACGCTGGTCGTGCGACGGGCCGACGACGACTTCGTGCTGGTACTGGTGCCGGGCGACCGGACCTTCTCGTGGCCGAAGCTGCGCGCGGTGCTCGGGACGTCCCGGCTGTCGATGCCGGACCCGGCCGGGGCGCTGGCCGCCACCGGCTACGAGCGGGGCACGATCACGCCGTTCGGCTCCCTGACGGCATGGCCGGTCGTCGTCGACGCCTCGGTGACGGGTCGGATCTCGCTGGGTGGCGGAGCTCCCGGCGTCGCCATCACGGCCGACGCGGCGGATGTCGTCCGGGTGCTCGACGCGCAGGTGGCCGACATCTCCGACGACACCTAGGCGGGCGCCTCCGACCACCGTGGCGGAGAGAGGGTGTTCCCGCCGGGTGTGACCTGTGCCACCATGCGACGGTGGAGATCGAGAACGTGCTGTGGATGCTGGTCGCCCTGGCGGCCGTGGTGGTGCTGCTGACCCGATTGCGGCTGCGGGCGAACGACGCCCAGGCCGGACGAGCGCAGATCTCCGACAGCCTGGTCGACGCGCACACGGTCGTGGGTGTGGGGATGCTCGCCTCCGGCGCGTACTACCTCGCCTCGCCGAGCGAACCCGTCGGCCTGCTGGCTGTCGTCCTGTGGTCGGTCGAGGCGCTCATCGGCCTGCTCATCCTGGCGCGCTGGCTGCCCGGGGGAGGGCGGCACGCCGCGGACGCCAAGGACGACAGCTGGGCCCGGGGTCCGTTCCTGTCGATCCTCGGGCACGTCGGCATGGTCCTCGGCGTGGCGTTCTTCTCCTACTGCGTGCTGGCGGGGCAGGTCGCGTAAACCGCAAAGAATTGTTTGCAAAGAAGTCTTTGCAGTCCTACGGTGGGTGGCATGGCGTTCACCACCAAGGTCGTCGACGACCTCGAGACCCTCAAGGCCGTGTCCCACCCGCTGCGTCTGGCCCTGCTCGGCCGGCTCCGGGGCGACGGTCCCGCCACGGCGTCGGAGCTGGGACGCGCGCTGGGCGAGTCGAGCGGATCGACGTCGTACCACCTGCGACAGCTCGAGCGGTTCGGGTTCGTCGGCGACGACGACGAGCAGCCGTCCGGGCGGGAACGACGGTGGAAGGCCCTGCAGGACGCCACGACGTTCCCGTCCGCCCTGGGCGACCTCGACGGCGGCCGGGAGTACGTCGACGCGGTGCGCCGCCGGCAGGAGGACTACCTCCGCGAGGGGCTCGAGGCGTGGACCGAGCCGCGGCCGGGCATCGGGCACAACGACTACCGCCTCCAGCTCGACCCCGACGACCTCCGGGCGCTGCTGGACGATCTGCACGAGGTCGTGACGCGCTACTGGGGCCGGAAGGGGTCCGAGGACGTGGTCGTCCACCTCCTCACGCTGCCGAGGCCGGACACCCCGGCGTGAGCGTCCGTACCCGGTTCTGGCTGCTGGCCGCGATCCGCTGGTCGTCGACCGGCCTCATCGTCCCGGTCGCGGCGCTGCTGCCCCTGGATCGCGGGCTGTCGGTTGCCGAGTACGGCTCCGTGGCAGCCGTGCAGGGCATCGTCGTCCTGGCGCTGGAGCTGCCCACCGGGGGATTCGCCGACGCCGTCGGCCGCAGGCCCGTGTTCGTCGCGTCCGCCGCGGTCGCCCTCTGCTCGTACGTGGTCTACGCGATGGCGCAGACGCCTGCCGCGTTCGCTCTGGCGACCGCCCTGGCCGGGGCGTACCGCGCCCTGGACAGCGGACCGCTGAACGCGTGGTTCGTCGACGCGGTGCACGACGAGGTGCCGGAGCAGGAGCGTCCGGCGGTCGTCGCGAAGGGGCTCGCGGGGTATGCGAGCGTCGTGGGCCTGGGCATCGCCGGGGGAGCCATCCTCTCGGCCGGGCTCGTGGCCTGGGCGCCGTTCGGCCGGTCCGAGGCGCTCGCGCTGCCGTACTGGATCGCGGCGGGGCTCAGCGTCGTGCAGATGGTCGCGGCGCTGCTGCTCATGGGGGGTGAGCGGGTGGTGGCCGGGCGCAGCCTGCTCTCCTCGGTCCGCGCCACTCCTCGAACGATCCTGGACGGCGCCCGGCTGCTGCTGCGCTCACGCGTGCTGAGCGCCCTGGTGGCGGTCGAGCTGTTCTGGGGTTTCGGGATGATCTCGTTCGAGACGCTGATGCCGGTGCGGCTCGCCGAGCTCGTGGGGGACCGCGACGAGGCCGCGTCGCTCATGGGACCTGTCACGGCGGCGGCGTGGGGGGTGTCCGCCCTGGGCGCAGCGATGGTGCCGCTGCTGCTGCGGCGCTGGAGCATGGTGGGTGTCTCGGTGGCCCTGAGGATCGTGCAGGGCGGCACCGTCGTGGCGATGGGCCTGGCGGCCGGGCCGATCGGGCTCGTCGCGGGTCTCTTCGCGACGTACGCCGTGCACTCGATGGCGGGCGCGATCCACGAGACGCTGCTGCACCAGCAGGTCGACCGCGAGCACCGGGCGACCGTGCTGTCGCTCGGGTCGATGGTCATGCACCCGGGCGGCTCGTTGGGGCTGGTCGTCCTCGGCGCCCTGGCCACGAGCGTGTCCACCGGGTTCGCGATGGTGGTCGGTGGCGTCGTCCTCGCGCTGGCCGCGCCCCTGTTCCTGGTCCGGGCACCCGCACCGGCAGGCACGCCGCAGGCCCCTATGCTCGACGACGACGGCGTCCGCCGCGGGCGTCGATGATCTTCAGGAGGACATCGTGGGAGAGTTCGTGCGACTCGAGGTCAGCGACGGCGTGGGGACGATCCGGCTCGACCGGCCGAAGATGAACGCGATCAGTGCCCAGGTGCAGTCCGAGCTCTCGGCAGCCGCGAAGGAGGCCGACTCGCGTGACGACGTGGCCGCGGTGGTCGTCTACGGAGGCGAGCGGGTGTTCGCGGCCGGTGCCGACGTCAAGGAGATGGCGACGCTGTCGTACGCCGAGATGGTGCGCCGCGCCCACCTCCTGCAGGCGTTCACCCGGGACCTGGCCGCGATCGTCAAGCCGACGGTCTCGGCGATCACCGGTTTCGCGCTGGGCGGCGGTTGCGAGGTCGCCATGGCCACGGACGTCCGCTTCGCGGCCGACAACGCCAAGCTCGGCCAGCCCGAGATCCTGCTCGGCATCATCCCGGGCGCGGGTGGCACCCAGCGGCTGTCCCGCCTCGTCGGTCCGGCGAAGGCCAAGGAGCTGATCTTCACCGGGCGCTTCGTCGACGCCCAGGAGGCGCTCGCGATCGGCCTGGTCGACCAGGTGCACCCCGCCGACGAGGTCTACGCGAAGGCCACCGAGTGGGCGGCCCAGTTCGTGGGCGGACCCGCGCTCGCGCTGCGGGCGGCCAAGAACGCCGTCGACCGCGGACTCGAGGTCGACCTGCAGACCGGCCTGGAGATCGAGCGGGCCGAGTTCACCGGCCTGTTCGCGACGGACGACCGACGCGCCGGCATGGACTCGTTCGTGGAGAACGGACCGGGCAAGGCGACCTTCAGCGGGAGCTGATCGGCCAACCAACGCTGGGCCTGACGTTTCTGCCGACACGCCGACGGCGTGTCTGCAGGAACGTCAGGCCCAGCGGGGAGTGCGGATCAGCGGCGGTCGTCGTCCGTGGGGGCGACGTGGGTCGGACGGTCGGCAGTCCCGCCCTCGACCGGACCCTCGGCCGCCGCGCGGTCGACGTGCGAGCCGTCCCCGGTGTCGGTGCTGGCGGCGCGCTCGTCCTCACGACCTGCGACGTACGCGCTCTTGGCGTCGGTGCCGCCCGTCGTCCGCTCGTCACCGCGGCCGGCGGTGCGGCTCTGCCCGTCGTTGGCCTTGGACGTGCCGTCGGGATCGAGGCGATCGGCCTCGGCGAGGCGCTCGTCGAGGTGGCTGCGGACCTTGGACGCCTCCCGCTCACGCTCCTGGGCGGCCCGCTCCTTGGCCTCCGCCTCGACTCGAGCCTGCTCGGCATCGGCACGGATCGACGCGGCGTCGGCTTCCTTGCGCTTGGCCTCGACCTCGACGCCACGGGCCTCGTGACGGATGCCCTCAGCCTTCTCGCGGCGAGCGACCTTGCGCTTCATCTCGGCTCGCTTGGCGAGCATGACGCCCAACGCGATGATAGCGATGATCGCGATCGCGATGAGGGCCCAGACCCACCAGTCGAAATCCTTCAAAGTGTCCATGATGTTCCTCCCTGTCCGGCGGGGGTACCCGAACCCGCGCCGGGCAAACCGCGCCGCCCCCGCTCGGGGGCCTTGAGGGCCCTGCCTAGATTGGACGAGTGCCGAAGCTCGATGTCCGAACCGCCGTCCTGACCACCCTGCTCGGCCTCGTCGTGGCGCTCATCGGGCTGGTGTTCCTGATCCTGGCCGAGTGGGCCGTGGGCGGGACGCTCGTGGTCCTCGGGGGCGTTGCCGGGTTCGTCGGCTACCGCGCCTGCGACCCCGGTTCCTGATCCCACGGCCGCCTGACTGGCGCCGTCAGCACCAGTCGGCAATGCTGGGCGCGTGCCGTCTCAGCAACCTTCCCCCGACCTAGCCGAGCTCGCCCAGCTGCACGGTGTCGCCGTGTCGTACGAGGGCTCGAACCGCTCCCAGGTACACGTCGACGCGCCGGTCGTCGTGGGCGTGCTGCAGACGCTCGGCGTCGACGCCTCGACCCCCGATGCCGTCGCGGCCGCCCTGGCGGAGGCCCGTCGTGCCGCCGCCGAGACCGACCTGCCGCCCACGGTCGTGGTCACGGAGGGCACGGGGCGCGCCCTGCCTCGTCCGGCCCGGATCCTCCTCGAGGACGGGACGACCCGCGACGTCGACGCCGTGCCCGACGACCTGCCGCTCGGCTACCACCGCATCGTCACCGACCAGGAGGACGTGACACTGCTGGTGGTGCCCGAGCGCATGCCCGACGTGCCGCGCGCGTGGGGCTGGATGCTCCAACTGTACGCGCTGCACTCGGCCAGGTCCTGGGGGATGGGCGACTTCGGCGACCTGACCGAGATGGCGGACCGCGCAGGCCGCGAGCAGGGAGCCGGCGTGCTGCTGGTCAACCCGGTGCAGGCGGTCAGTCCCGCCCACCCGATCCAGCGCTCGCCCTACTCGCCGTCCAGCCGCCGGTTCGCCAACCCGCTCTACCTGCGGGTCACCGACACCGCGGCGTACGCAGCGGCGGACGACGACGTCCGCGCCCGGGTGGACGCCCTCGCGCCCGAGCTGGGCGAGCTCATCGACCACGACGCGGTCTGGGACGCGAAGCTGGCCGCCCTGGAGCTGCTCTGGCCGCACCGGCCGGAGGCGGAGCGCGCCCGCACCCATGACGCCGAGCTCGAGGCGTTCGCGACGTTCTCGGCGCTCGCCGAGCGGCACGGCGGGGACTGGCGGGACTGGCCCGAGTCGTTGCAGGACCCCACCGGCGAGGCGGTCCGGCAGGTGCAGGTCGACCTGGCCGAACGGATCGCGTTCCACGCGTGGCTGCAGGTGCTCTCCCGCGAGCAGCTGGACGCGGCACGCGAGGCGGCCCGTGCGGCCGGCATGCCCGTCGGCATCGTGCACGACCTCCCGGTCGGCGTCAGCGCGGGCGGCCCGGACACCTGGTCCCACCGCGACGACTTCGCCCCGGACGTGCGCGTCGGGGCGCCGGCCGACGCGTTCAACGAGCTGGGCCAAGACTGGGGACTGCCGCCGTGGAAGCCGCGCGCGCTGGCGGAGTCCGGGTACGCGCCGTTCCGCGAGGTGGTCCGCAGCGTCCTGCGGCACGCCGACGGCATCCGCATCGACCACATCGCCGGGTTGTGGCGGCTGTGGTGGATCCCGCCGGGAGAGCCCGCGAACCGTGGGGCGTACGTGCACTACGACCCGGACGCGATGGTGGGTGTGCTGATGCTGGAGGCTCAGCGCGCGGGCGCGATCGTGGTGGGCGAGGACCTCGGGACCGTCGAGGACGAGGTGACCGAGACCATGCACGAACGCGGCATCCTGAGCTCGGCCGTGCTGTGGTTCGAGCGCGACTGGGACGCCCCGGGCCAGCCCCACGACCGTCCCGGCGACTGGCCGGTCGAGGCGATGGCGAGCATCACGACGCACGACCTGCCGACCGCCAGCGGCTGGCTGCGCGCCGAGCACGTACGCCTCAGGGCCTCGCTCGACCTGCTCGACAGCCCCGAGGACGAGGCCTACGCGAAGGCTGCGGAGGACAAGCGCGCGCTGCTGGACCTTTTGCGCGCCGAGTCGGTCCCGTTCGACGAGGACGACGTGGCGAGCATCGTCGTCGGCCTGCACGCCGTCATCGCCCGCGCGGCCTCGAGCCTCGTGCTCAGCTCGCCGAGCGACGTGGTCGGTGAGCTGCGCCAGCCGAACCTCCCCGGGACGATCGACGAGTACCCCAACTGGCGGATCCCGTTGCCGGTCGATCTGGACGCGTTCTTTGCCGACGACGGGGTACAGAGGGCCATCGAGCCGCTCCGCACCGCGCGAGCGGCCGAATCCTTGTCCCACCCCTAGTCCCACCCCTTCTGAAGGAGTCCTGTGCAGCCCTGGCCCGGAAGTGCTTCACCGCTGGGAGCCACGTACGACGGCACCGGCACCAACTTCGCCCTGTTCTCGGAGGTCGCCGACTTCGTGGAGCTGTGCCTGTTCGACGAGAGCGGGACCGAGACGCGGGTCCGCCTCGAGGAGGTCGACGGCTTCGTCCACCACGCGTTCCTGCCGGGCGTCAACCCCGGACAGCGCTACGGCTACCGCGTGCACGGCCCGTACGACCCCGAGCAGGGCCTGCGGTGCAACCCCAACAAGCTGCTCATGGACCCCTACGCCAAGGCCGTCACGGGCACGATCGACTGGGACCCGTCCCTGTTCTCGTACGACCTCGACGAGCCCGACCAGCGCAATGACGCCGACTCGGCCGGCCACGTCCCGTACTCGCTGGTCGTCAACCCGTTCTTCGACTGGGCCAACGACCGTCCGCCGCGGACGCCGTACAACGAGAGCGTCGTCTACGAGGCGCACGTCAAGGGCCTGACGATGAACCACCCCGACCTGCCGCCGGAGCTCCGCGGCACGTACGCGGGCATCGCCCACCCGTCGATCATCAGCCACCTGAAGGATCTCGGCGTCACGGCGATCGAGCTGCTGCCGGTGCACCAGTTCGTGACCGACCACTACCTGTCGGAGAAGGGCCTCACCAACTACTGGGGCTACAACACGATCGGCTTCTTCGCCCCGCACGACGCGTACGCCGCGCAGCCGGGCGGCCAGGTCGAGGAGTTCAAGGGCATGGTGCGCACGCTGCACGAGGCAGGCATCGAGGTCGTGCTCGACGTGGTCTACAACCACACCGCCGAGGGCAACCACCTCGGTCCGACGCTCTCGATGCGTGGAATCGACAACGGCGCCTACTACCGCACGGTCGAGGACGACCCGGCGTTCTACATGGACTACACGGGCACCGGCAACTCGCTCAACGTCCGCAGCCCCCACACGCTGCAGCTCATCATGGACTCGCTGCGCTACTGGGTCACCGAGATGCACGTCGACGGGTTCCGGTTCGACCTCGCGGCCACGCTGGCCCGCGAGTTCTACGACGTCGACAAGCTCGCGACCTTCTTCGAGCTCGTGCAGCAGGACCCGGTGGTCAGCCAGGTCAAGCTCATCGCCGAGCCGTGGGACGTGGGCCCGGGCGGCTACCAGGTCGGCAACTTCCCGCCGCTGTGGACCGAGTGGAACGGGCTGTACCGCGACACCGTCCGGGACTTCTGGCGCGGCGAGCCGTCGACGCTGGGCGAGTTCGCGTCGCGCCTCACCGGCTCGTCCGATCTCTACCAGGACAACGGGCGGCGCCCGTACGCGTCGATCAACTTCGTGACCGCCCACGACGGCTTCACGCTGAACGACCTCGTGTCCTACAACGACAAGCACAACGAGGCGAACGGCGAGGACGGCCGCGACGGCGCGGACGACAACCGCTCGTGGAACTGCGGCGTCGAGGGCGAGACCGACGATCCCCAGATCCTGGACCTGCGCCGGCGCCAGCGCCGCAACCTGATGGCCACGCTGCTGCTGTCGCAGGGCGTCCCGATGATCCTGCACGGCGACGAGCTGGGCCGGACCCAGGGCGGCAACAACAACGTCTACTGCCAGGACAACGAGGTCGCGTGGGTCGACTGGGAGCTGGACGAGGGTGAGCGTGAGCTGCTCGACTTCACCACCGCGGTGACGCAGTTCCGCCGTCAGCATCCCGCGTTCCGCCGTCGTCGCTTCTTCCAGGGCAAGCCGATCCGCAAGGCCGACGAGCTTGCCGACATCGCCTGGTTCACGCCCAGCGGCGAGGAGATGAAGGAGCAGAACTGGGACGACGCATTCGGCAAGTCCATCGTCGTGTTCCTCAACGGCGACTCGATCGCCGACCGCGACGAGCGGGGCATGCGGGTCACCGACGACTCCTTCCTCATGGCGTTCAACGCGCACCACGAGGACATCGAGCTCGTGCTGCCCGACGGGGAGTACGGCGACAGCTGGAGCGTCGTCATCGACACCGCGACCGGTGTCGTGGACCAGGTCGGCTCGGCGATCCAGGCGGCCGGGTCCACCATGAACCTCGCCGCACGCTCGCTGGTCGTGCTGCAGCGGGCCTCATGACCTCGCGATCGACCCCGTCGTCGACCTACCGGCTGCAGATGCGCCCGGAGTTCGGCTTCCGGGACGCCGAGCAGGTCGTGAGCTATCTCGGTGCCCTCGGGATCGGTGCCGTGTACGTCTCGCCGGTGCTCGACGCCACGCCCGGGTCGACCCACGGCTACGACGTCACGGACCCGTCGCGGGCACGGCCCGAGCTCGGCGGCGAGGAGGGCCGGCTGGCACTGGCCGACGCCGTCCGCGCCGAGGGCATGGGGCTGGTCGTCGACATCGTGCCCAACCACATGTCGGTCGAGGTGCCGTCCGCGAACCCGTGGTGGTGGTCGGTGCTGCGTGACGGCAGCGCGTCGCCGTACGCGCACCACTTCGACATCGACTGGTCCCGCGAGCGGATCCTCGTCCCGGTCCTCGGCTCCGCGGACGATCTCGCGGCCCTGACCGTCGAAGGCGACGAGCTGGTCTACTACGACCACCGGTTCCCGGTCAGCGGCTCGACCGAGGGCACGCCCCAGGAGGTCCACGACCGCCAGCACTACGAGCTGGTCGACTGGCGCCGGGGCAACGCCGAGCTCAGCTATCGGCGTTTCTTCGACATCACCACCCTGGCCGCGGTGACCGTCGAGCGTCCCGAGGTGTTCGACGACGTCCACCGCGAGGTGCTGCGCTGGGTCGGCGACGGGGACGTCACGGGCCTGCGGGTGGACCACCCGGACGGGCTCGCCGACCCGACCGCGTACGTCCGCCGCCTGCGCGAGGCCGCGCCGGACGCATGGATCGTGATCGAGAAGATCCTGCACCCGGGCGAGGCGCTGCCCGGCTCGTGGCCCGTGGAGGGGACGACCGGGTACGACGCGCTCGGCGACGTCTCGGGCGTGCTGCTCGACCCGGCCGGCGAGGCCGCGTTCACACAGCTCGCCGCCCGGCTGGGCGTGCCCACCGACTACGCCGCGGTCGAGGAGGAGGCCCGGCGCCTGGTCACCGACTCGATCCTCGTCGCGGAGGTGCGCCGCATCGCGGCCCTCCTGCAGGACGTCGAGGTCGAGGCGGCCCGTGCGGCCGTCGCCGAGACGATGATCGCGTTCGGCGTCTACCGGTCGTACCTGCCCGAGGTCGCCGACGAGTGGGCCGCGGCGATCGTCCGGGCCACCGCCCGGCGTCCCGACCTCGGCGAGGCGCTGGCCGCGCTCGACGAGCAGGTGCGTGCCGATCCGGCAGGTGAGCTCGCGACCCGCATCCAGCAGACGTCCGGCATGGTCGTCGCCAAGGGCACCGAGGACACCACGTTCTACCGCTTCACCCGGTTCGCGGCGCTCAACGAGGTCGGCGGCTCGCCCGACCGCTGGGGCGTCGGCGTGGACGAGTTCCACCGGCTCGCGGCCGTTCGCGACGCCGGGTCGCCGGCGACGATGACGACGCTCACCACCCACGACACGAAGCGTTCCGAGGACACCCGGGCGCGCATGGCCGTGCTGGCCGAGGTGGCCGACGAGTTCGCCGAGCTGGTCACCGACTGGCACGACCGCTGCGGCATCGACGAGCCGTCGCTCGACCTGCTCGCCTGGCAGACCCTCGTCGGGGCGTCGCCGATCAGCGACGAGCGATTGTCGGACTACCTGCTCAAGGCCGCCAAGGAGGCCAAGCTCCGCACGACCTGGACCGAGCCGGACGAGGAGTTCGAGCAGACGGTCGTGTCCTGGCCGGCGCGGGTGCGAGCCGAGCTGGGCGAGGAGGTGGACGCCTTCGTGAAGCGGATCACCCCGGCCGGGTGGTCCAACTCGCTGTCCGCGAAGCTGCTCCAGCTGGCCGGACCGGGCGTCCCGGACGTCTACCAGGGCACCGAGCTGTGGGACTTCTCGTTGGTGGACCCCGACAACCGTCGCGAGGTCGACTACGACCTGCGCCGCGAGCTGCTCGACCGGTTCGGTGAAGGGCTCGTGCCCGAGATCGACCGGTCCGGCGCGGCCAAGATGCTCGTCGTCCACCGCGTCCTGACGCTGCGTCGCGACCGGCCCGAGCTGTTCCGGGGCTACACCCCGCTGCGGGCCGACGGTCCGGCAGCCGAGCACGCGGTCGCGTTCGCACGCAGCGACGACCTGGTCGCCGTCGCGACCCGGCTGCCCATCGGCCTGGAGCGCCGCGGGGGATGGGGCACCACCTCGGTGCCGCTGCCCGAGGGGCGCTGGACCGACGTCATCACCGGCGCGCAGGTGGAGGGCGGCGACACGGCACTCGCGGACGTCCTGGACCGCTACCCGGTGGCGCTGCTGGTGAAGGAGGGGGTCTCGTCATGACGCTCACGGTCTGGGCACCCCAGCTCGAGCGGGTCCGGCTGCGCGCCGGGGACACCGACCACGAGATGCGTCGCGAGGCGGACACCGGGTGGTGGTCCGCCGACGTCGACGCCCCGCACGGCACCGACTACGCGTTCGTCCTCGGCGACGACGAGACGCCCCTGCCCGATCCCCGCTCGGCCTGGCAGCCCCACGGCGTCCACGGGCCCACGCGGGCGTACGACCACTCCCGCTTCCGGTGGAGCGACCAGGCCTGGCAGGGCCGCGAGCTCGAGCGCTCGGTCGTCTACGAGCTGCACGTCGGCACCTTCACGCCCGGGCGGACGTTCGACAGCGCGATCGAGCGGCTGGACCACCTCGTCGACCTGGGCATCGACCTCGTCGAGGTGCTGCCGGTCAACTCGTTCGACGGCCCGCACGGCTGGGGCTACGACGGCGTCCTGTGGGGCGCGGTGCAGGAGTCGTACGGGGGACCGGACGGGTTCAAGCGGTTCGTCGACGCGTGCCACGCCCGCGGGCTCGGCGTGCTGCTGGACGTCGTCTACAACCACCTCGGTCCGTCGGGGGCGTACCTCGACCGCTTCGGCCCGTACTTCGCCGGCCAGAACGACTGGGGACCGGGACTCAACCTCGACGGCCCGCAGTCCGACGAGGTGCGCCGCTACGTGATCGACAACGCGATGGCGTGGTTCGAGCACTTCCACGTCGACGGGCTGCGCCTCGACGCGGTCCACGCGCTCGCCGACACGCGGGCGCTGCCGATCCTCGAGGAGCTCTCGGCCGAGACCGCGCGGATGTCGCAGGCGCTCGGACGCCCGCTCTCGCTGATCGCCGAGTCCGACCTCAACGACCCGCGCATGGTGACGCCGCGAGCCGAGCACGGGCTCGGCATGGACGCGCAGTGGTCCGACGACCTGCACCACGCGCTGCACGTGCGGGTGACCGGCGAGACCGACGGCTACTACGCCGACTTCGCGGCGCCGGGCGCGCTGGCCAAGACCCTGCGGGGAGCGTTCTTCCACGACGGCACCTGGTCGTCCTTCCGGGAACGGACCCACGGGCGTCCGGTGGACACCACGGCCCTGCCGGGGACGGCCTTCCTCGCGTACCTGCAGAATCACGACCAGATCGGCAACCGGGCGACCGGCGACCGCATCTCCGCGACGATCTCGCCGGGGCTGCAGGCCTGCGCCGCCGCGATCGTGCTGCTCGGCCCCTACACGCCGATGCTCTTCATGGGGGAGGAGTGGGCGGCCTCGACGCCGTGGCAGTTCTTCGCGTCCTTCCCCGATCCCGACCTGGCGGAGGCGGTCCGCACCGGGCGCCGCCGCGAGTTCGGCCGGCACGGCTGGGGCGAGTCCGAGGTGCCCGACCCCATGGACCCCGCGACGGTCGAGCGGTCGACGCTGGACTGGTCGGAGCCGGTGTCCGACGGCCATCGCGAGGTGCTGGAGACCTACCGCTCGCTGATCGCGCTGCGCCGCGAGCACCCCGAGCTGTCCGATCCGTCGCTGGACGGCTTCCGGGTCGAGGTCGCCGACGACGACTCATGGCTCGTGATGCACCGGGGGGCGTGGCAGGTGCGGGTCGACTTCGCCGCCGAGACCTACGAGGTCTCGGGCCCGTAGACGCGGCCGTCCGCCACGCTGTCGACCTCGACGGGCGGGGCGGCCGGGTCGGCGAGGCACGTGGCAGAGGTGCGGACGGCGTCCGGGCGCGGCCACGAGCGATCGGCGTGGTGCGGCACGTAGACGCGGACGACGATCCGCCAGGCGGGTGCGTCGCGACTGCCCTCGGGCTCGGTCGTGATCACGGCACGAGCGCTGTCGTCGAGGGTCTCGCCGCGGGCCAGCTGGACCTCGTCGACCCGGCCGCGCTCGCTGCAGACGGCTCCGACGAGCGTCCACCCGTCGGCCTCCGCGGCCTCGACCTCGGCACGGACCGCGGGCAGGTCGTCCTCCCCGAGGAGCGTGGTCTCGCGCCTGCCCGCCTCACGCGTGACGAGGCCGTTGGTGCCGTCACCCTGACGGGGCAGGGTCGTGCTGCTCGGTGCCGCCCACGGGTCCTTCGCGATGCGAGCCACCCGCTCCCGGTCGACCGCGTCCGGCTTCAGCTCGTCCTTCTGCGGTGCCGGGCAACCCGCGAGCAGGACGGCCGCCGGCACGAGGAGCAGCGCGCGGGGCCATCGCGTCACGACGGCGTCACCGCGAGCCAGGGCTTGTCCCAGCCGGCGACGTCGACGTCGCCGCGCTCGAACTCGTCCCGCGTCACGGTGATGGTCCGCCCGGCGGACGGCTCGTAGATCGTCAGGGTGTCGTCGGAGCTCGACGTCACCAGGACGACGTGGCGCGGGGACTTGTCGTCGCCGACGTAGAGGGGGACGGTCTGCCCGTCCTCCGTCGCGGCCACGATGTGGTCGTAGTCGGCGCCGGGCCGGCTCGGGTCGGTCAGGTCGAGGCCGTAGTCGGAGCCGGGGATGCCCGATCCGCCCTCGCCGGCCATCTGGTGGGCCACGCCCCACGGTGAGGTGCCGATCTCGTCGATCCACGGCACCTGCGGGTTCCCGGCGTGGTCCCGGAACGCGTTGGTCTGCTGGTGCATCGCGAGCGACTCGGCGTCGAACAGCTCCGAGGGGGACAGGGGCGAGGTCTGCCCGGTCACGGGATGGCGCCCGGTCGCGATGTACATCGCGTAGGCGGGGTCGTTGAGCATCTTCGACATCACGAGGGTCGCCGAGCCGCACGTTGTCTGGTCCGGCTGCGTGTACGTCCCGTCGTCCGCGGTCGTGGGGTCGAGGGCGGCCATCTGGTCGGGCGTCATGGTGGCGAGCTGTGCGGCGTACGCGTCGAGGTCGGAGCCCGTGAGCCCGGAGGCGATCGCGGCCAGGATCCAGGCCATGGCCTCGTCACTGCCGGCGTCGTCGAGCAGCTGCTGGGCCGCTGCACGCTGCTGCGGCGACATCCCCTCGAGCGCCTTCTCCGCGCGCTCGAGCACCGATCCACGCAGGGGACCGGTGTCGTCGCCCTCCCAGCCGTTGACGACGGAGGTGGGACTGACCCCGTCGGGCAGATGGGTCGGCAGGTCGATCGTGTCGATCGCTGCGGTGACCTGACGACGCGCCGTCGCCATGGCCTCCGCAGCGTCCTCGTAGGAGCCGACCAGCGCCCGGACCGCGTCGACGCAGTCCCCGACGATCTGCTTGAGCCTGCTCACCAGGTCCCAGGGCGCCATGTCGGACCAGGTGATCGTGAGGTGCTGGGTGAGGATCGAGTACGCCGACGCGTGGCGGTCGCGGGCGTCCGTCATGGCGTCCGAGGCGGTGATGAGCGCCCGCCGGACCGACTCGGCGGCGGTCGTCACGGTCTCCACCCGGTCGGTCAGGTTGCGCAGGTGCGTGCGGGCGGCGTCGCCGGCGTCCCCCTCCCACACCTGTCGCGTCAGCGCCTGGCGCGACTGCGTGAGGTCGCCGGCCGCCCGGTCGACGTCGATCGCGATCGCGTTCCACGCGTCGGCCGCGGAGTCCAGCGCCACGGGGTCCGGCTCGGGCGGTGTGGTCGCGGCGTCGATCGCGGCGCCGACGGCATCCACGATCGTCTTCGCGGCGTCCCACGGGGGCCAGAAGTCGAGGTTCTCCAGGCGGGCCAGGACGACCCGCAGGCCGTCGATGGTCTGGTTCAGGGCGCCGACGACGTCGTCACCGAAGCCCATGGAACCGTCCCGCCGACCGGCCGTCGCTGGCCGCGTACTCGGCCAGGCAGCCGTCGATCGTCGACGTCGTCTCGTCCACGACGGCCGCTGCGACGGCCAGGACCTCCGCGACCGTGCGCGCGGCCGCGGTCATCGTGGACTGCAGCCCGGCCAGCCCGGTCCCCGATGCTGCCGTCGTCTGCGTCACGGCGTCATCGAGATCGGCCTCGGCCTGCCGGCCGATCCGCCACGCGTTCAGGACGCTCCCCGGCTCGATGTCGATGCCCATGGGCAGCACTGTAATGACATGGTGTCCCCATCGGCGAGTGCCAGACGCGACAGTCCGTGCCTGCGACGGTCGTCGGGCGCGCACGTCGGGCCGTCACCCCGTACGGTGGGAGCGAAGATTGAGCCGTCATCCATCTCGGAGGTCCCGCATGTCGTTCCGCCTGTCCCACGCCCCGCTCCGCGCCACCGCCGGGGCATTCATCCTCAACTCGGGCCTGACCAAGTGGTCCGCCGACGGTGAGACGGCCGCCGGGCTCCACGGATTCGCCTCCGGCACCTACCCGGTGGTCAACAAGGTCCAGCCGCCGGTGTTCGTCAAGGCGCTGGCCGCCGGCGAGATCGCGCTCGGTGCTGCCCTCCTCACGCCGGTCGTCTCGTCCCGCAAGGCGGGCCTGGCGCTGACGGCCTTCTCCGCCGGTCTGTTGGGCCTGTACGCCAAGACCCCCGGCATGCGCGACGGCATCCGCCCGACCCAGGACGGCACCGGGCTCGCCAAGGACGTATGGCTGCTGGGCATCGGCTCGAGCCTGCTGCTCGACGGCAACGGCGAGAGCCGCAAGGTCCGCAAGGCGCAGAAGAAGGTGACCAAGGCCGAGAAGAAGGCCACCAAGGCCGAGAAGAAGGCCACGAAGGCCCTCTCCAGCTGACGCGCCGGCGCCCGACCGGGCGCCCCTGCACCTGCGACACTGGACGCATGGCAACGCACCCCACGTCCGACGTCCAGGTGCTCGCCGGCCGCCCCTTTCCCCTGGGTGCCCACCCGGAGGCGGGGGGCGTCCGGTTCGCGGTCGCGAGCACGGTCGCCGAGCGCGTCGAGGTCTGTCTCGTCGACGACGACCTGCACGAGCGACGCATCGAGCTGACCGAGCGGACCTTCGGCGTGTGGCACGGCCTGGTCCCCGGCGTCACGCCCGGACAGAAGTACGGCTTCCGCATCCACGGCCCGTACGAGCCCAAGGCCGGCCTGCGGTGCAACCCGCACAAGCTGCTCGTCGACCCGTACGCGCGGCGCATCAGCGGCACACTGACCGACCTCGAGGCCGCCTACGGCTACGCGGACGACCCGGACGGGCCCGAGCCCAGCACCGTCGACTCCCTGGGCAGCGTCCCTCTGAGCGTCGTCACCAGCCCCGGCGGCCCGGACACCGGCGTGAAGCCGGAGGTGCCGTTCGAGGAGACCGTCGTCTACGAGCTGCACGTCAAGGGGTTCACCCAGCAGCACCCTGACGTGCCCGAGCACCTGAGGGGCACGTACCTCGGGCTGGCCCACCCGGCGGTCATCGACCACCTGATCCGCCTCGGCGTCACGAGCGTCGAGCTGCTGCCGGTGCAGGCCTTCAGCGACGAGCCGTCGCTGATCCGGGCGGGCCGCCACAACTACTGGGGCTACTCGCCGCTGGGCTACTTCGCCCCGCACGCGGGGTACGCGAGCGAGCCGGGCCGCGAGGTCGAGGAGTTCCGCACGATGGTTGCGGCGATGCACGCCGCCGGCATCGAGGTCATCGTCGACGTCGTCTACAACCACACCTGCGAGGGAGGCCCGGACGGGCCGACACTCAGCTTCCGCGGGTACGAGGCGACCGCCTACTACCTGCACGACGAGGACGGCCACATGGCCGACATCACCGGGTGCGGCAACACCCTGGAGGCCGGCTCGCCGACGGTCGTGCGGCTGATCACCGACTCGCTGCGCTACTGGACCGAGGAGCTCGGTGTCGACGGCTTCCGGTTCGACCTCGCCAGCACGCTCGGTCGGCCCCACGGCGGATCGTTCGACATGAGCTCGACGGTGCTCACGGCGATCGCCCAGGACCCCGTGCTGGCCCGGTGCAAGCTCATCGCCGAGCCGTGGGACGCGACGGGGGAGGGCTACAAGGTCGGCTACTTCGGCAGCCAGTGGGCCGAGTGGAACGGCATCTACCGGGACGCGGTCCGCGACTTCTGGCGCGGCGAGTCCGGCGTCGGCGACCTCGCGTTCCGGCTCTCCGGGTCGTCCGACCTCTACGACCACACGCTGCGCCGCCCGTGGCAGTCGATCAACTTCGTCGACGCCCACGACGGCTTCACGCTGCGCGACCTCGTGTCGTACGACGACAAGCACAACGAGGCCAACGGCGAGGACAACCGCGACGGCACCAACGACAACCGCTCGTGGAACCACGGTGTCGAGGGCGAGACGGACGATCCCGCGATCGTGGCGCTGCGCCAGCGCCAGGCGCGCAACCTGTTCGCGACCCTGCTGCTGTCGACCGGCACGCCGATGTTCGTCGCCGGTGACGAGCGGTGGCGCACCCAGGGCGGCAACAACAATGCGTACTGCCTCGACGACCCGACGTCGTGGGTCGACTGGACGCCGACCGACGAGTCCGAGCAGATGCTCGCGTTCGCCCGGCGGGTCATCCACCTGCGGGCAAGCAGCCCGGCCCTGCGACAGCCGGAGTTCTTCGACGGGCGCACCACGCCCACCGGCCGGCCCGACCTGATCTGGTTGCGCCCGGACGGGCACGAGCTCGAGCAGGCCGACTGGCAGGACGCGGACCGTCGCACGCTCGGCATGTGGATCGACGGCTCCAACAGCCAGTCCCGCACCCGCGAGGGCGAGCTGCTGACCGATCACTCGTGGCTGCTGCTGATGCACGCCGGAGCCGAACCGGTCGACGTGACGCTGCCCGACAGCGAGTTCGGCGAGACGTTCGAGCGGGTGCTGGACACCACGTCGCCGGACGGTTCGCCCGCGGACGAGGAGCCGCTCGCGGCCGGCACCAGCCTGACGCTGGCCGGCCGGTCGCTGCTGCTGCTCAAGGCGCCCCGCGCGATCTGACCTGTGAGGACGTGACCGACGACTCGGGGCGGGCGCGTTTCCCGGGTGCCCGATCCGGGCACCCGGTGCCCATGCCCGCCAGCCCCCGGCTCATCGCGACCTCCGAGCCCTGCCACGCCGAGGCGGTCGCGCTCGTGCTGCACGGCGGGGCCGGCCGCCGGGACAAGCCCATGGTGAGCCCGACGCAGCTGTCGGTCCTGCGGATGGTCCCGATCGCGAAGCGCCTCGCGCACGCGGACGGGCGGCTCGCGGTGTACCGCCTGCTCAACTCGACCCGCGGCTGGGACACCCGGCACACCCCGGTCGACGACGTGCACTGGGCGATCGACCAGCTGCGGGAGGGCTTCGGCTCGAACCTGCCGATCGGGCTCGTGGGGCACTCGCTCGGCGGCCGGGCGGCGATCCTCGCGGCCGACCGCCCCGAGGTGCGCAGCGTCGTCGCGCTGAACCCGTGGGTGTACCCGGCCGACGGCGACATCGACCTCACCGGTCGGCGGGTCCTCGTCGTGCACGGGACGGACGACCGCATCGCGTCCCCGGAGCGTGCCGCAGCGGCTGCCGGTCTGCTGGCCCGCACGGCGGACGTCTCGTTCGTGCGCGTGGCCGGCGGCAGGCACGCGATGCTGCGCCGTCACGCCGACTTCGACCGGCTCGCGGCCAGCTTCACAGCGGCAGCGCTGCTGCCGGGTCGTACGCCTCACGGCGTGGTCGGACGGGCATTGCAGGGCGAGGCGCAGATCGACATCTGATCGACTCACACGAGGTGCGTAGGGCGTGCAAGTGTGGGTACGGGGCTCGCGAACCTGATGTCCACGGAAGGGACCGCATGACTGGCCGACTCGGCATCGATGACGTCCGACCAGTTGTCGGGGACGGCAAGGATCCCGCGAAGGCGGTCGTCGGTGAGCACGTCCCGGTGACCGCCACCGTCTGGCGCGAGGGGCACGATGCCGTGGCTGCCACGGTCGTGTGGACCGGGCCGGACGGGGCCGAGCGGACGACGCGCATGGTCGAGGTCGGCACCGGCCTGGACCACTTCGCGGCGACGATCGTGCCCGACGCGGTCGGCACGTGGACGTACCGGGTCGACGCCTGGGGCGATCCCTGGGCCACGTGGACGCACGCGGCGTCGGTGAAGGTCGAGGCCGGCCAGTCCGCCGACGAGCTCGCCAATGACCTCGAGACCGGTGCGCGCCTGCTCGACCAGAAGGCCAAGGGCCGGCGGGGGAGCAGCCTGCTGAAGGACGCCGCCGCCGCGCTCCGATCGACTCGCCTCGACGTCGCCGACCGGGTGGCCCTCGCGCTCGGCGAGGACGTCCAGCGCGCGATGCACGACGACCCCGTCCGCGAGCTCGTGACGCAGGGCGATCCGCACACGATCTGGGTCGACCGGGTCCGTGCGGCGTTCGGCTCCTGGTACGAGCTGTTCCCGCGCTCGACCGGCGGTGTGGACAAGAACGGTGCGCCCCGCCACGGGACGC
Organism: Aeromicrobium chenweiae; assembly: GCF_003065605.1. GTDB lineage: Bacteria > Actinomycetota > Actinomycetes > Propionibacteriales > Nocardioidaceae > Aeromicrobium > Aeromicrobium chenweiae. Next base: position 2,538,759 of record NZ_CP026952.1, on the reverse strand, counting down.
TCCGCACGACGGCCAAGGCGCTCGACCGGGTCGCCCGGATGGGCTTCGACGTCGTCTACTTCCCGCCGATCCACCCGATCGGCCGGGTCAACCGCAAGGGCAAGGACAACACCCTGACGCCGACCCCGGACGACGTCGGGTCGCCCTGGGCGATCGGCGCCGCGGAGGGCGGGCACGACACGATCCACCCCGAGCTCGGCACGTTCAAGGACTTCGACGCGCTGCTGCGCCGCGCCAAGGCGCTCGGCCTGGAGGTCGCGCTCGACCTCGCGCTGCAGGCCGCGCCGGACCACCCGTGGGCCGCCGAGCACCCCGAGTTCTTCACGGTGCTGCCCGACGGCACGATCGCGTACGCGGAGAACCCGCCCAAGAAGTACCAGGACATCTACCCGCTCAACTTCGACAACGACCCCGACGGGGCGTACGCCGAGATGCTGCGCGTGACGATGGTGTGGGTCGAGCGGGGCGTCCGCATCTTCCGGGTGGACAACCCGCACACCAAGCCGGCCAGCTTCTGGGCGTGGCTGATCTCGACGGTCAAGCGGTCGCACCCCGACGTGCTCTTCCTCGCCGAGGCGTTCACCCGGCCGGCCCGCCTCTACGGCCTGGGTCGGGCGGGCTTCACGCAGAGCTACACCTACTTCACCTGGCGCACGAACAAGCAGGAGATCTGCGAGTTCGCCGAGGAGATCCGCGACCACTGGGACGAGTCGCGGCCCAACCTGTTCGTGAACACGCCCGACATCCTGCCCGAGCACCTGCAGGTGGGCGGACCGGCGATGTTCGCGATCCGCGCAGCGCTCGCGGCCACGATGTCACCGACGTGGGGCGTCTACTCCGGCTTCGAGCTGTACGAGCACGAGCCGCAGAAGCCGGGCAGCGAGGAGTACCTGCACAGCGAGAAGTTCGAGCTGCGCCCCCGCGACTTCGACGCCGCACTGGCCGAGGGACGCTCGCTCGAGCCGTGGATCACCCGGCTCAACGAGATCCGTCGTGCCCACCCCGCACTGCAGCAGATGCGCACCCTGCACGTCCACGACGTCGACAACGAGGCGCTCGTGGCGTACTCCAAGACCGATCCGGCGACCGGCGACACCGTGGTCGTCGTCGTGACCCTGGACCCGCACGGCCCCCAGCAGGGGACGGTGCACCTCGACCTGCCCGCGCTCGGCCTCGAGTGGGACGACCGTCTGGTCGCCCACGACGAGGTCACCGGGGAGACCTACGACTGGGGTGCGGCCAACTACGTACGACTCGACCCCCTCCGTGCCGTCGCGCACGTCATCAGCATCCAACCGAGAAAGGCCTGACGTGGAAGACGACGTCAAGACGACCCCCGCCCCCGACGCCGCCCTCAGTGGCCTCGAGGACACACCGCACACCGGTGAGGACGTCGCCGAGGACGGTACCCTCGTCGAGCCGCAGGCGGCCGACTTCGAGCACGCCGAGCAGGCGGCGAGCGACCCCGAGTGGTTCAAGCGCGCGGTGTTCTACGAGGTCCTGGTCCGCGCGTTCGCCGACTCCAACGGCGACGGCACGGGTGACCTGCGCGGCCTCGCGGGCAAGCTCGACTACCTGCAGTGGCTCGGCGTGGACTGCCTGTGGCTGCCCCCGTTCTACGCCTCCCCGCTGCGCGACGGCGGCTACGACATCAGCGACTTCCGTGCGGTGCTGCCCGAGTTCGGCACGGTCGACGACTTCGTGTACCTCCTCGAGGAGGCCCACAAGCGGGACATCCGCGTCATCACCGACCTGGTGCTCAACCACACGTCGGACGCCCACCCGTGGTTCCAGCAGTCGCGCAACGACCCCGAGGGGCCGTACGGCGACTTCTACGTCTGGAGCGACGACGACTCGAAGTACCCCGACGCGCGCATCATCTTCGTCGACACCGAGTCGTCCAACTGGACGTACGACCCGGTGCGCGGCCAGTTCTTCTGGCACCGCTTCTTCAGCCACCAGCCCGACCTCAACTTCGAGAACGCCGAGGTGCGGGAGGCCATGATCGACGTCCTGCGCTTCTGGCTGGACCTCGGCATCGACGGCTTCCGGCTCGACGCCGTGCCGTACCTGTTCGAGGAGGAGGGCACCAACGGCGAGAACCTCCCTCGCACCCACGAGTACCTGCGTGAGGTGCGCGCGACGATCGACCGCGAGTACCCGGGCCGCATCCTGCTGGCCGAGGCCAACCAGTGGCCGGCCGACGTGGTCGAGTACTTCGGCAACGCGGACGTGGGCGGCGACGAGTGCCACATGGCGTTCCACTTCCCGCTCATGCCGCGCATCTTCATGGCCGTGCGCCGCGAGTCCCGCTTCCCGATCTCGGAGATCCTGGCCCAGACGCCGGAGATTCCCAGCGGGACGCAGTGGGGCATCTTCCTGCGCAACCACGACGAGCTGACCCTCGAGATGGTGACGGACGAGGAGCGCGACTACATGTACTCCGAGTACGCGACCGATCCGCGGATGAAGGCCAACATCGGCATCCGGCGACGACTCGCGCCCCTGCTGGACAACGACCGCAACCAGCTCGAGCTGTTCACCGCGATGCTCCTGAGCCTCCCCGGGTCGCCGGTGCTCTACTACGGCGACGAGATCGGGATGGGCGACAACATCTGGCTCGGCGACCGGGACGCGGTGCGCACGCCGATGCAGTGGTCGCCGGACCGCAATGCCGGCTTCTCCCGCTCCGACCCCGGTCGCATCTACCTGCCGCCGATCATGGACCCGACGTACGGCTACGAGGCCATCAACGTCGAGGCGCAGCAGACCAACGCGGCGTCGCTGCTCAACTGGACCCGGCGCATGATCGCGGTCCGCAAGCAGCACCGGGCCTTCGGCGAGGGCGAGTTCGTCGACCTCGGCGGGTCGAACCCCAGCGTGCTCGCGTACAAGCGGGTGTGGACCCGTCCCGACGGGGAGCAGGACGTCGTCCTGTGCGTCAACAACCTCTCGCGCTTCCCCCAGCCGGTCGAGCTGGAGCTCGGCGATCACGAGGGGGCGATCCCGGTCGAGCTGACCGGCAGCGTCCGGTTCCCGCGCATCGGTGAGCTGCCGTACCTGCTCACCCTCCCGGGACACGGCTTCTACTGGTTCCAGCTGTCCGAGCTGGGCGACGAGGGCGAACGGAGGAGCATGACATGAGCGAGCGCCAGCGAGTGAACTGTGAGGCAGGGGTCATGCCGTCGCCTCTGTATCGTGCGTTTCCGACAGGGGTGGCGGCATGAGCGGACCGCTGGAGACTCCAAGCTCGGAGGGCTCGCACGGCGAGCTGGTCGAGCGCCTCACCGACGAGGTGGCCGACTGGCTGCCGACGCAGCGGTGGTTCGCGGGCAAGGACCGCCCCATCACCGCCGTGCGCCCGTTGACGTGGAGCACGCTCCTCGACGGCGACCCGCTGCTGCTGCACGTCGTGGTCGAGGTCGAGCAGGGCGACCGCCGCGAGGCGTACCAGCTCCTGGTCGGCAGCCGGCAGTCCGAGCTGCCCGACGTCCCGCAGTCCGCCTCGATCGGGCTCGAGAGCGGGCTGACCTGCTACGAGGCCAGTGGCGACGCCGATCTGACCGCGTGCCTGCTCGACTTCATGGCCGAGGGCAAGGTCGTCGACGGACTGTCGTTCGAGCACGAGCCCGGGGCCGAGCTCACGACCGGCCTGCGCGCGCACCCGATCACATCCGAGCAGAGCAACACCTCGCTCGTGTACGGCAACCAGTACATCCTCAAGCTGTTCCGCAAGCTCACGCCCGGCATCAACAAGGACCTGATGCTGCACCGCGCGCTCCGCGAGGTCGGCTGCCGGCACATCGCCGAGCCGCTGGGATCGATCGGCGGCGAGCTGGACGGCGGGCCCACGACCATCGGGATGCTGCAGCGGTTCATGCCCGACGCGGTCGACGGGTGGGTCATGGCCACCACCAGCGTGCGCGACTACATGGCCGAAGGGCTGCCGCCGGAAGAGCTCGGGGGTGACTTCGCGGGGGAGGCGATGCGCCTCGGTGCCGCGATCGCGACGGTCCACGCCGACCTGGCCCGTGCGCTCGGTGTCGAGGACGGCGACCAGGCGGACCTCGACCGCACCGTCGAGGCCATGCTCGCGCGGCTCGACCGGGTCGCGGCCTCCGTGCCCGAGCTCGTCCCGCACGTGCCCCGCCTGCGCTCGGCGTTCGAGAAGGTCGCCCAGATCTCCGGCTCGGTGCCGGTGCAGTACGTCCACGGCGACCTGCACCTCGGTCAGGTGCTGCGGACCCTGCACGGCTGGCTCGTGCTCGACTTCGAGGGCGAGCCCGCGGCGAGCTTCGCCGAGCGTGCCGCCCTGCGCTCGACGCTGCGCGACGTCGCCGGCATGCTGCGCTCGTTCGACTACGTGGCGCAGCAGCTGCTGGTCGGCCAGCCCGAGGACGCGAACGACACCGAGCGGGCGTTGGCCTGGTCGTCCCGCAACCGTGACGCGTTCTGCGACGGCTATGCCGGCGTCGCGGGCCGGGACCCGCGCGACCAGGCAGACCTGCTGCGGGCGCTCGAGCTCGACAAGGCTGTCTACGAGGTGGGCTACGAGCACGCGAACCGGCCCGACTGGTTGACGGTGCCGCTGTCGTCGATTGCCCGCCTGATGAACGACGAGGGGACCTCATGACGAATTCTTCGGACGCAGTGACCAACGTGTGGCCGCCGGCCGTCGGCGAGCTGGACCTCCACCTGATCGGCGAGGGCCGGCACGAGCGGCTCTGGGAGGTCCTGGGCGCCCACGTGCGCGAGTACGAGGGGGCCGACGGCCCGGTCACCGGGACGACGTTCGCGGTCTGGGCCCCGAACGCCCGGGCCATCGAGGTGGTCGGTGACTTCAACTACTGGGACGGCAAGGGGCACGCGATGCGGTCCCTCGGCGACTCCGGCGTCTGGGACCTTTTCGTGCCGGGCGTGGGGGCCGGCTCCGCGTACAAGTACCGCATCCTCGGCGCCGACGAGCAGTGGCACGAGAAGGCCGACCCGCTGGCGTTCGGCACCGAGGTGCCCCCCGCCACCGCGTCGATCGTGACCCAGGCCCGGCACGAGTGGGGCGATGCCGCCTGGATCGCGCAGCGTGACGCCACGACGTGGCTCGACGCACCGGTCAGCATCTACGAGATGCACCTCGGCTCGTGGCGTCCCGGGCTGGACTACCGCGAGCTCGCCGACGAGCTCGCCGACTACCTGACCGAGACCGGCTTCACGCACGTCGAGCTCATGCCGGTCACCGAGCACCCGTACGGCGGCTCGTGGGGCTACCAGGTCACGTCCTACTTCGCGCCGACCTCACGGTTCGGCTCCCCGGACGACTTCCGCTGGTTCGTCGACCAGCTCCACCAGCGTGGCTTCGGCGTCATCATGGACTGGGTGCCGGCCCACTTCCCCCGGGACGAGTGGGCGCTGGCCCGCTTCGACGGCACCGCTCTCTACGAGCACCCCGACCCGCGCCGCGGCGAGCAGCCCGACTGGGGCACGTACGTGTTCGACTTCGGTCGGCACGAGGTGCGCAACTTCCTCATCGCGAGCGCGCTGTACTGGTTCGAGGAGTTCCACCTCGACGGCCTCCGCGTGGACGCGGTCGCCTCGATGCTCTACCTGGACTACTCGCGCGAGGAAGGAGGTTGGGCGCCCAACGTGCACGGCGGCCGGGAGAACCTCGAGGCCGTCCAGCTGCTGCAGGAGCTCAACGCGACGGTCTACAAGCACCACCCCGGCGTGCTGATGATCGCCGAGGAGTCGACCGCCTGGCCGGGCGTCACCAGCCCCACCAGCAACGGCGGGCTCGGCTTCGGCTTCAAGTGGAACATGGGCTGGATGCACGACACCTTGTCGTACCTCGGCCACCAGCCGATCCACCGCTCGTACCACCACGGCGAGATGACCTTCTCGATCGACTACGCCTGGAGCGAGCACTTCATCCTGCCGCTGTCGCACGACGAGGTCGTGCACGGCAAGGGATCGCTGTGGGAGCGGATGCCCGGTGATGCCTGGAACAAGGCGGCCGGCGTCCGGGGCCTGCTTGCGTTCATGTGGGCGCACCCGGGCAAGCAGATGCTGTTCATGGGCGGCGAGTTCGGTCAGGAGACCGAGTGGGCCGAGTCCGGATCACTCGCGTGGCACGAGCTCGAGGACCCGTTCCACTCGGGCATCCTGCACCTCGTCAGCGATCTCAACACGTTCTACCGCTCGGCGCCCGCGCTGTACTCCGCGGACAGCCGTCCCGAAGGGTTCCGGTGGATCGACGCGAGTGACGTCGCCGGCAACGTGATCTGCTTCCTGCGCACCGGCTCGGACGGCTCGCAGGTGGCCTGCCTGGCCAACTTCTCCGGGTCCCCGCACCTGGACTACCGCGTCGGCCTGCCGTCGACCGGCACCTGGCGCGAGGTGCTCAACACCGACAGCGAGATCTACGGTGGCTCGGGCGTGGGCAACCTCGGTGCGGTCGAGGCCGAGGACGTGCCGATGCACGGCTTCGCGAGCTCCGCAGTCGTCCAGCTCCCGCCGGCCGGCGTCGTCTGGCTGACCCCGGAAACCCGCTGACGAGTCGCGTACGGTCGCCGACGAGTCGCGTACGGTCGCTGAGGAGTCACGTACGGATTCCGTACGTGACTCCTCGCTTGCCGTTCGTGACTCGTCAGCGACGGTTCAGTGGACGTGGGCGGACAGCACGACGCGCTGCAGGACGTGCAACGAGCCCGTGGCCGACTTCTCGACGAACTCGCCGCTGTCGAGGGCCTGCCGGTAGATGCGGTACGGGGCCTGGCCGCCGTCCTTCGGGTCGGCGAAGACGTCGTGGATGACCAGCGCCCCGCCGAGGCGCACGTGCGGGGCCCAGCCGCGCAGGTCGGCCTGCGCGGCCTCGTCGGTGTGGCCGCCGTCGATGAACACCAGGTCGACGGGCGTCCGCCACCACCGCGAGATCAGCGGTGACCGGCCGACCATCAGCACCACGACGTCCTCGAGACCTGCCAGGGCGATCGCTCGGCGGGCGAAGGGGAGCGTGTCCATGACCCCGAGGTCGGGGTCCACCGTCGTCTCGTCGTGGTACTCCCAGCCCGGCTGCTGCTCCTCGGAGCCGCGGTGGTGGTCGATCGAGACGACGGACGACGCGCGGACGGACGCCGCGTGCCCCAGGTAGATCGCGGACTTGCCGCAGTAGGTGCCGATCTCCACGGCGACACCCCCGGCGCAGTACTCGAGCGCCGCAGCGTGCAGGGCCAGGCCCTCGTCCTCGGGCATGAATCCCTTGGTCTCGGCGACGAGGCGCGCGAGGTCGTCGGGGAACGTCAGGGTCACATCGATGCCGGGCACGGGTCGTCCACCTTCCACTCGCAGCGAGGGAGGTCCTCGCCGCGGAACAGTCCATTGCCGGCGGTCGTGCGCGTCAGGGCGTCTGCCGCGAGGATCACGGTCGCGGCGGTCCACGTGGTGCGCTCGACCGGCCAGCGCACGTCCTCGTCGTAGACCAGCCCCGTCCAGTAGGAGCCGTCGTCCTCGCGGAGGTGCTGCATCGCGGCGAGCTGCGTGCGGGCGGCGTCACCGCGGCCGAGCACGTCGAGGGCGAGCACCAGCTCGCAGGTCTCGGCGCCGGTCACCCACGGGTTCGTCGACACGCACCGCGACCCCAGGCCGTCGACCACGAACTCGTCCCACCGGTCGTCGATGCGGGCCGCGCCGGCGTCGGGGGAGAGGGCGCCGCCGAGCACGGGGTAGTACCAGTCCATCGCGTGCGCGGGCTTGGCCGTGAACCGCTCGGGGTGCTCGTCGAGGGCGTGGCGCAGCCGGGCCGCGGCGAGCTCCCAGTGGGGACGGCTCTCGCCCACGACGTCGGCGAGCGCGAGACCGCAGCGCAGGCTGAGGTGGATGCTCGCATTGCCGGTCACGAGGGCCTCGTCGAGCGGGACACCCCGGGACGACGCCCAGGCCACGGCCCCGTCGGGACGCTGCATCGTCAGCACGACGTCCAGCCCGCGCTCGACGGTCGGCCACATCGTCTCGACGAACGACCGGTCGCCGGTGACCCGCCAGTGGTGCCACACGCCGGTGGCCAGGTAGGCGCAGAAGTTGGAGTCGGTGTTCGCGTCCTCCACCGTCTCGTCCACGTACTTGATCGCCCACGAGCCGTCCTCGCGCTGGGTCGTGCGTGACCACTCGTACGCGCGCACGGCCGCGTCGAGACGACCGGCCGCGCTGAGCGCCATGGCGCCCTGCACGTGGTCCCACGGATCGGTGTGCCCCCCGGCGTACCAGGGGATCGCACCGGACGGCAGCTGCGTCGCAGCGATCGCGTCGGCCGTCTGCTCGACCTGGGCGAGCGAGACGACGCCGGGGACGAAAGGGACGGGGGCGACCGGGATCATGCCGCTCAGAACGGCTTGTGGAAGTAGAGCGCCACGGACTTGCCGATGAGCGGGTTCAGCGCCTTCTCGGCCAGCCGGGTCGCCGCGGGCGCCTTCATCATGTCCCACACGAGCAGCTGGTGGTACGCGCGTACGGCGGGGTGCTGGTCGCGGTTGACGCCGACCGCGCACTTGAGCCACCAGTAGGGGGCGTGCAGGGCGTGCGCGTGGTCCTTGTGCGTCATCTCCAGACCGTGCGACTCGACCTTGGCCTGCAGCGCGTCGGCGCGGAAGATGCGGATGTGGCCGCCCTCGTTCGCGTGGTACTCGTCCGACAAAGCCCAGCAGATGCGCTCGGGCAGCCAGCGCGGCACCGTGATCGCGAGGATGCCTCCGGGTGCCAGGATGCGGACCAGCTCCGAGATCGCGCGGTCGTCCTCGGGGACGTGCTCGAGGATCTCCGACGCCAGGACGACGTCGAACGTGCCGTCCTCGTAGGGCATGTCGAGGATGTCGCCGACCTTGACCTGGGCGGTGCCGCCGGGCGGCACCTCGCCGACCTCCTGCATCGCGCCGAACATGTCGTCGACGCCCTTGAGCTCGACCTCGTCCATGTCGTACGCGATGACGTCCGCGCCGCGGCGCAGGGCCTCGTACGAGTGCCGGCCGGCACCGGCGCCGACGTCGATGAAGCGGGTGCGGCGGCCGACGCGGAGTCGGTCGAAGTCAACGGTCAGCATGTCAGTTCCTCGGGGTGCGGGCGGCCGCGATGGCCTCGGTGTAGGCAGCGACGGTCGCCTCGGCGACCGACGTCCAGCTGTAGCGCTCCAGCGCGCGGCGACGGCCTGCGTCCCCCAGTCGCGCCCGGGTCTCGGGGGAGTCGAGCAGCCCGCGCATCGCGGCGGCGAGCGCCTCGGCGTCGCCCGGCTCGACCAGGATCGCGCACTCGCTCGCACCGGTCTCGGGATCCGTGCCGACCACCTCGGGCAGCGCCCCCGCGCGGCTGGCCACGACCGGGGTGCCGCAGGACATCGCCTCGACGGTGGGCAGCGAGAACCCCTCGTACAGGGACGGGACGCACATGATCTCGGCGGAGGCGAGCAGCTCGCCCAGCTCCGCGTCGGTGAGGCCGTTGACGACGTGGACCGCGTCGCCGAGCCCCAGCTCGGCGATGCGTCGCTCGGTCGGCCCGCCCGGCTCGAGGTGGGACACGAGCTGGACCTCGACGTCGTGGTCGGTCCGCAGCTTCGCCACCGCCTCGAGCAGGTGGACGACGCCCTTGAGCGGGCGGTCGGCGCTGGCGATCGCGACGATGCGACCCGGCACCCGCTCAGCGGAGGGCGAGAACAGCTCGGTGTCCACTCCGAGCGGGACGACGCGCATCTGCTCGGGATCCAGGTCGAAGTCGGCCACCGAGTCCGCCGCCGACGCCCCGGCCACGGCCAGCACGACCGGGATGCGCCGGGCGACGCGCGCCTGCATCGGCACGAAGCCGTACCAGCGCGACACCGACAGCTTGCGCCGCCACGTGCTCGCCGCCGCGAGGTCGACCTTGCGGTCACGGCTGATGGGGTGGTGCACGGTCGCCGCCAGGGGGACGCCGCGACGCATGAGGGCGAGGAGGCCGTAGCCGAGGCTCTGGTTGTCGTGGACGATGTCGAACTCGTCCGCGCGGTGCTTCAGGATCTTCGCTGCACGCAGGGTGAACGTGAGCGGCTCGGCGAAGCACCCCGTGAGGGTGAGCCCGTACTCCAGGACGTCGGTCGCGCTGCTGAACTCGCGAAGGCGCGGTGTGCGGAACGGGTCGGGCTCGCGGAAGAAGTCCATGCTGGGGACCTTCGTCAGCCGTACCCGGGGGTCCAGGTCCTCGGGGTAGGGCTGACCCGAGAAGACCTCGACGTCGTGCCCGAGCTCGACAAGTCCCTGGCTCAGGTGGCGGACGTAGACGCCCTGGCCACCGCAGTGCTCCTTGCTCCGGTACGACAGCAGCGCGATGCGCACCCGGCCTCCTTGGTTACTTGTCGGTAGACGTCCATCATGCCGGGTCCCGGCAATCGGGGCACCAGCGGAGGGCGCCCAGGATTCGTTGGCAACCTGCGCGGGACCTTCGGGTGGGGTCGGTCGTTGACAGATGTGTCGCCACGACGCGCCGGACAGGCTGTCGAGCACTCCGCCCTCACGAGCCTGAAACCAGCGTGACAGGAGGTGCGGATGGGGCATACTGTCCCCGATGCGACATCGGCGGTGTCAGATGTTGTGCCGTAGAGAGAGGGAGTCATGACGGACTCGCAGTCAAACCAGCCGGTCGAGCGACGCCGGGCCGACCCGTTGCAGGTCGCCGCCGAGATGCTCGCGCACGACGAGGGCGACGGCGCACGCGCCGCCGCGGCCGCGCGCACGGCGCCGGGCAGCGACGGCACCGACGTCCGGTCCGCGTCGGACGACGCCGCCGGTCGCGACACGGCACGCGCCGACGGGGCCTCGACGCGGGACCAGGAGCCCGACGAGGACGACAGCCCGCGTGCTCGACGCGCCGCCGCCCGGGCCGCGCGCCAGGCCGCAGCGGACAAGCGTCGCGCCGATCGGGCGGCCGCCAAGGCCGCCGCCGCCCAGAAGCGCCAGTCCGTCCGTGGCTCCGACTCCTCGCGTCGCGAGCCGTCGGCCGAGAAGACGCTGGCCGAGAAGCTCGAGGCCGCTCGAGAGGCCGCCGCGATCCCTCCGGACCGTCCGGAGCCGGAGCCCCAGCCGCAGGTGCAGGCGGAGGACACCCAGCCGATGGCCGTGGTCCGCGACGAGGTCCCAGATGCTGCGCCGACGCAGCGGGCCGCCCAGGTCGAACCCGAACCGGAACCGGAGCCGCAGCCGAAGGCTCCCTCGCCGTTCGCCTTCGGCGGCGCCCCCACCGCTGCGCAGCTCCTGCAGGACGCCGAGGAGACGACACCGGAGGTGCAGGCGAGCGAGCCGGAGCCCGTGGCGGAGCCCGAGCCCGTCGCGGAGCCCGAGCCCGTCGCCGAGCCCGAGCCCGTCGTCGAGCCGGAGCCCACCCCCGAGCCCGAGCCGGAGCCCACCCCCGAGCCCGAGCCGGAGCCCACCCCCGAGCCCGAGCCCACCCCCGAGCCCGAGGCTGAGGCCACCGAGGAGCCCACGCCCGAGCCGGTCGTGGTCGAGGAGCGCGTCATCGAGACCATCGTCAACACCCCCGAGCCGGTCCCCGTCCGAGAGCCCGAGCGGGTCGCAGAGGAGCCGTCCCCGTCCGAGCCCCGTCCGGTGGCGCCGCCGGCCGCCGAGGCGCCCGCGCCCACCGTGACGTTCGCCGAGAAGCTCGCTGCGGCCAGCGCCGCCGCCCAGCAGCGCGTCGCCGCGGCTCGCGCCGAGGCTGCCCGCCTGATGGAGGAGGCGGCGCGTGAGCGTGCGGAGGTCACCGCCCGGCTGAGCGCGGACGAGGCCGCCCAGCGCGAGGTCTCGACCGCCAGGCTGCGGGCCGCCGAGCAGGCCGCCGCGGAGCGGGTCAGCGCCGCGCGGCAGGAGGCCGACCGGGTCACCGCCGAGATCGAGCGGGAGCGTGAGGCGGCCGCGGCGAAGATCGCCGAGCTGCAGAAGGCTGCCGACGAGCGGGTCGCAGCGGCCAAGGCCAAGGCTGAGGAGGAGGCGCAGCAGCGCATCGAGCGGGCAGAGGCCGAGGCGCGCCGCGTCGCCGACCAGGCCGAGGCCGAGGCCAAGGTGACGGCCGAACGCCGTCTCGCCGAGGCCGAGAAGGCTGCCGAGGAGGCGGCACAGCGTCGTCTCGAGGCTGCCGAGCAGGATGCCCAGCGTCGGATCGAGGCCGCCCGGGCCGAGGCCGAGCAGGTCGCCGCGCGTGCCGCGGCCGACCGCGAGGCGGCACTGGCTCAGCTGGCCCGTGAGCGGGAGGCGGCCGACACCCGGCTCGCCGAGGTGAAGGCACACGCCGAGCGGATCGTGGCCGAGGCCGAGCGGACGTCGGCCAGCCACGTCGCCGCGGCGCAGGCCGAGGCCGAGCAGGTCGCCGCGCAGGCCGCCGCCGACCGCGAGGCGGCGAGGGACCAGCTGGCCCGGGAGCGCGAGGAGGCCGACAACCGGCTCGCCGAGGTCAGAGCGGAGTCCGAGCGCACGGTCAAGGAGGCCGAGGAGTCGGCCGCGAGCCACGTCGCCGCGGCGAAGGCCGAGGCCGAGAAGTTCGCCCAGGAGACCGCGGCCGAACGGGTCGCGATCGCCGTCCGGGTCGCCGATGCCGAGCGCGCCGCCGAGGAGAAGCTGGTCGCCGCCAAGGTCGAGGCCGATCGTCTGGCCGCCGAGGCGGCGAGGCGTCACCAGGAGGCGGCCGCCCAGCTCGCGCGGGAGCGCGACGAGGCCAAGGCCCTCGTCGCCCGAGCGAACCAGGAGGCCGACAAGCTCGCGAAGGACGCCGAGGCAGAACGCGCCGAGGCCGCCGCCAAGCTGGCCGAGGCCGAGAACCTCGCCGCCGAGAAGATCCGCGCGGCGCAGGCCGAGGCCGAGCGGGTCGCAGCCGACGCTGCCGAGGCCGCCCGGTCCGCGGCACGAGCCCGCGAGGAGGCCGAGCGCAAGCTCGCGAGCGACGTCGAGGCTGCCCGCCGTGACGCCGAGCGCAAGGTCGCCCAGGCCGAGCGCGACGCCGCCGCCCGCATCACCGCCGCCCAGGCGGAGGCCCGGCGGGTCGCGGAGAAGTCCCAGGAGGAGGCCCGCGAGCGGATCGTCGCGGCCCAGGCCGAGGCTGAGCGGGTGACCCTGCAGTCCAAGCGCGATGCGCAGGATCGCCTCAGCCAGGCCGTCGCCGCGGCCCGGTCGGCAGCGGAGGAGAAGCTCCAGGAGGCCGAGCGCACGGCCCTCGAGTGGGTTGCCGCCGCCGAGGCCGAGGCCGAGCGGGTGGCGCAGGCACACATCGTCATGGCCAACCAGGCGTCCGCGGCGCCGCTGGCCGCACCCGCGCCGCTGCTCGACGAGTACCTCGACGAGGCACGGACAAAGCACCAGCCCGCGGAAGACTTGCCCGAGGAGGTGAGTGACGAGTCCGGGGCCCTCGCCCCCAAGATCAAAAAAAGAGTCGTCCGACGCAAGTGAGGCACCCACACCGCTAGCGGACTCGTCCGCGAGGACGGACCCGAGCTCGACCGACTCCGGCCGACTCGCCGGGTCCGTGCGCCCTGTCGTCACCAGGCCGGGCGTCGGTCTGACCCGCTCGGTGCCGACCGCCGGCGACTGGGCCCTGGCGGCCGAGACGACGGCATCGACCGAGGCAGGTGGGCTCGAGGGCTCGACGACGTCCACGTCGTCGGCGGACCCCGGGCCCCAGGACGTCAAGGCGACCGCCAAGGCTGCGGCCCGCCGCGAGCGGGACGAGGCCAAGGAGGCGCGGCAGCGGCAGCGTGAGGAGGCCGCCCGGGCCCGACGCGAGGCGAAGGAGGCCGCCCGTCGTGCGCGCGACGAGGCGAAGGAGGCCAAGCTGCGCGAGCGGGTCGAGGCCAAGGAGGCGAGGCTGCGCGACCGTGCTCCGAGCGCGGCGGAGCCCGGCACCACGAGCGAGGACACCTCGGCCGAGACCGCACGTGAGGCGAAGCAGCGTGCCCGTGCGGAGCGGGTGGCTGCCCGCGAGGCGGCGGCGAAGGCCCGGGCCGCCCGCGTGGCCGAGGCCGCGGCGGCGCGGGCCGCTGCACGGGTCGACAGCCAGCTCGCGGAGCAGCACGCACCCGAGGTCATGATCGTCCACGACCCGACATCCGTTCCGGCGTCGGAGGTCGACGATGCAGTGACGCGGTCCGAGGACTCGACGCCGGAGGCCGGCGACTCGACGCCGGAGGCCGGCGACACCCCGCCGCAGGACGAGGAGTCGGCCCCGCAGCCGGAGGAGCCGACGGCCCGCGAGGCACGCGTCGCCGCACGCGGGGCTCAGCGCCGCGACGGATCGAGGCGCTCGGCCGACGAGGAACGGATCCGGGCGCGAGCCGCGAGCCTGGTCCCGGACAGCACCGACGAGGCAGTCGACACCCAGAGCGCCGAGCGGGCGGGGGAGCACAAGGAGACCGCGCGCTCGGCGCGTCAGCGCGCCAAGGAGACGGCCCGCCGGGAGCGGGCCGAGGCCAAGGAGGCCTCCCGCAACGAGCGGCAGGCTCGTCGCGCCGACAAGCAGGACCGCATCGTCGAGCCGCCTCGTGAACCGAAGAAGAGCTTCCTCGAACGGCGTCGTGAGGGCTCGGTCGACGCCGGCCGGTCCGCCGGCAGCAAGCGGGCGATCTCCGTCCTGGCGGGCCTGATCGGCGCGCTCGGTCTCATCTGCTCGTTCCTTCTCGCCGTGGGGGCCCTGGTCGTCGCGCTGGGCACGGGGGAGGGCAGCTCGGCGTACGACACGCTGTCCTCGGCCTGCGACGTCCTGGTCGGGCCGCTGCGGGACGCTGTCTCCTTCTCCGGCACCGACGCGGAGGTGAAGGAGTCGCTCGTGGCCTGGGGTGCCGGGTCGATCGCCTACCTCGTCGTCGGTGTGTCCGCTCAGTGGTTCCTCCGGTCGCGCATCGACGACTGACCGGGCGAGGCCGGCGCGGGGGCTGTCGTGTGACTTACCCCATGCCGCGCAGATATCGCCCCCATTACTACGGCTGGGTAACATGCACGTGAAGTAGGGGCACCTAACCCCGTGCCCACGTCGGCACGGGACGGGGCCCCGAACAGTCCCAGACTGCCGCGACGCCCGACTGGGCGTCGTGACCCAGAATTCACAGGAGGGTCCTCGTGACCAAAATCGTTGTCGCTGTGAAGTACGTGCCGGATGCGACCGCAGACCGGAACTTCAGCGCCGATAACACCGTCGATCGCGAGGGCGTCGACGGTCTGCTGTCAGAGCTCGACGAGTACGCGGTCGAGCAGGCGCTCCAGGTCGTCGAGGCCGGTGACGGTGAGGTCACCGTCCTGACCGTCGGCCCCGAGGACGCGGCTGACGCGGTGCGCAAGGCGCTGCAGATGGGCGCTGACGCCGGTGTCCACGTGCAGGACGACGCGATCCACGGCTCGGACGCCTTCGCGACGTCGCTGATCCTCGCCAAGGCGATCGAGAAGCTCGAGTACGACCTGGTGTTCTTCGGCATGGCCTCGACCGACGGCGGCCTGGGTGTCGTCCCGACGCTGGTGGCCGAGCGCCTCGGCCTGCCGGCCGTCACGTTCGCCTCGGAGATCACGGTCGACGGCGACACGGTCAAGATCCGCCGCGACGGCGACGTCGCGACGCAGGAGATCGAGGCGTCGGGCAAGCTCGTCGTCTCGGTGACCGACCAGACCGGTGAGGCCCGCTACCCGTCCTTCAAGGGCATCATGGCCGCGAAGAAGAAGCCGGTGGAGGAGTGGACGCTGGAGGACATCGGCGTCGACGCGTCCTCGGTCGGCCTCGACAACGCCTGGACCAAGGTCGAGTCGTACGAGCCCCGTCCGCCGCGCACCGCCGGTGAGATCGTCACGGACGAGGGAGACGGCGGCGCCAAGCTCGTCGAGTTCCTCGCCGCCAAGAAGTTCGTCTGAGAAGGGCACTGACACATGACTGAAGTACTCGTCCTCATCGACGCTCCCGACGGCAAGGTCACCAAGCCCTCGCTGGAGCTGCTGACGATCGCCCGCCGCATCGGTGAGCCGTCGGCCGTCGTGTTCGGCGCCGCCGACACCGACACCCTCAAGCAGTACGGCGCCGAGAAGATCTACACGTACGACGACTCCGTCTACGCCGACTTCCTGGTCGGCCCCAAGGCCGAGGCCCTCGCCCAGCTCGTCTCCGAGACGTCGCCGGCCGCGGTCCTGGTGGGTGCCAGCACCGAGGGCAAGGAGATCAGCGCCCGCGTGGCCCTGAAGACCGAGTCCGGCTGGATCAGCGACGCGGTCGACGTCCAGGCCGACGGCGACACCGTCACCACGACGCAGTCGGTCTTCGCCGGCAACTTCACGGTGAAGTCACAGGTCACCAAGGGCGCGCCGATCATCACGGTCAAGCCGAACTCCACGACCCCCGAGGCCGCTGACGGCGCCGGAACGGTCGAGGCCAAGACGGCCGAGATCTCGGACGCCGCCAAGACCGCGAAGGTCACCTCGACGAAGGTCAAGGAGGCCTCGGGCCGTCCCGAGCTGACCGAGGCCGCGATCGTGGTCTCCGGCGGACGTGGCACCGGTGGCGACTTCACCGAGGTCGAGGCGTTCGCCGACAGCCTCGGTGCTGCCGTGGGCGCGTCCCGCGCGGCGGTCGACTCCGGCTGGTACCCGCACAGCTTCCAGGTCGGCCAGACCGGCAAGACGGTCTCGCCGCAGCTGTACGTCGCCAACGGTATCTCCGGTGCCATCCAGCACCGCGCCGGCATGCAGACGTCCAAGACCATCATCGCGATCAACAAGGACGACGAGGCGCCGATCTTCGAGCTCGTCGACTTCGGCGTCGTGGGCGACCTCAAGGCCGTCCTCCCGCAGGCGACCGATGAGGTCAAGAAGCGCAAGGGCTGACACCGTCACCTCACACGCCCGGTCACCGCGTCCAGCGGGGGCCGGGCGTCGTGCGTGCAAGACAACCAGTCACTCGGCCTGACCAGTGCCTATGACCCTGGCGGGCTATTGACATTGTTTGGTGTCAACTTGGTTAAGCAAGGCCCCCGCGCTGTTTGCGGGCTGGATCACGGTGATAGGCATAAGGGGGCGCGCGCCAGCGCGCACCGGACAAACACAGGAGGAATCCATGCGACTCTCTCGGCGTACCCGCCTCGCGGGTGTGGCGTTGATCGCGGCCGGCAGCCTGACACTGGCTGCTTGCGGTGGTGGAAGTGACGACGACAAGAAGAGCGAGGGCGGCGGCGGTTCGACCGACTCGATCATCTCGGTCTACGGCACCAACCCGCAGAACCCGCTGATCCCGACCGCAACGAACGAGGTCGGTGGCGGAGATCCGCTCGACAACCTCTTCTCCGGCCTGGTGGCCTACAACACCGACGGATCGGTCTCCAACGAGGTCGCCGACTCCATCGAGGCCAACGGGGACAGCACCGTCTGGACCGTCAAGCTCAAGGACGGCTGGAAGTTCACCGACGGCTCGCCCGTCACCGCCGAGTCGTTCGTCAAGGCATGGAACTACGGCGCCAACCCGGCGAACAAGCAGCTGAACAACTACTTCTTCTACCCGATCAAGGGCACCGACGAGGTCGGCAACACCGAGAAGGGCTCCGACACCGTCTCGGGCCTGAAGGTCCTCGACGACACCTCCTTCTCCATCACGCTGAAGGAGCCGGAGTCGGACTTCCCCCTGCGTCTCGGCTACTCGGCGTACATGCCGGTGCCGGAGAGCGCGTACGACGAGTCGGGCAAGATCACCAAGGCATACGGTGACGCCCCGATCGGCAACGGCCCGTACAAGCTGACCAAGAGCGGCTGGGAGAAGAACAAGCAGATCTCCATGGAGCCCAACCCGGACTACAAGGGCATCCACAAGCCGAAGAACGGTGGCCTGGTCTTCAAGTTCTACAACTCGACCGACGCCGCCTACACCGACGTCCAGTCGGGCAACCTCGACGTCCTGGACCAGGTCCCGCCGAGCGCCCTGACCACGTTCGAGAGCGACTCGGGCGTCAAGGCGTACAACGAGCCTGGCTCGAGCTTCTCCTCGGTCACGATCCCCGAGCGCCTCGCGCACTTCAAGGGTGAAGAGGGCGAGCTGCGGCGTGCGGCGATCTCGATGTCGATCAACCGTCCCGAGATCACCGAGAAGATCTTCAACAACGCTCGTACCCCCGCCAGCGACTTCACGTCGCCGGTGCTCGATGGCTGGACCGACAAGGTGCCCGGCAACGAGGTGCTGAAGTTCAACGCGGACGAGGCCAAGAAGAAGTGGGCCGACGCTGACAAGATCGCCAAGTGGGACGGCAAGTTCGAGATCGCCTACAACAACGACGGAGCGGGCAACAAGGAGTTCTCCGAGGCGATGGCCAACCAGATCAAGAACACGCTGGGCATCGACGCCGCGCCGAAGGCGTACCCGACGTTCGACGAGCTGCGCACGGTCGTCACCGACCGCACGATCAAGACCGCGTTCCGTACCGGTTGGCAGGCGGACTACCCGTCGATGCTCAACTACCTCGGCCCGATCTACGGCACGGGCGCCGGCTCGAACGACGGCGACTACAGCAACAAGGACTTCGACAAGCTGATCGCTCAGGCTGCCGCCACCAAGGGCGACGACCGGTACAAGATCATCAGCGAGGCCCAGACGGTCCTGCTGAAGGACCTGCCGGCGATCCCGCTGTGGTACCAGAACGCGACTGCTGTGACCACGACGGACCTGAAGGACTTCGAGTTCAACTGGAAGCAGAAGCCGGACTACTACGCTCTGACGAAGTAGCTCCACAGCTCTGACGAAGCAAGCAGCAACACCGGCAACATCGGCCGCGGGGGCAGCCCTCACCAGGGCTGCCCCCGTGCGCCGCGTCCGTACTGGGTGCACCATGTCACTTGGACCAGGTGACCGTGCTCCAGCCCATCCTTCACATCCCAGGAGGCCTCGTGTGGTGGTACGTCGCCAAGCGACTGCTCCAGACCATCCCGGTTTTTCTCGGGGCCACGCTCATCATCTATGCGTTGGTGTTCCTGCGTCCCGGTGACCCGATCAACAGCCTGATCGGCAACAAGCCGATCTCCGACGAGGTGCGGCAGGCCATCCGGGACCAGTACCACCTGAACGACTTCTTCCTCGTGCAGTGGCTCTACTTCCTCAAGGACGTGCTGACGTTCAACCCCGACTTCGTCGGGCTCGACGGCCAGCCGGTCTTCGAGAAGATCCGCAACGCGCTGCCCGTCACCGCGACGCTGGCCCTCATGGCCCTCGCGATGGACGCCGTCATCGGCATCGTCGTCGGCACGATCGCCGGCCTGCGCCGCAACGGCTGGTTCGACTCGGTCACACTGGTCATCTCGCTGATCCTGCTGTCGGTGCCGATCTTCGTGGTCGGCTTCGTCCTGCAGTTCCTGTTCGGCGTCAAGTTCGGCTTCTTCCCGCCGACCGTCGGTGGCGACTGGACGATCAGCAAGCTGCTGCTGCCCGCCTTCGTGCTGGCCATCGCCAACATCGCGACCACGACCCGCCTGACCCGCACGTCGGTCGCCAACAACCTCACCGCAGACCACGTGCGCACCGCGCGGGCCAAGGGCCTGCCGGAGGGCGCGGTCATCCGCAACCACGTGCTGCGCAACTCCCTGGTGCCGGTCGTGACCTACATCGGCATCAACCTCGGATCGCTGATGGCGGGCGCCATCATCACCGAGGGCATCTTCAACGTGCAGGGGATCGGCAATCTCGCCTTCCAGGCCGTCAACCGTGGCGACGCGCCGGTCACGGTCACGGTCGTCGCGGTCATGGTCATGATCTACGTGTTCATGAGCCTGATCGTCGACCTGCTGTACGCCGTTCTCGACCCGAGGATCCGTTATGTCTGAGACACGTCCGGGGCAGGAGCGCTTCGTCGCCCCGCTCGACGAGACACCGCTGCGAGCCATCGACGCGGTCGATGTCGACGCGGTTCCCGAGAGCCAGTGGAAGGAGGCCTGGAAGCGGCTGCGCAAGTCGCCGCTGTTCTGGCTGGCCTCGCTGATCATCTTCGTGCTGGCTGTGATGGTCGCGTTCCCCGGCCTGTTCACCGACGTCGACCCGTACGCCCGCAACGCCAACTCGCTGAGCAACCAGTTCGCCCCGCCAAGCGAGGGTCACCCCTTCGGCTACAACTTCCAGGGCGGCGACGTATGGGCCCGCACGGTCTACGGGGCGCGCGCCTCGGTCGCCGTCGGCGTGCTGGCCACCGTGGTCACGGTGCTGCTGGGCATGATCACCGGCGCGATCGCCGGCTTCTACGGCGGCATCATCGACACGATCGTCTCGCGCCTCAGCGACATCTTCTTCTCGATCCCGCTGCTGCTCGCCTGCATCGTCGTGATCTCGGTCGTCAACAACCTGTGGGACGACCGCGGGTTCTGGGCCTCGGTCCTCGTCGTGGTGCTGGCCCTTGCGTTGTTCGCCTGGCCGCAGATCACCCGTCAGATGCGTGGTGCCGTCCTCGAGGTCAAGAACCTGGAGTTCGTCGACGCCGCGACCGCGATCGGTGCGTCCAAGCTGTCCAACCTGCGTCGCCACATCGTGCCCAACGCGTTGTCGCCGGTGATCGTCTCGGCGACGATCATGCTGGGCGTGTTCATCGTCTCGGAGTCGTCGCTGTCGTTCCTGGGTCTCGGCCTGCCGCAGACCATCGTGTCGTGGGGCAACGATCTCTCCGATGCACAGAACCTCGTCCGCTCCGGCCAGCACCTGGTCGTGATGTGGGTCCCCGCCACCGCGCTGGCGGTCACCGTCCTCGGCTTCGTGCTGCTGGGTGAGGCCGTCCGAGAAGCCCTCGACCCGAAGGCGAAGAAGTCATGACCGAGACACCCCTGCTCGAGATCAAGGACCTGCGTGTCGGGTTCCGGACCGACAAGAAGACCGTCCTGACGGCCGTCGACGGCGCGAACCTGGTGATCTACCCGGGTCAGACCATCGCGATCGTGGGCGAGTCCGGATCGGGCAAGTCGACCATGGCGCACTCGGTCATCGACCTGCTGCCCGGCTCCGGCCACGTCATGGGCGGGCAGATCCTGTTCGAGGGACACGAGATCACCCACTCCGACCGCAAGGCCGTGCTGGCCCTGCGCGGGTCCTCGATCGGCCTCGTGCCTCAGGACCCGATGTCGAACCTCAACCCGCTGTGGAAGGTCGGCCGCCAGATCAAGGAGGCGCTGGTCGCCAACGGCGTCGCGACCGGTGACGCCGCCGACAAGCGCGTCGTCGAGCTGCTCGAGGAGGCCGGGCTGCCCGACGCCGAGCGTCGCGCCCGGCAGTACCCGCACGAGTTCTCCGGCGGCATGCGCCAGCGCGCCCTGATCGCGATGGGCCTGGCCGCGCGGCCCAAGCTCCTGATCGCCGACGAGCCGACCTCGGCCCTCGACGTGACGGTGCAGAAGCAGATCCTGGACCACCTCGGCACGCTGACGTCCACCTTGGGCGTCGCGGTCATGCTGATCACGCACGACCTCGGTCTCGCCGCCGAGCGGGCCGACCACCTGGTCGTGATGTACCGGGGCAAGATCGTCGAGTCGGGCCCGGCCCGCGAGATCCTGCAGGATCCCCAGCACCCGTACACCCAGCGGCTCGTCTCCAAGGCCCCCTCGATCGCCTCGCAGCGACTGTCGTCGGTCCAGGCGCGCGAGGAGGTCCGGGTGCAGGCCGTCCAGACCGCTGCCGAGATCGCGGCGGAGGTCGCCGAGAGCCAGGCCGCCCTCGGTGAGGGCCGTGACGACGTCCTCGTTGCGGAGAACCTGACCAAGATCTTCATGCTGCGCGGCTCCAAGCCGTGGGAGAAGGTCGAGTTCGCGGCCGTGGACGACGTGTCGTTCCGCCTGCGCCGCGGCACCACGACCGCGATCGTGGGGGAGTCCGGCTCGGGCAAGTCCACGGTGGCCCGCATGGTCCTGGACCTGCTGCCGCCCACGTCGGGTCAGGTCATCTTCGACGGCAAGAACCTGCGCGAGCTCAAGAGCCGGTCCGACCGGCTCCGGCTGCGCCGCCAGATGCAGCCGGTGTTCCAGAACCCGTACGCCTCGCTGGACCCGCTGTACTCGATCTACCAGTCGATCGAGGAGCCGCTGCGCACGCACGACATCGGGACGCAGAAGGAGCGCGAGGCCAAGGTCCGCGACCTGCTCGACAAGGTGTCGCTGCCGACCACGGTCATGTCGCGCTTCCCGGGCGAGCTGTCCGGCGGCCAGCGCCAGCGCGTGGCCATCGCCCGCGCGCTCGCGCTCGACCCGGAGGTGGTGATCTGTGACGAGGCCGTCTCGGCGCTCGACGTCCTGGTCCAGGCGCAGATCCTCGAGCTGCTGAACGACCTGCAGGCCGAGCTGGGCCTGAGCTACCTGTTCATCACGCACGACCTGGCAGTCGTCCGGCAGATCGCCGACGACGTCCTGGTCATGCAGAACGGCAAGGTCGTGGAGGCGTCGTCGGTGTCGGCGGTCTTCGATCACCCGACCCAGGAGTACACGCGTCGTCTGCTCGACGCGATCCCGGGCGGATCGATCTCGCTGGGCCGGTGACACCGTCCGTCTGATGGGACGTGGCCGTCGGCCAGATTGACTCGTTCGAACAGATGTTCGAAGATGGGTGAATGAGCCCATCCGCAGCCCCGAGCCTCAGTGAGCTGCGCGAGCGGGTCCAGCAGATGCAGGGCCGGCCGGCCGCCCAGCCGGTCGCCACGCACCCGGCCCTGTCGGGGCTGCTGCAGCTGCAGGCCGGGTCGACCTACTCCGTCGACTCGATGAGCCTGGCGGTGGCGCTCATGGCGGGCCCGTCGGCCGACGGCGCCTGGTGCGGGGTCGTGGGCACCGCGGAGCTGGGCCTGGAGGCCGCTGCGGCGGCCGGGGTCGAGCTGCGGCGCACGATCCTGGTGCCCGACCCGGGGGAGTCCTGGCTCGAGGTCACGGCGGCACTGATCGACGTCCTGGGCGTCGTGGTGCTGCGGGCCCCGTCCTTCGTCCCGGCCAAGGACGTGAGCCGGATCAGTGCCCGCCTGCGCCAGCGCGGGGGCATCCTCGTCGCGTACGGCGACTGGCCCCGCAGCGAGGCGCGGTTGTCGATGCGCGACGTCGAGTGGGTCGGCGTCGGACGGGGGCACGGCCACCTGCAGGCCCGCCGGGCCACCGTCGAGGTGCAGCGCGGCACGGCTCCGGCACGGCGGGGACGGCTGTGGCTGCCCGACGCCTCCCAGGTCATCCGCCGGGTCGAGGACGACGCCCCGGCCCCGGGCCGGCTGCGGAGCGTGTCATGAGGACCGCGTCATGAGGACCATGGTGCTGTGGGCTCCGGACTGGCCCGTCGTGGCGGTCGACGTGCCGGCCTCCGTCCCGGCCGCGGTGCTCGACAAGGGGCAGGTGCTGGCGTGCTCGCAGGCCGCACGGGCCGAGGGCGTCCGCCGTGGCATGCGGCGCCGGGACGCCCAGTCGCGGTGCCCGGGGCTCGTCCTGCACGAGCACAACCCCGACGCCGACGCACGGGCGTTCGAGGCGGTCCTGACAGCGATCGAGGAGCTCAGCCCGGGCGTCGCCCCGCTGCGCCCGGGGCTCTGCGCGATCTCGGTGCCCGCCCGGTTCTACGGCGGCGAGGCCGAGGCCGCCGCCGTGATCGCCGAGCGGCTCGTCGAGCTCGGGGTGTGGGACGTCCGCGCCGGCATCGCCGACGGGCTGTTCGCCGCCGAGCAGGCCGCCCGGCGGGCGCTCGCGCAGGACAGCCTCGTCGTCCCCGCGGGCGGGTCGGGGCAGTTCCTGCGCGACCTGCCGATCGACGTCCTCGCCGACCCCGACCTGGTGGGCCTGCTGCGGCGCATGGGGCTGCTGACCCTGGGTGACTTCGCGTCGCTGCCGGCGGCCGACGTCCACACTCGTTTCGGCACCCACGGGGCGCTGCTGCACCGCCTCGCGCGGGGCCAGGACGCGCAGCCGATCAGCCGGCGGCAGGTGCCACCGGAGTTCGAGGCGACGCTGGTCCTGGAGCCCCCGCTCGAGCTCGTCGAGCCGATCGCGTTCAGCCTGCGCACGACCGCCGAGTCGTTCGTGGCCGATCTCGCCGCCCACGGCCTGGTCTGCACCACGGTGCTGATCGAGGTCGACGCCGACGGCTCGCTGGCGACGTCACGGCGCTGGATGCACCCGCGCTGGTTCGGCCCGACCGACCTGATCGACCGGGTCCGCTGGCAGCTGTCCGTCGACGGCGCGATCCGCGCTCCGGTCGACGCGGTGCGGCTCATCCCGGAGGTCACCGAGCCGCTGGGCGACCACGCCGACAGCCTCTTCGGCGGCGGCCCCGACGAGCGGGTCGAGCGCGGGGTGGCCCGGGTGCAGAGCATCGTGGGCCACGAGGCGGTCGTGTCGGTCACGGTGCAGGGCGGCCGCGGGCCGGCGCAGCGACGGCTGCTGGCGCCGTGGGGAGAGCGTCCCGTGGCGGCGCGTCCGGTCGGCCTGCCGTGGCCCGGCAGCCTGCCGCCGCCTGCGCCGGCGACGGTCTACACCGAGCCGCAGCAGGCGATGGTCGTCGGGGCGGAGGGCCAGCCCATCGGGGTCACCGGTCGGGGCATGGTGTCGGGGGAGCCGGTCCGGTTCCGGGCCGCGGCGGGCTCGGACTGGCAGCCGGTCGCGTCCTGGGCCGGGCCGTGGCCGGTCGACGAGCAGTGGTGGGACGAGGCCGCGGCACGCCGCATCGCCCGGTTCCAGGTCGTCGGCGTCGACGGCAGCGCGTTCCTCATGATCGTCGAGGGCGGCCACTGGTGGACCGAGGCCCGCTATGACTGACCCCCGAGACCGCGACTGGCGCAGACTGAAGGTTCTGGGACGGCGTGTCGTCCAGATCTGCGCCACTCGCGGACCGGTCTGCGCCACTCGCGGGGGTGGCTCGTGAGCTGGAACAACCCGGACATCTCGTGGCGGGAGCTCGAACGACGACTGTCGGGGCGGCCCGAGCCCGACGGCGGGGACTCCCCGGGCTGGTCGCGCAAGCGGCGCAAGAGCGGTCCCAAGGAGATCTCCAGGCCGGACGAGCCGGTCGTCCCGTACGCCGAGCTGCACTGCCACAGCCACTTCTCCTTCCTCGACGGTGCGAGCGGCCCGGACGCGCTGGTCGAGGAGGCGATCGCGCTGGGCCTGCACGGCCTGGCGATCACCGACCACGACGGGTTCTACGGCGCCCCGCGATTCGCCGAGGAGGCGGGCAAGTACCCCCAGCACGGCCTGCGCACGGTCTACGGCGCCGAGCTGTCGCTGGGCCTGCGCAGCCCGCAGAACGGCGTCGCCGACCCCGAGGGCAACCACCTGCTGGTGCTCGCCCGTGGGGTGGAGGGCTACCACCGGCTCGCCGCCGCGATCACCGACGCACAGCTGCGGGGCGACGAGAAGGGCCGGCCGGTCTACGACCTCGAGGAGCTCGCGGAGCACGGCCGCGACCACTGGGTCGTGCTGACCGGGTGCCGCAAGGGACACGTCCGCGAGGCGCTGGCCACGGGCGGACGCGACGCCGCGGCGGCTGCCCTCGACCGGCTGACGGCGCTGTTCGGCATCGACGGCGTGGGGGTCGAGCTGATCGACCACGGGTTCCCGACCGACAGCTCGGTCAACGACGCCCTGGCCGACCTCGCGATCGACCACGGCCTCGCGACCGTGGCCACCAACAACGTCCACTTCGCCCGCCCCGCCGCAGGACGCCTGGCCGCGTCGATGGCCGCGGTCCGGGCCCGGCGCAGCCTGGCCGACATGGACGGCTGGCTGCCGGCCACGGGCGCCGCCCACCTGCGGTCGGGAGCCGAGATGCGGCGGCTGTTCCACCGCTTCCCGGGCGCCGTGGAGCGTACGGTCCCGCTCGCCGACGAGATCGCGTTCGACCTGCGGGCCGCGACCCCCCGCCTGCCCAAGCGCGGCATCCCGGAGGGCAAGACCGCGATGCAGCACCTGCGCGACCTGGCCGAGAAGGGCATCCGGGAGCGCTACGCGGGCCGCGAGCAGCTCGCCCGCGAGCGCATCGAGCGCGAGCTCGCGGTCATCGAGGAGAAGGACTTCCCGGGCTACTTCCTGATCGTCCACGACATCGTCGCCGAGGCCCGCCGCCGCGGCATCCTCTGCCAGGGCCGGGGCTCGTCGGCCAACTCCGCGCTCTGCTACGCGCTCAAGATCACCGCGATCGACTCGATCTTCTACGACCTGCCGTTCGAGCGGTTCCTCGCCACGACCCGTGAGGAGGAGCCCGACATCGACGTGGACTTCGACTCCGACCGGCGCGAGGAGATCATCCAGTGGGTCTACGAGCGGTACGGCCGGCACAACGCCGCGCAGGTCGCCAACGTCATCAGCTATCGCCCGCGCTCGGCCGTCCGCGACGCCGCCAAGGCGCTCGGTCACTCACCGGGGCAGCAGGACGCCTGGTCCAAGCAGATCGACGCGTGGGGCGCGATCGGCAGCGAGGACGTGCAGGGCGTGCCCGAGCCGGTCGTGGGGCTGGCCCGGCAGATGATGACCGCGCCACGCCACCTGGGCATCCACTCGGGCGGGATGATCCTGACCGAGCGGCCCATCGGGGAGGTCTGCCCCATCGAGCGCGGCCGCATGGACAAGCGGACCGTCCTGCAGTGGGACAAGGACGCCTGCGAGTTCATGGGACTGGTCAAGTTCGACCTGCTGGGCCTCGGCATGCTCGGTGCCCTCGACCACACGATGCGGATCGTCGCGGAGCACCTGGGGGAGCAGTGGGACCTCGACTCGATCCCCAAGGAGGAGGCCGGGGTCTACGACATGTTGTGCCGCGCGGACTCGATCGGGGTGTTCCAGGTCGAGAGCCGTGCGCAGATCGGGACGTTGCCGCGGCTGCAGCCCCGCCGGGCGTACGACCTCGCGATCGAGATCGCGCTGATCCGGCCCGGCCCGATCCAGGGCGGCGCCGTGCACCCGTACATCCGCCGGGCGATGGGCAAGGAGCCGATCACCTACCCGCACCCGATCCTCGAGCCGGTGCTCGAACGGACGAAGGGTGTCCCGCTGTTCCAGGAGCAGCTCATGCAGATGGCGATCGCGATCGGCGACTGCACGGGTGACGAGGCCGACCTCCTGCGGCGGGCGATGGGCTCCAAGCGCGGC
The DNA here is from genome assembly GCF_003065605.1 of Aeromicrobium chenweiae. Classification (GTDB taxonomy): domain Bacteria; phylum Actinomycetota; class Actinomycetes; order Propionibacteriales; family Nocardioidaceae; genus Aeromicrobium; species Aeromicrobium chenweiae. The sequence goes on along the minus strand of NZ_CP026952.1, from coordinate 2,511,682 downwards.
ATCGAGCGGATCGAGTCGCTGGAGGACAAGCTCTTCGCCGGCATGGCCCGGCACGGCCTCACCCAGGAGGAGTCCGACGCGATCTACCTGAGGATCAAGTCGTTCGCCAACTTCGGCTTCGCCGAGAGCCACGCGCTCAGCTTCTCGTTGCTGGTCTACGCCAGCTCGTGGCTCAAGCTGCACTACCCGGGGGCGTTCCTCGCTGCGCTGCTGCGCAACCAGCCCATGGGTTTCTACTCGCCCCAGTCGCTGACGACCGACGCGCGGCGTCACGGCGTGACGGTCCTGCGTCCCGACATCCTGCGTTCGGGGGCGCTGGCGGACCTCGAGCCGATCGAGGGGCAGGCCGGCCCGACCGGGCGCGATGCCTGCCTCGAGCGGAGCCAGCCGCCGGTCCCGGACTTCGTGCCCGGCACCCCCGACCCGACGCCGGAGCATCGCCGCGACGGTGCGTTCGCGGTGCGCATCGGCCTCGACGAGGTGCAGGGCATCGGCCGGGAGGTGGCGCTGCGGATCGTGGCCGAGCGCGACGAGCGTCCCTTCACGGACATGGCCGACGTGTCGCGGCGCACAGGGCTGACCGTCGCCCAGATGGAGTCGCTGGCCACCGCTGGGGCGTTCGACTGCTTCGGCCTGTCGCGCCGTCAGGCGCTGTGGAACGCCGGGTACGCCCAGAGCCAGGACCAGCTCGAGGGCACGGCCGTCGCGGCGCCACCGCCGATGCTGCCGGGCATGAGCGACGTCGAGGTCACCATGGCCGACCTGTGGTCGACCCGCATCTCGCCGGAGACGCATCCGGTCGAGCACCTGCGGCCCCTGCTGCAGGGCGAGGGCATCCTCTCGGTGGCCGACACGGCCGTCGCGGAGGCCTCCCGGCGGGTCAAGGTGGCCGGACTCATCACGCACCGGCAGCGTCCGGCGACGGCGTCGGGGGTCACGTTCCTCAACCTCGAGGACGAGACCGGCATGCTCAACGTGGTGTGCTCCGAGGCGCTCTGGAAGCGCTACCGGGTCGTGGGACGCAATGCGGCGGGGATGATCATCCGAGGCATGCTCGAGCGCAGCCCCGAGGGCGTCGTCAACCTGGTCGCCGACAAGCTCATGCGCATCGAGGAGGTCTACCCGCAGGCGGGCCGGGCGATCCCGGCGCGGCACCAAGGGCGCGACTTCCGCTGAGACGCGCCGCCGGGCCTTGTCTTGCGGGTGACATCGCGAGAGGCTGTCCGAAGCATGAACACTCGTCGTGACGATGGCGCCGGTAACACAGGACAAGGCCGAGACGCGTGGGACGAGGTGGCACCGTGGTGACAGCCGCGCGACGACTGATCTCGCGCGGGTGGGTCGCCGGAGTCGCCGTTCTGATCCTCGTCGGACTGGCTTCCTTCGCGGCAATGGCCATCGTGCTCGACGGTGCAGGACGAGTGGTCGGCGTGGCCGGGCTCGTGTTCCTCGGCCTGCACCTGATCGCCGCCGTGCGGGCCTTCGTGCTGCCCCGTCGACGCAGGGACCTACCGGTCGACGAGACCGGTAGGACGATCATCGAGGCGCCCGGATCTCTGGTCTGGCCTCTGGCCGTCGCCTGGGCGGCGGTCCCGATCCTGGCCGCCGCGTTCGTGGTGCAGGCGATCGTCGACTTCGACTCGATCGAGTCGCCCGGAGCGGCCTTCGCTGTCGTGATCGCGACCGTCTTCGGCCTGCCCGACTGGTTCCGCCTGGTCACCGGCCGGCTTCACCGCTGGCGTGTCGTGCTGGGGCCGGAGGACCTGAGCTACTACGGCTATCGCACGGTGATCGAGGTGCCGTGGTCGAGTGTCCGCGGTGCGAGCATCCAGGCCGGCGGCAGGACACGGGGGGAGACCAAGCAGCGCCAGACCGCTGGAGTGCTGATCGACCTCAAGGGGACCCGACCCGATCCGGTGATCCCGATGGCCGCGTTCGACGTCCCTGCCGAGCAGATCGTCGAAGAGATCCGGAAGCGGCTGCGCTGATCTGTCGAGCTCAGGGCTCGACGAGACCCGCGCGAATCGCGTAGCGGGTCAGGTCCGTGCGGTCACGCATGCCGAGCTTGGCCAGGATGTTCGAGCGGTGCCGCTCCACGGTCTTGAGGCTGATCGTCAGTGCCTCGGCGATCTCGCGTGAGGTGGAGCCCTCGGCGATGAGCTTGAGCACCTCGTCCTCGCGGGGGGTCAGCACCTTGTCCGACATCTTCTCGCCGCGGCGGCTGCGCTCCAGGTAGTTGCGGACCAGGGCACTCATGACGCCCGGGTACAGGAACGACTCGCCGCGGACGGCTGCGTGGCACGCCCGGACGAGGTCCTGGTCGGCCACGGACTTCAGGACGTACCCGGAGGCGCCGCACGTGAGCGACTCGAAGAAGTACTGCTCGTTGTCGTGCATCGACAGCATCAGGATGTACGGGGGGTCGCGCCGGCGGGAGATCTCCCGCGCGGCCTGCAGCCCCGTCATCCGTGGCATCGACACGTCGAGGATCGCCAGGTCGATCGGCTGGGAGCGGACGGCCTCGACCGCCTCGGCGCCGTCGCCGGCCTCGGCGACGACGGTGAGCCCGGGCTCGCTGTCGAGGATCAGGCGGACTCCCCGCCGTACGAGCGCGTGGTCGTCGGCGAGCAGGATCCGCACGTCCGGGCTTGTGCTCACGGTGTCACCGTCCCGGTCGGGACCACGAGACGCACCTCGGTGCCGCCGCCGATCCGGGTGCGGACGACGAGGCTGCCCTCGACGAGTCGCGCGCGCTCGCGCATGCCGCGGATGCCGGTGCTCTCGGCCCGCCCGTGGATCCCGACCCCGTCGTCGGCGACGAGCAGGACCACCGCGTCACCCTGCGTCGACAGGGACACCGTCACGGTGCTCGCCAGCGCGTGACGTGCGACGTTGGTCAGGGCTTCCTGCGCGACGCGGTAGACCACCAGCTCCTTCTCCGCGGACAGCGGCGGCAGCCCGGGCGCGAACCCGCGGCGCACGTGCACACCGCTGTGCGTGCTGAAGTCGGTGCACGCGGCCGCGAGCGCGCTGAGCAGGCCCAGGTCGTCCAGGACCCCGGGCCGCAGCCGTCGGGCGACGTCGCGCACCTCGTCCAGGCTCGACCGGGCGATCTCGGCGACCCCGCGCAGCTCGTCGGCGAGGTCGTCGGGGGCGCGATCGGTGGCTCGCTTGAGGCCGAGCAGGACGGCGGTGAGTCCCTGGCCCACCTCGTCGTGCAGCTCCTGGGCGATGCGGTGGCGCTCGGCCTCCTGCGCCGCGAGGGCCTTGGCGTTGCTGCTGCTGCGCTCGGCCTCCAGGCGGTCGAGCATCGCGTTGAAGCCGCGGAACAGGCGCGCCACGGTGCCGTGCCCGTCGTCGGACAGCTGCTCACGCGGGGACTGCAGGTCGACGCTCTCGGTCAGCCGCGTCAAGCGTTCGAGCGGCGCGAGCGTGGAACGGATCAGCAGGGCGTTCGCGAACAGGATCAGGACCAGGCCGACCAGCAGGACGATCGCCTCGGAGACGAGCACGCGGGTGGAGATGGTGGCCGGCGAGGCCGCGAGGACGACCGTGCCGACCAGGAAGACGAGGCCGTTGATGAGGCAGATCCGCCAGTAGAGGGGGAGTCGCGTCAGCGCCGTCATGGCGCCAGCCTCACGCATCGCGGTCGCCGATGTCCACGCAGGGAGCCGCCCGCCGGCGAAGATGGGTGGTGGCACGGATGGTTCCGGCGGCGTCGGCCGGACAGGCTGGAGACCAGGCCGCAGCAGCCGGTTCGAGCTCCTGCGGCGTCCCCCGACGAAGGCAGCGACATGACCCGCCCGACGACCGACGGCCTCCTGGCCGGTGCGACCGACTCCCTGAGCCCATCCCTCGCGGCGTGGACGGTGGTGGGCGTCGCGGTCCTGGTGGGGGCGGTCCTGGCCGCCGTGCGGGTCGTCCCGGAGCACCAGCGACTCGTCGTGACCCGGCTGGGACGGGTCGCCCGGGTCGCCGGTCCGGGACTGGTCCGGCGGGTGCCCGTGGTCGAGCGCTGGACCACCGTCTCGCTGCGCCCGACCAACCAGCTCCTGGGAGTGGCGGCGACGACGCTCGACGGCGTCTCGGTGCACGTGCGGGCGACGACCCAGGCGCACGTGACGGACCCCGCGCGGGCGATCGTCGCGGCCGAGGACCCGATGGCGGCGACCTTCGCCGCCGTGGAGACCCATCTCGGTCGCGAGATCGCGTGCACCCGGTTCGAGGACCTGCTGACCGCGCGCCAGCGCTACGAGTCCGACCTGCCCACCCTCACGACCGGCGTCACGTCGGCCTGGGGTGTCGAGGTGATCTCGCTGGAGGTCGGCGACATCGACGCGCTGCTGACCGCGGACCTGCTTCACGCGGTGGACGGCGGCGCGCGGAGCTGATGAGCGCTGACGACCTCAACGTCACGGTGCTGGCGGTCTCGGCCGCCCTGCTGGCGGGCGTCGTGGCCGTCCGCATCGCGACGCGGTCCGGGCTGCCCGGCCTTCTGCTGTACCTCGGGATCGGGCTCGCGATCGGCGAGTCCGGGCTAGGGATCGGGTTCGAGGACGTCGAGCTCGCCATGGTGCTGGGATCCCTCGCCCTCGCGGTGATCCTGGCGGAGGGCGGCTTCACGACGCAGTGGTCCGTGACCCGGCCGGTGGCGGCCATGTCGATCGTCCTGGCCACGGTCGGTGTCGGGGTGAGCGTGGCCGTCACGGGCGGGCTGACGTACCTGATCCTGGACGTCGACCTCCGCACCGCGCTGCTGCTGGGTGCCGTGGTGTCGTCGACCGATGCTGCGGCCGTGTTCTCGGTGATGCGCCAGCTGCCGATCACCCGGCGTCTGCGCGCGACGCTGGAGGCCGAGTCCGGCTTCAACGACCCGCCGGTGATCATCCTCGTCACCGTCATCGCCTCCGACGCCTGGGACAGCTCGGGTCCGCTCGCGATCGGTGCGCTCATGCTGCAGCAGCTCGTCGTGGGACTGCTGGTGGGACTCGCGGTGGCGTGGGTCGGCCAGTGGGTGCTGGGTCGCAGCGCGCTCCCGGCGGCCGGGCTCTACCCGCTCGCCACGATCGCGATCCTGTTCGTGGCGTTCTCGTTGGCGGGCATGGCCGGCGGGAGCCCGTTCCTCGCGGTGTACGTCGCGGGCATGTGGTTGGGCAACACGACCCTGCCGCACCGCAGCGCCACCGCGGGCTTCGCGGAGGGACTCGCCTGGGTCGCCCAGATCGGCCTGTTCATCATGCTGGGGCTGCTCGCGAGCCCCGGCCGTCTGCTCGACGCCCTGCTCCCGGCGCTGCTGGTGGGCAGCGTCCTCCTGCTGGTCGCCCGCCCGTTGTCGGTCCTGGTGTGCGCGACGCCGTATCGGGTCCCTTGGCGCGAGCAGGCCTTCATGTCCTGGGCGGGGCTGAGGGGGGCGGTGCCGATCGTCCTGGCGACCATCCCGATCACGCAGGGCCTGCCGTCGGCCCACCAGATCTTCGACGTGGTGTTCCTGCTCGTGGTGGTGTTCACGCTGGTCCAGGGCCCGACCCTGCCCTGGGTGGCGAAGAAGCTCGGCGTGACCGACGAGGAGAGGACGACCGACGTGACGATCGAGTCCGCCCCGCTGGAGGACATCGACGTCACCGTCCTGCAGCTCACCGTGTCGGCGGACTCCCGCCTGGCCGGGGTCTACGTCGACGAGCTGAGGCTGCCGGGCGATGCCGTGATCACGCTCATCCGGCGCCGCGGCGAGATCTTCGCGCCGAAGGAGAGCACGGTGCTGCGGGCGGGCGACCACCTCCTGCTGGCCACGTCGAACGAGGTCCGGTCCGCGGCCGAGCGGCGTCTCCGCGCGGTCAGCCGCGGCGGCCGGCTCGCCGGCTGGACGGCCCTCCGCGCCCGGTGAGCCCGGCCACTCCCCGCGCGTCTTCGTCACTCACCTCGTGTCATGACCCGAGGGGAGTGACCAATTCCCACGGTCCCGTGGGAAACCGACCACGGGGAGGCCGGGCTCAGGGTGCGGCGGCGAGATGTGCTCGGACGGTGTCGAGCGTGTCGGCCTCGGCCGGGGTCTTGTCGTCGCGGTAGCGGACGACCCGCGCGAAGCGGAGGGCGACGCCGCCGGGGTAGCGGGTCGAGCGCTGCACCCCGTCGAACGCGATCTCGACGACCTGCTCGGGGCGGACGGTCACGACGTAGCCGTCGTCGTCGACCTGGAGGTCGTGGAAGCGCTCGGTCTGCCAGGCGAGCATCTCGTCGGTCATGCCCTTGAACGTCTTGCCGAGCATCACCCAGCCGTCGCCGTCGCGGGCGCCGAGGTGGATGTTGGACAGCCAGCCGCTGCGGCGGCCCGAGCCGCGCTCGACCGCGAGCACGACCAGGTCGAGGGTGTGGACGGGCTTGACCTTGACCCACGTCGCGCCGCGGCGTCCGGCGGCGTACGGCGCGGTCAGGCTCTTGACGACGACCCCCTCGTGCCCGAGGCCGAGCACCTGCTCGGCGAAGGCCTCGGCCTCCGCGACGTCCGTCGTGACGAGCCGCGGAACCCGGTGGACCTCCGGCACGACGGACTCCAGCGCGTCGAGACGAGCCGACGTGGGGGCGTCGAGGAGGTCCCGGCCGTCCAGGTGCAGCAGGTCGAAGAACGCCGGGGTCAGCTCCACGCCGCTCGTCGAGGCGGCGCGGGAGGCCGTCTCCTGGAACGGGCGCGGTCGGCCGTCCGGGCCGAGCGCGAGCACCTCGCCGTCGAGCACGACGTCCCGGCAGGGGAGCGCGCGGGCGGCCGCGACGACCTCGGGGTGGCGGGCCGTCACGTCGTCGAGCGACCGGGTGACCACCAGCACGTCGTCCCCGCTGCGGTGCACCTGGATGCGGACGCCGTCGAGCTTGGTGTCGACCGCGACCGAGCCGCCGCCGGCCTTGGCCATCGCGGCCTCGATCGTGGGCGCAGTGGACGCGAGCATCGGCAGCACCGGGCGCCCGACGGTCAGCACGAACCCCGCCAGCGCGTCCTCGCCGCCGGTGAGTGCCGCGGTCGCGACGTCGACCGTCGAGCCGGCCATCATCGCGGCCCGGCGGACGGACGCGGGCGGGACGTGCCCCGCGATCGCGAGCGCGTCCTGCACCAACGAGTCGAGTGCCCCCTGACGCACCTCGCCCGTGACAACCCCGCGCAGCCAGCGCTGCTCGTCTGCGGTCGCGCGGGCCATCAGGGCTGTTGTGGCCTCGGCGCGGGCGCGTTGTGAGCCGGCGCCCGCCAGTGCGGCGAGGCGGTCGAAGGCGGCGTCCACCTCGGACACGGTGAGCGAGGGCGTCGTCGCGGCCGCCGGTGCGTCCTGCAGCGACCGCCAGCCGAGGCCGGTCCGTCGTTGCCGAAGAGCGCCGGCCAGGTACGAGGTCACCGTCGGGACGTCCTCGGGGCTCTCGGTCGCGGTGCGGAGGAGGAGATCGGCCAGGGCGGTCGCCTTCGCAGAACGTGACCGGGTGGCGGCCACCGCAGCGGAGGTGGCGACGACGTCGGCGAGAAGCATGAGCCCATCATCACCGCCATCCAGACGATCCGCGACTTAGGGTTGACGTGACTTTAAGGGCTCGGTAGAGTGACCTTAAAGTCATAGCCACCTTAAGTCAGGATCGCCGTCATGATGGTCTCCTCCTCGATCGACCAGCGGGTCTCCCTCGCGGTCTCGACGGTGATCTTCGCGCTGCGGCCCCACCCCGAGACCCATCTGATGACGCTGTGGCTGCCGCTCGTGCGCCGTATCCGCGAGCCGTACGAGGGGCAGTGGGCCCTGCCCGGCGGGCCGCTCGAGGCCCACGAGGACCTCGCCGCCAGCGCCCGGCACACGCTGGAGCGCACCACCGGTCTCACCCCCAACTACCTCGAGCAGCTGTACGCGTTCGGCAACGTCGACCGCTCGCCCGACGAGCGGGTCGTCTCGATCGTCTACTGGGCGCTCGTACGACCCGACGAGGTCGCCCGAGCCGTGGACGGTGAGAACGTCGAGTGGTTCGTCGCCGACGAGCTGCCGCCGCTCGCCTTCGACCACACCGAGATCATCGAGTACGCGCTGGCCCGGCTGCGGGCCAAGATCACGTACACGCCGATCGCGCACGCGTTCCTGCCGGAGGAGTTCACGCTCGCCGAGCTGCGCGCGGTGCACGAGGCGGTCCTGCGCACGACCCTCGACCCGGCCAACTTCCGCCGCCAGGCCCTGGCCACCAAGACCCTCGTCCCCACGGGCACCTGCCTGCAGGGCACGAGCCACCGTCCCCCCGCGCTGTTCCGCTTCGAGGCCGGCGCGCCCTCATCCGCCCCCGAGGAGCAGCGATGACTTCCGTCAACACCCTTATCGTCCAGACGCCCGCAGCGAGCTGTGACGTCGAGCTCGCGAAGGGTCCGTGGGAGTTCGACCAGCTCCCCGGCTACGGCCCCGGCGCGTCCGAGAACGACCGCATCCCCGAGCCGGTCGTCCGCCCGGGCCAGCTGCCCGCGGCGTACCAGCGCATGAGCGACGAGGAGCTGCACGCCCGCATCCGCGCGGCCAAGGAGACGCTGGGCGAGAAGCTGGTCATCCTCGGCCACTTCTACCAGCGCGACGAGGTCATCCAGTACGCCGACTTCGTGGGCGACTCGTTCCAGCTCGCGAACGCCGCACTGACCAAGCCGGACGCGGAGACGATCGTGTTCTGCGGCGTCCACTTCATGGCCGAGACCGCGGACATCCTGGCCCGGCCCGAGCAGCAGGTCATCCTGCCGAACCTCGCGGCCGGCTGCTCGATGGCCGACATGGCCGACGAGGACTCGGTCGAGGCGTGCTGGGAGGACCTGCTGGAGCTGTACGGCACCGAGCCGGACGCCGACGGCAGGCAACCGGTCATCCCCGTCACGTACATGAACTCCTCGGCCGCGCTGAAGGCGTTCTGCGGACGCAACGGCGGCATCGTCTGCACGTCGTCCAACGCCGCGACCGTCCTGGAGTGGGCGTTCGAGCGGGGTCAGCGCGTGCTGTTCTTCCCCGACCAGCACCTGGGCCGCAACACGGCCAAGGCGATGGGCGTCCCGCTGGAGCAGATGCCCATGTGGAACCCGCGCAAGCCCCTCGGCGGCAACAGCGTCGACGACCTGGAGAGCGCACGCGTCATCCTGTGGCACGGCTTCTGCTCGGTCCACAAGCGCTTCAGCGTCGCCCAGATCGAGAAGGCCCGCGCCGAGCACCCGGGCGTCAAGATCATCGTGCACCCCGAGAGCCCGATGCCGGTGGTCGACGCCGCCGACGCGGCCGGCTCGACCGACGCGATCCGCAAGTTCGTCATCGCGTCGCAGCCCGGTGACACGATCGCGATCGGCACCGAGATCAACATGGTCAACCGTCTCGCGGCGGAGTTCCCCGACCGGACGATCTTCTGCCTCGACCCGGTCGTCTGCCCGTGCTCGACGATGTACCGCATCCACCCCGGCTACCTCGCGTGGACGCTCGACGGCCTCGTCGCCGGCGAGGTCCGCAACGAGATCGTCGTCGCCGACGACGTCGCCACCGACGCGAAGGTCGCGCTCGAGCGCATGCTCGCGGCGCTGCCCAGGTAAGGACCCGCCATGAGCAGCATCATCGTCGTCGGCAGCGGTGTCGCCGGCATGACCGCGGCCCTCGCGGCCGTCGGGACGCACGACGTCACGCTTCTCACCAAGGCCGAGCTCGCCGAGAGCAACACCCGGTACGCCCAGGGCGGTGTCGCCGTCGTGATCGACGACATGGCCGATCCCGGCGCACCGCACCTGGGCGACAGCGTGGCGTCGCACGTGGCCGACACGCTGGTTGCCGGGGCCGGCCTCAGCGATGCCGACACGGTCGGCATCCTGTGCGCCGAGGGCCCCGCCGCGATGGACGAGCTGATCGCCCGCGGCGTGCCGTTCGACCGTCACGACGGGGAGCTGTCGCACGGCCTCGAGGCCGCGCACGCGTTCGCGCGCATCCTGCACGCCGGCGGCGACGCGACGGGCGCCGGTATCGCGTACGCGTTGATCGACCGGGTGCACGAGAGCCCGGTCGTCGTCCGCGAGCGGACCACGGTCGTCGACCTGCTGCTCGAGGACGGCCGCTGCGTGGGCGTGCGCCTGCTGGGCGGCGAGGAGGTCCGCTCGGACGCCGTGATCCTGGCGACGGGTGGGGCCGGGCAGCTGTTCCCGTACACGACCAACCCCGAGGTGGCAACCGCCGACGGCCTCGCGATGGCGCTCCGCGCCGGTGCTCTCGCGGCGGACCTGGAGTTCTACCAGTTCCACCCGACCTCGCTCGACGCCCCCGGCAACTTCCTCATCTCCGAGGCCGTCCGTGGCGAGGGTGCCGTCCTGATCGACGCCGACGGCCACCGCTTCATGCTCGACGTGCACCCGGACGCCGAGCTGGCGCCGCGCGACGTCGTCGCCCGAGGCATCGCGCAGCAGATGGCCCGCCAGCCGGGCATCCCGGTCCGCCTCGACGCCACGCATCTGGGTGCGGAGTTCCTGGCCCGCCGGTTCCCCAACATCGACGCCGCGTGCCGGGCGCAGGGCCACGACTGGGCCACCGTGCCGATCCCGGTGACGCCCGCCGCGCACTACTACATGGGTGGCATCCGCACCGACGAGTGGGGACGCACCTCGGTGCCCGGCCTGTACGCGGTGGGGGAGGCGGCCTGCAACGGCCTGCACGGGGCCAACCGGCTCGCGTCCAACTCGCTGCTCGAGGGCGCTGTCTACGGCTCCCGGGTCGTCGAGGGGATCGTCTCGCCGGCACCCCTGGCGGACTTCGACGACCAGTGGCAGGCGCCGCTCAAGCTCGACCTGACCTCCGACCCGGACGCCCAGGACGTCAGCCGCACCGACCTGCAGCAGCTCATGTGGGAAGCGGCAGGACTGGCTCGCGACGGAGCGGACCTGCAGCAGGCCGTGGCCGAGCTGAGGCGGTGGCGATCCCCGGAGGTCACCGACGCCAAGGCCGCCGAGGACGCCAACCTGCTCGTGGTGGCGCGCGCGGTCGTCGCCAGCGCCCTCGCCCGCGAGGAGTCGCGCGGCGGCCACTACCGCACGGACTTCCCGCACACCGACCCCGAGCAGGCGACCCACTCGGCGATCGGCACCCCGACCCAGCAGAAGGTGTGACACATGCTTGAACGTCGACAGATCCAGCGGGTCGTGGACATGGCACTGGACGAGGACGCCCCGTTCGGCGACCTCACCTCGCAGACGCTGGTCCCGTCGACCGCCGTCGCGCAGGCCGAGCTGGTCGCCCGCGAGCCGGGCGTGCTGGCCGGTGCCGAGGTCTTCGAGATCGCGATGACCACTCTGGACCCGGCCGTGAAGGTGACCGTCGAGCGAGCGGACGGTGAGTCGTTCGACCGCGGCGCGGTGCTGGCCCGGGTCGAGGGTCCGGCCCGGGCCGTCCTGCAGGCCGAGCGCGTCGCCCTCAACCTCGTCCAGCGGATGACCGGCATCGCGACCCTGACCCGGACGTACGTCGAGGCGGTCGCCGGCACCGACGTCCGCGTCGTCGACACCCGCAAGACCACCCCGGGCCTGCGGGCGCTGGAACGGCACGCCGTGCGCTGCGGCGGCGGCCACAACCACCGCTTCTCGCTGTCGGACGCCGTCATGGCCAAGGACAACCACCTGGCCGTCATCGGGGACCTCACCGCGGCGCTGCGCCAGGCGCGGCTCGACCTGCCGCACACGACCCACGTCGAGGTCGAGGTCGACCGGCTCGACCAGATCGACGCGGTGCTGGAGTCCGGTGCGGCGCACACGATCATGCTCGACAACTTCAGCCTCGACGACCTGCGCGCGGGCGTCGCGCTGATCGCGGGGCGGGCGCTGGTCGAGGCGAGCGGCGGCATCACCCTCGACACGATCGGCGACATCGCCCGCACGGGCGTCGACGTCATCTCGGTCGGCGCCCTGACCCACAGCGTCCGGGCGCTCGACCTCGGTCTCGACATCACGGTGTCCTGACGCCGTGATCTACCTCGACCAAGCGGCCACGACCCCGCTCAAGCGCGAGGTGCTCGAGGCGATGTGGCCCCACCTCGGACCCGAGTTCGGCAACCCGTCCAGCCACCACGAGGTGGGGGAGGCGGCCAGCCGTGCCCTGGAGCAGGCGCGCGCCGACGTCGCGCAGGCGCTGGGCGCCCGGTCGTCGGAGATCACGTTCACCTCCGGCGGCACCGAGTCCGACAACACCGCCATCAAGGGCATCGCGCTCGCGGCCCCCCGCGGACGGCACGTCATGGTGTCGGCCGTCGAGCACCCCGCGGTGCTGGAGTCCGCGGAGTTCCTCGGCCGCATCGGGTACGAGGTGACTGTGCTGCCGGTCGACGAGCACGGCATGGTCCAGCCGGCGACGCTTGAGGCGGCGCTTCGCGACGACTCCACGCTGGTCAGCATCCAGCTCGCCAACAACGAGGTCGGCACGATCCAGCAGGTCGAGACGCTGTCCCGTCTCGCGGCCGCACGCGGGGTCCCGTTCCACACCGACGCGGTGCAGGGCGCCGGCTGGCTCGACCTCGACGTCACCCGACTCGGCGTCCAGGCGCTCAGCATCTCCGGTCACAAGATCGGCGCCCCCAAGGGCATCGGCGTCCTGTACGTGCAGCGACGTGTCCCGTTCGAGCCGCTGCTGCACGGCGGGGGCCAGGAGGGCGGCAGGCGCTCGGGCACCGAGAACGTCGCCGCGGCGGTCGGCATGGCTGCGGCGATGCGCCTCGCGGGCGGCGAGAACGACGAGGCGACGGCCCGACGTGACGCCTTCATCGACCGCGTCCTGACCGAGGTCCCGGACGCGGTGCTGACGGGGGACCGCGCGCACCGCCTGCCGGGCAGCGCCTCGTTCGTCTTCCCCGGCACGAGCGGTGAGTCGATCCTGCTCGAGCTGGAGGCGCGCGGCATCGTCTGCTCCAGCGGATCGGCGTGCGCCGCCGGCAGCGACGACCCGTCCCACGTCCTGGTCGCGATGGGCATCGCCCCGGAGGTCGCCCAGACCGCGGTGCGGTTCACGTTCGGCCGCACGACCACCCAGGACGACCTCGACGCAGCAGCGGACGAGCTCGTCCGCGCCGTCGCCAGCGTCAGCGGCAGGGGAGCCCCGCGCTGATCCGGACGGACGTCCTGCCGGGCGTCCTCGATCCGTTTCGAGGCGGGGCTACGATTGTTGAGCGATGAACGACTCGGACGGCACCGTCTACCTCGACCATGCGGCGACCACGCCGATGGTCCCTGAGGCGATTGCCGCGATGGCCGAGCAGATGGCCCTCACCGGCAACGCCTCGTCGCTCCACGCGGCGGGCCGGGCCGCGCGCCGTACGGTCGAGGAGGCCCGCGAGCTGATCGCGGAGCGCTTCGGCGCCCGACCGAGCGAGGTCGTCTTCACCTCCGGCGGCACCGAGGCCAACAACCTCGCGATCAAGGGACTCTACTGGTCCCGGCTCGCTGAGGACCCCGCCCGCAAGCACATCGTCTTCAGCTCGATCGAGCACCACGCGCTGCTCGACCCGGTCACCTGGCTCGCCACCCACGAGGGCGCCGAGGTCGACATGACCCCGGTCGACAAGCAGGGCCGCATCGTGGTCGACGACCTGCGCGCCGCGGTCGAGCGCGACCCGGCGAGGGTCTCGGCCGTCACGACGATGTGGGCCAACAACGAGATGGGCACGATCCAGCCGATCCACGAGGTCGTCGAGATCGCCCGGGCGCACGACATCCCGGTGCACAGCGACGCGGTGCAGGCCGCCGGCTACCTGCCGCTGGACTTCGCCGCCAGCGGGCTCGACGCGATGACGATCACGGCCCACAAGCTGGGCGGCCCGGTCGGTGTCGGCGCGCTCGTGATCGGCCGCGAGATCGACCTCACCCCGCTGCTGCACGGCGGGGGACAGGAGCGCGACCTGCGCTCGGGCACGCTCAGCGTCCCCCTCATCGCCGCCTTCGCCGCCGCCGTCGAGGTGACCGTGAGCCGGCAGGCCGAGACCGTCGCACGCATCGAGGCGCTGCGCGAGCGTCTCGTCGAGGGCATCGTCCACGTCGTGCCGGACGCGATCGTCAACGGCGACCCGCTGCCGGGTCCGGAGCACCGGCTGCCCAACATCGCCCACGTCACGTTCCCCGGCTGCGAGGGCGACGCGATGCTGATGCTCCTGGACGCCCAGGGCATCGAGTGCTCGACCGGCTCGGCCTGCGCGGCCGGTGTGCCGCAGCCCAGCCACGTCCTGCTCGCGATGGGCTACGACGACGTCGCAGCGCGAGGCTCGCTGCGGTTCAGCCTGGGCCACACCTCCACGCAGCAGGACGTCGACCGGCTCCTCGAGGCCCTGCCGGCGGTCCACCAGCGCGCCCAGCGGGCCTCCCTGGTGCGGAGCGCGTCGTGAGGGTCGTCGCCGCGATGTCCGGCGGCGTCGACTCGGCCGTCGCCGCGGCCCGAGCCGTGGACGCCGGCCACGACGTCACCGGTGTGCACCTCGCGCTGAGCCGCAACCCCCGGTCGTACCGGTCGGGTGCCCGCGGCTGCTGCTCGATCGAGGACGCCGGCGACGCCCGCCGCGCCGCCGACGCGCTGGGCATCCCGTTCTACGTGTGGGACATGAGCGAGGAGTTCGCCGACCACGTGGTCGACGACTTCATCGCCGAGTACACCGCCGGACGCACCCCCAACCCGTGCCTGCGCTGCAACGAGAAGATCAAGTTCGCCGCGGTGCTGGAGCGGGCCCTCGCGCTGGGCTTCGACGCGGTCGCGACCGGGCACTACGCGCAGCTGCGCACGGCGGACGACGGCACGATCGAGATGCACCGAGCGATCGACATGGGCAAGGACCAGTCGTACGTCCTCGGCGTGCTCACGCAGGAGCAGCTGGCGCACTCGATGTTCCCGCTCGGCGACACCACGAAGGACGTCGTCCGGGTCGAGGCCGCGGACCGCGGCATCCAGGTCGCGCAGAAGCCCGACAGCCACGACATCTGCTTCATCCCCGACGGCGACAACGCCGGATGGCTCGGTGAGAAGCTCGGTCCGAAGCCCGGCACGATCGTCGACGAGGACGGCCAGGTCCTGCGCGAGCACGACGGCGCGTACGCGTTCACGATCGGGCAGCGTCGCGGCCTGCGCCTCGGCGTGCCGGCCGACGACGGCAAGCCCCGGTTCGTCCTCGACATCGAGCCGGTCAGCGGCACCGTCACGGTCGGCTCCCGCGAGTCGCTCGCGGTCGACGCCCTCGAGTGCATCAAGCCCCTGTGGTGCGGCGTCGCCCCCGCCGGGAGGCTCGACTGCACCGTGCAGCTGCGTGCGCACGGCGACGAGCACCGGGCGCGCGTCACGGTGACCGGCGACCTCGTCTCGGTCGAGCTGATCGACCCGGCCAGCGGCATCGCGCCCGGCCAGGCCTGTGTCATCTACGCCGGGACCCGCGTCGTGGGATCTGCGACGATCTCGGCCACGTCCCGCGCAGCGGTGCACTAGTCGCCCCTCCGGGCCGGAAAAGGCGACCAGCCCACCGGCCCCCGGATCGTCAGGCGATCAGCGCACCTCCCACCCACGCACACCGAAGGAACCCCATGACGCTGGCCACCGGCATCGGATCGATGCCCGGCACGGACTTCGCGGAGTCGATGCGCCTCGTCCTCGACGAGCTGAGCCTCCCGTACGTCCCCGAGCTCCCGGCGCGCGGCGTCCACGCCGGGATGATCGGGCGGACGCTCGCGGTCCTGGACGGGCTCGAGGCCGATCTGCAGCCCGACGGCTGGCGCATCGGCGTGGGGGAGGGCGCCGACCTGCGCCGGGCCCGCTCGCTCCTGGCCCAGGACCTCGACGTCGCCGAGGAGCTGGCCACCGAGCACGAGGGACCGATCAAGATCCAGGTCGCCGGCCCGCTGACCCTCGCCGCGACGGTCGAGCGGCCGCGCGGCGACAAGATGCTGGCCGACCACGGCGCACGCCGGGAGATCGCCCAGTCGCTGGCCGAGGGGCTCGGGGCGCACGTCAGGGACGTGCGTCGACGGTTCTCGCGCGCCGACCTGGTGGTGCAGGTCGACGAGCCGGCGATCACCGCGGTCCTCACCGGCGGCATCCCCACCGCGAGCGGCTGGTCGCGGCACCGCAGCGTCCACCCGCCCGAGGCCGACGCCCTCCTGAGGGTCGTGGTCGAGGCCGTGACCGGTGCCGGCGCCCGCCCGGTCGTCCACTCGTGCGCGGCCGACGTGCCGGTCGAGCTGCTGGCCGGCGCCGGGTTCAGCGCGATCTCGTTCGACCTCGGGCTCGCCCGGCCCGACGACGTGTGGGCCGAGACGTTCGAGAAGGGCGTCGACCTCTGGTTCGGGGTGCTCCCGTCGACCGACGCGGCCGAGGTGTCACAGAAGGCGGTCGTGCAGCGGATCGAGACGTTCTTCGGCCGCTTCGGCTTCGCCGAGGAGACGTACTCGGACCGCCTCGTCGTCACGCCGACCTGTGGCCTCGCCGGCGCGTCGCCGCAGTGGGCCCGCTCGGTGCTCGTCGCCGCGCAGAGTGTCGCGGCGCGACGATAAAGTCGGGCCCATGGCGAACGACGACGAGCTGAGGCAGCGGCACAAGTGGCTCTCCGAGACGATCATGGAGCACCGCGAGCGCTACTACGTCGACGACTCGCCGACGGTCTCCGACGCCGAGTACGACCAGCTCATGCGCGAGCTCGAAGGGCTCGAGGAGCAGATGCCCGAGCTCCGGACGCCCGACTCGCCCACGCAGACGGTCGGCGGCTACGCGTCGTCGTCGTTCGAGTCCTACGAGCACCGCGAGCGGATGCTGAGCCTGGACAACGCGTTCTCGGTCGAGGAGCTGGAGTCCTGGCACGGCCGTCTGGTGCGTGAGGGCGTCACCGACGCGGACTTCCTCTGCGAGCTCAAGGTCGACGGCCTGGCCATCTCGCTGACGTACGAGAACGGCCGGCTGACCCGAGGCGTCACCCGCGGTGACGGACGCGTCGGCGAGGACGTCACCAACAACGTCCGCACGATCAAGGTCATCCCGCACCAGCTCAAGGAGTCCGCCGACTACCCGATCCCGGCGTACGTCGAGGTCCGCGGCGAGGTGTTCTTCCCGACCAAGGAGTTCGAGGCCTTCAACGCCGAGTGGGCCGAGTCCGGCAAGACGCCGTTCGCGAACCCGCGCAACGCCGCGGCGGGGACGCTGCGCATGAAGGACGCGTCGGTGACCGCGGGCCGGCCGCTGTCGATGGTCTGCCACGGGCTCGGCTACCGCGAGGGCTTCACGCCCACGCGGCAGAGCGAGGCGTACGACGCGCTGAAGGCCTGGGGGCTGCCCACCAGCGACCGAGCCAAGGTCGTCACGAGCCTCGCGGAGGTCGAGGAGTTCATCGACTACTACGGAGAGCACCGCCACGACGTCGTCCACGAGATCGACGGCGTCGTGGTCAAGGTCGACCAGGTCGACCGGCAGCGGCGCCTCGGCGCGACCTCGCGGGCACCGCGGTGGGCGATCGCGTGGAAGTACCCGCCCGAGGAGGTCAACACGCGCCTGCTCGACATCCGGGTCAACGTGGGCCGCACCGGCCGGGTCACCCCCTTCGGCGTCATGGAGCCGGTCCGCGTCGCGGGTTCGACCGTCGAGATGGCCACGCTGCACAACCAGCACGAGGTCAAGCGCAAGGGCGTCCTGATCGGCGACATGGTCGTGCTCCGCAAGGCCGGCGACGTGATCCCCGAGATCGTCGGCCCGGTCGTCTCGCTGCGCGACGGCAGCGAGCGCGAGTTCGTCATGCCGACCGAGTGCCCCTCGTGCGGCACGCCGCTGGCCCCGTCGCGCGAGGGCGACAAGGACATCCGCTGCCCGAACACCCGCTCGTGCCCGTCCCAGCTGCGCGAGCGGCTGAGCCACGTCGGCAGCCGCGGGGCGTTCGACATCGAGGTGTTCGGCTGGGAGGGCGCGACGGCGCTGCTCGAGGCCGGTGTCCTGACCGACGAGGGCGGCCTCTTCGCGCTGACCCGCGACGACCTGATGAAGGTCGGTCTCTACACCCGTGCGGCCAAGAAGAACGAGGCCGACCAGGCGGTCGACGGCCGGGTGCTGAGCGCCAACGGCATCGCCCTGCTCGACAACCTCGAGAAGGCCAAGACCCAGCCCCTGTGGCGGGTCCTGGTCGCCCTGTCGATCCGGCACGTCGGCCCGACGGCCGCTCGCGCCCTCGCGACGCACTTCGCCACGATGGACCGCATCCGCGAGGCCACGGTCGAGGAGATCTCCGCGGTCGACGGTGTCGGTCCCACGATCGCCGAGGCCCTGGTGGAGTGGTTCGGCGTCGACTGGCACCGCGGCATCGTCGACCAGTGGCGGGCCGCGGGCGTACGCATGCAGGACGAGCGGGACGAGTCGATCCCGCGCACGCTGGAGGGGCTGACGATTGTGGTCACCGGCTCGCTCGAGCGGTTCACCCGCGACTCGGTCAAGGAAGCGATCATCGCGCACGGCGGCAAGGCGTCGGGCTCGGTCTCGAAGAAGACCGACTTCGTGGTGGTCGGCGAGAACGCCGGCACCAAGGCCGACAAGGCCGAGGAGCTGGGCCGCCCGATCCTCGACGAGGAGGGCTTCGAGAGGCTCCTGGCCGAGGGACCGCCACCGGCCGAGGACGAGGCCCCCGCCGAGTCCTGACCCGGGTCACACCGCCCGCGCGTATGAGCGTGGGGAGCACGGGTATCGCGCACCCATGCAACCGACCCATGACGTCATCATCATCGGCGGCGGCGCCGCCGGCCTGTCGGCGGCACTCGTCCTCGGCGCGGCCCGCCGCAGCGTCGCGCTCGTAGACGCCGGTGCACCACGCAACGCGGCGGCTGCGCACCTGCACGGGTTCTTGTCGCGCGACGGTGCGGACCCCGCGGAGCTGCTGGCCGTGGGTCGCGACGAGGTGAGGAGGTACGGCGTGGATCTCGTCGAGGACACCGTCACTGCGGCGCTTCCCAAGGACGGCGCGTTCGCGGTCGAGCTGGCGCACGGCGACCCGCTCGTTGCCCCCCGAATCGTGCTCGCGGTCGGGACGACCGACTCGCTGCCCAACCTCCCGGGCCTGCGGGAGGGCTGGGGCGACGACGTCCTGCACTGCCCGTACTGCCACGGCCACGAGGTCGCCGACCGTCGCATCGTGATCCTTGCGACGCACCCCGGCTCGGCCCATCAGGCGCACATGGTGCGGCAGTGGTCGGACGACGTCACCCTGCTGACCAACGAGGTCGCGGAGCTGGACGCGGATGCGCGGGCAGCACTCGAGCGACGCGGCATCCGCGTCGTCGACGGTGCCGTGGCGCAGGTGGACCGCGCGGACGGCGCCCTGACCGGGGTGCGGCTCACCGACGGCACCCGGGTGCCGGCCGACGCGCTGTTCCTGGTGCCGCGGATGGAGCCGCCGAGCTTCCTCGTCGAGCGCCTCGACCTGGCGACGGAGGACACCCCGATGGGACCCGCGGTCCGCACCCACGACAACGGACGCACGAACGTCGCGGGCGTGTGGGCCGCCGGCAACTGCGCGGACCCCTCGGCCCAGGTGGTGACGGCTGCGAGCGACGGCACGCTCGCCGGCATGGACGTCAACGCCGACATGGTGGACGAGGACTGCGCCGCCTGAGCCGTGCGTCGGTGGCGTGCCCGCGCCCGTAGGCTCGACGGGTGCCTCCCCGTTCTCCGCTGCCGCCTCGACACGGGCTGGGCGCGGCGTGGCTCCGCACCCCGGACCGGGACAAGCCGCGGCCGGACCCGTGGCCGACGATGGGCGACTGGCTGCGTCACCGGCTGCCCGAGCGGGTGGACGTCGAGCGGATGCTGGCCGAGGAGCGCTTCGTCCACGACGACGGCACCCCGGTCGCCGAGGACCAGGCGTACACCCCGCACACGTTCGTGTGGTTCCACCGCGACCTCCCCGACGAGGTGGAGGTCCCCGGAGAGATCGTCGTGGTGCACCGCGACGAGCGTCTCGTGGTCGTCGACAAGCCGGCGTTCCTGTCGTCGATCCCGCGCGGGCGTCACGTCCGCCAGAGCGTCGTGACCCGCCTGCGCGCCGAGCTCGAGCTGCCCGAGCTCTCACCCCTGCACCGGCTGGACCGGGTGACGTCCGGCCTGCTGATGCTCGCCACGACCAGGCAGTGGCGCGGGCCGTACCAGTCGCTGTTCCAAGCGGGCGCCGTCCACAAGACGTACCGCGCCCTGGCGCCGGTGCGCGACGACCTCGCGCTGCCGCTGGTCGTTCGCAACCACCTCGCGAAGCGGCGGGGCAGCTGGCAGGCGGAGGTGGTCCCGGACGCGCCGGTCAACGCCGAGACGCTGATCGAGCTGGAGTCGCAGGTGGGGGACCGCGGCGTCTACCGCCTCACCCCGAGGACCGGTCGCACCCACCAGCTGCGCATGCACCTGAACGACCTGGGCATCCCCATCGTCGACGACCCGCTCTACCCGGCGGTGCTGGACCTGGAGGTC
Organism: Aeromicrobium chenweiae; assembly: GCF_003065605.1. GTDB lineage: Bacteria > Actinomycetota > Actinomycetes > Propionibacteriales > Nocardioidaceae > Aeromicrobium > Aeromicrobium chenweiae. Next base: position 2,491,229 of record NZ_CP026952.1, on the reverse strand, counting down.
GACGACTTCCGTCGGCCGCTGCAGCTGCTCGCCGCCGAGCTCGCGTTCACGGACCCGATCGACGGGACGGAACGCCGGTTCGCCAGCACGCTGTCACTGCCGCTGCTGCCGGCCGGGAACGACTAGGCGTCCTCGCGGGCCAGTGCCCAGAAGACCGCGATGGCGATGACCGCGAACGCGATGCCGACCAAGGCCAGACCGCCTGCGGCGGCGTACAGGGCCACTGTCACGAAGAGCATCACCTGCACGACGAACCGCGTGGGCAGGTCCAGCCGCCGTGGCGACGTGGTCGCCATCCACTGTGCCCAGATGCCCACCGCGACCATCGCGAGGAACGCGCCCACGGCCCAGCCGCGCCATCCGTCGGCGAAGCCGTGACCCGCGAGGACGAGGATCACGACCATCGCGATCTCGCAGAGGAACGCGACCGCGTCGAGAGGACCGAGGTCCTGAGGTTTCTGAGGGGGCATGCCCACAGCCTAGGGAGTGCTACTTTCGCGCCATGACCGAGTCATCCCGACCGAGCCCCGTCATCCTGATCGTGCCCGCCGAGGAGCACCGGACGGTCCTGACCGACGAGTTCGCGAGCAGGTACGGCCGCGACTACGACGTGCAGGTGACCACCGACGTCCTCGACGTCACCGACTTCGCGGCGGCACTGATCGCGGGCGGGCAGCACATCGCCCTCATCGCGGTGGACTTCGCCCTCGACATCGACGCCGTCGACGTCCTGGACGTGCTGCGCAACGTCTCGCCCAGCAGCCGGCGCATCGTCCTGGTGGCGATGGGCACGTTCGGCGCGTCGCTCGACGAGCTGAGACCGGCCCTCGCGGTGGGCCGGCTGGACACCTACCTCCTCATCCCGCAGGGGCCCCGGGACGAGGAGTTCCACACCGCGATCGCGGAGTACCTCTCGGACTGGGCCACGTCGACGTCGACGCCGGAGGTGGCGGGCGTCCGCATCGTCGACGACGGCACGCAGATCGAGGTCGCCGGCATCCGTGACTTCCTCGACCGGATGGCCGCCCCGTGGACGCGCTACCAGCCCGACAGCCCCGTGGGCCGGGAGCTCCTGGCCGAGGCGGGGGAGGGCGCCGCCCTGCCCGTCGTGTCGGCATTCGGCCGGCCGCCGCTGACCGGCGCGACCGAGCAGCTCGTGGCCTCGACTTTCTACGGCTCGCCGGCCGACCTGGGCGACGACTACGTCGCGGACCTCGCCATCATCGGCGCGGGCCCGGCAGGACTCGCGGCGGCGGTCTACGGGGCGTCCGAGGGGCTGCGCACGGTCGTGCTCGAGTCCGAGGCCGTCGGCGGCCAGGCCGGCACCAGCTCGATGATCCGCAACTACCTCGGCTTCCCGCGCGGCGTGTCCGGCATGCGTCTGGCCTTCCGGGCCCGGCTGCAGGCCAGCCGGTTCGGGGCGCGGATCTTCACCGGGCGGCCCGCCGAGGGAGTGTCCGTCGGCGACCTGCACGAGATCGCGTACGACGGCGGCGTGGTCCGCGCCCGCGCCGTGCTCATCGCCTGCGGGGTCCGGTACCGGCGGCTCGGCGTGCCCGCGCTGGAGGACCTCGTGGGCCTCGGCGTGTACTACGGAGCGGCGACCAGTGTCGCTCGCGAGATGGAGGGGCGCGACGTCTTCATCGTGGGCGGCGGCAACTCCGCGGGGCAGGCGGCCATCCACCTGGCCCGGTTCGCCCGGTCGGTGACGATCATCGTGCGACGTCAGACGCTCTCGGAGACCATGTCGGCGTACCTCGTCAACGAGATCGCGATGCAGCGCACGATCCGGGTCCGCACGGGCGCACGCGTCGTGGACGGCGGCGGCGACGGACGTCTGGAGTGGATCGACCTCGAGGTCGGTCCCTCCACCGAGCGGCACGACGCCGACGGGTTGTTCCTGCTGCTCGGCGCCGAGCCCGGCTGCGACTGGCTGCCCGACGAGGTCAGCCGCGACCGGCGCGGCTTCGTGCTGACCGGCCGCGACATCCCGAAGTCGGCCTGGCGGGGCGACCTGCCGCCGGCCGCCCTGGAGACCGCGGTCCCGGGGATCTTCGCCGCCGGTGACGTCCGGGCCGGCTCGATGAAGCGGGTCGCCTCCGCGAGTGGCGAGGGAGCGGGTGCAGTGGCGCAGGTGCATGCGCACCTGGCGCCCGCGCCGACCTAGACCGAGCGCACCCGCGCGATGATGCTCTCGGCGAGCTCGGGGGCGTTCTGGTCCAGGAGCCAGTGGGTCGCCCCGCGGACGACGACGAGCTCGTACGGGCCGGTGACGTACTCCGGCGTCAGGTCGGCGCCGCGGCGGGCGAGCGCTGCGTCCCTGTCGCTCCAGACGTACGTCGTCGGCACGGACACCTTGCGTCCAAGGTCCTTGCCGCCCAGCAGGATCGACCGGTAGTAGCCGAGCCCGCCGGGCAGGGCGCCGTCGGCGACGATCTCGCGGCGGTACGTCTCGATCATGTCGCGATCCATGCCCGCGGCGCGCAGCATCTTCTCGCCCAGGCCGTCGCGCCGGCTGAGCAGGTGCTCGGGCACGACCGGCAGCTGGAACAGCAGCATGTAGTACGACCGCAGGATCTGCGAGCTGCTGACCATCGACTTCATGAACGCGGTGGGGTGCGCGACCGACACGGCCGTGAGGGAGCGCACGAGGTCGGGGTGGCTGCCCGCCACGGCCCACGCGACCGCGGAGCCCCAGTCGTGCCCGACGAGGTGCACGGGCTGGCCGATCTCGTCGATGAGCGCCGTGACGTCGCCGACCAGCTCGCCCATCGAATAGGCGAAGCGGGAGGTGGGCCGCGCGCCGGGGGAGTAGCCACGCTGGTCCAGCGCGTACGTCCGCATGCCCTCGGCGTTCAGCAGGTCGGACACCTTCGACCACGAGGCCGCTCGCTGCGGGAAGCCGTGCAGCAGCACGACCGGCGTCCCGTCGAGCGGTCCGCTGTCGATCACGTCGAACGTCATGCCGGCGTGCGTGAGCTGGGAGATGCGCGATTCGGCCATGGGTTCATCCTGACACCAGATCGGCGCGATGCCCGGTCGGAGCGGTGAGGCCGGGTCACTAGGATGGAGGAGCACCCACACCCCACCCGCACGACCTCCTACCGCAAGGAAGCTGCATGTCTGAGCCCGTCACGGGTATCTCGCGTGACGACGTCGTCCACCTGGCCGGCCTCGCCCGCATCGATCTCAGCGAGGCTGAGCTCGACCACCTCGCCGCAGAGCTCCCCGCCATCCTCGACCACGTCGCGAGCGTCCAGCAGGCCGCCGGCGACGACGTCCCCGCGATGAGCCACCCGGTCCCGGTCGACAACGTCTTCCGCGAGGACGTCGTCCGCCCGAGCCTGGCCCCCGAGGAGGCGCTCGCCGCCGCCCCGGCGTCGGACCAGCAGCGCTTCCTCGTCCCCAAGATCCTCGGGGAGGACTGACATGACCGATCTGACCCGCAAGACCGCGGACGAGCTGGCCCAGTCCCTCGCCGCCGGCGACGTCTCCTCCGTCGAGGTGACCCAGGCGCTCGTCGACCGCATCGGTGCCGTCGACGGCGAGATCCACGCGTACCTGCACGTCGACGCCGAGGGTGCGCTCGCGAGCGCGGCCGACGTCGACGCGCGCCGCGCGAAGGGCGAGCAGCTCTCGTACCTCGCCGGTGTGCCGATCGCGGTCAAGGACGTCCTCGCGACCAAGGGCGTGCCGACGACGTGCGGCTCCAAGATCCTCGAGGGCTGGATCCCTCCGTACGACGCGACGGTCACCGCCCGGATCAAGGCTGCCGGCCTGCCGATCCTGGGCAAGACCAACATGGACGAGTTCGCGATGGGCTCCTCGACCGAGCACTCCGCGTACGGACCCACCCGCAACCCGTGGGACACCACCCGCATCCCCGGCGGCTCCGGCGGCGGCTCGGCCGCAGCCGTCGCAGCCTTCGAGGCTCCGCTCGCGATCGGCACCGACACCGGTGGCTCGATCCGTCAGCCCGGCGCGCTGACCGGCACGGTCGGCGTCAAGCCCACCTACGGCGGCGTCAGCCGCTACGGTCTCGTCGCGATGGCGAGCAGCCTCGATCAGGCTGGCCCCGTCACGCGGACGGTGCTCGACGCCGCGCTGCTGCACGAGCTCATCGCGGGCCACGACCCCATGGACTCCACGAGCATCCCGGACGCCGTGCCGCCGGTCGTCGCCGCCGCGCGCCGCGCCGACGTGCAGGGCCTGCGGATCGGCATCGTCAAGGAGCTGGGTGGCGAGGGCTTCCAGCCCGGCGTCCAGACCCGCTTCGACGAGGCGGTCGCGCTGCTCACCGCCGCCGGTGCCGAGGTCGTGGAGGTCTCGATCCCGAGCCTGGAGTACGCGCTCGGCGCCTACTACCTCGTCATGCCGAGCGAGGCGAGCAGCAACCTCGCCAAGTTCGACGCGATGCGGTACGGCGTCCGCGTGCCCCCCGCCGGTGTGGACGACCCGAGTGCCGAGCAGGTCATGGCCTCGAGCCGTGAGGCCGGCTTCGGCGACGAGGTCAAGCGCCGGATCATCCTCGGCACGTACGCCCTGTCCAGCGGCTACTACGACGCCTACTACGGCTCGGCGCAGAAGGTCCGCACGATCTTGTCGCGGGACTTCGCGAAGGCGTTCGCGGACGTCGACGTGCTGGTGTCGCCGACATCGCCCACCACGGCGTACCCGCTGGGGGAGAAGCTCGACGACCCGCTGGCGATGTACCTCGGCGACGTCGCCACGATCCCGGCCAACCTGGTCGGCATCCCCGGCCTGTCCCTGCCGGTCGGCCTGGCCGACGAGGACGGTCTGCCCGTCGGGCTGCAGTTCCTCGCTCCGCAGAAGGCCGACGACCGGCTCTACAACGCCGCCGCGGCGCTCGAGCGGATGCTCGAGGAGAAGTGGGGCGGCGCGCTGCTGTCCCGGGCACCCGAGCTGGAGGTCGCACGATGAGCGCCGCAACCGAGACGTTGGTCCCGTTCGACGAGGCGATCAGCCGTTACGACCCGGTGATGGGCCTGGAGATCCACATCGAGCTCAACACCGCGACGAAGATGTTCTGCGGCTGCCCGACCGAGTTCGGCGCCGAGCCCAACACCCAGGTCTGCCCGGTCTGCCTCGCGCTACCCGGCGCCCTGCCGGTCGTCAACGCCAAGGCGGTCGAGTCCGCGATCCGCATGGGTCTCGCGCTCAACTGCTCGATTGCCGAGTGGTGCCGCTTCGCGCGGAAGAACTACTTCTACCCGGACATGCCGAAGAACTTCCAGACCTCGCAGTACGACGAGCCGATCGCGTTCGACGGCCACGTCGACGTCGAGGTGGACGGCGAGACGTACCGGATCGAGATCGAGCGCGCCCACATGGAGGAGGACACCGGCAAGGCGCTGCACGTCGGCGGCTCCACCGGACGCATCCACGGTGCGGACTTCTCGCTGGTCGACTACAACCGTGCGGGCATCCCGCTGATCGAGATCGTCACCCGCACGATCGAGGTCCCGGCCGAGAAGGCTCCCGCGGTCGCCCGCGCGTACGTCTCGTACGTGCGCGACCTCATCGGCGGGCTGGGCGTCTCCGACGTCCGCATGGACCAGGGCTCGCTGCGGGCGGACGTCAACCTGTCCCTGAAGCCCAAGGGGTCGGACGTCCTCGGCACCCGCTCGGAGACCAAGAACGTCAACTCGTTCCGGTCGGTCGAGCGGGCCGTGCGCTACGAGATCTCCCGCCACGCGGGGATCCTCGACGCAGGCGGCAAGGTCGTGCAGGAGACCCGGCACTTCCAGGAGGACTCCGGCACGACGCTGCCGGGCCGTGAGAAGTCCGACGCCGACGACTACCGCTACTTCCCCGAGCCCGACCTCGCGCCGGTGTCCCCGTCGCGCGAGTGGGTCGAGCAGCTGCGGTCCACGCTGCCCGAGCCGCCGGCCGTGCGCCGGGCGCGCCTGCAGGCGGACTGGGGCTTCTCCGACCTCGACATGCGCGACACGATCGGCGCGGGCGCTCTCGACCTGATCGTCGAGACCGTCGAGGCCGGCACGACGCCGCAGGCGGCCAAGAAGTGGTGGCTGGGCGAGATGGCCCGTCGCGCGAACGAGAGCGGCCAGGACATCGACGCGCTGGGCATCACGCCCCAGCAGGTGGCCGAGATCCAGGCGCTCATCGACGCCGGCCGCATCAACGACAAGCTCGCCCGCTCGGTCTTCGACGGCGTGATCGCCGGCGAGGGCACGGCCGAGGAGGTCGTCGTCTCGCGCAAGCTCGAGGTCGTCTCGGACGACGGTGCGCTGGGTGCAGCGGTCGACCGGGCCATCGAGGGGGACCCCGACGCGGCGCAGAAGGTGCGTGACGGCAACCTCGGCGTGGCCGGTGCGCTGATCGGCGCCGTCATGAAGGAGATGCGCGGGCAGGCCGACGCCGGTCGTGTCCGCGAGCTCATCCTCGAGAAGCTGACCTCCTGACCGGACGCGCAGACCGATCTGGCGATCGGTCTGCGCGCGGGCCCTCGGCTGGATAGGATTCCTCCAGACCACCGGGAGGAGACGAGGTGTCACAGACCTCGGTGCCGAGTGTCCTCGACTCGATGTCCGTATGGCACCGCCGGGGCTCGCTGCACTTCGCCGGCAGCTTCGTCGTGCTGGTGCTGGCCACGATCGTGACCGGGTCGGTCGACCGGGACTCGGTCGTCGTGCTGGTCGCCGTGCCCCTGCTCGCCGCGGTGTCCGCCAGCGTCCTCGTCCTGACGGGGTGGGCGGACCGCCAGTGGTCGCTGCTGATGTGGCCGCTGATCCCGTGCCTGTCGATCGGGGCGCTCGACTTCGTCGCACCCCAGGCCGCAGATCTCGTGATGGGCCTGGTCGTGCTCTCGTTCCTGTTCATCGGTGTCAGCCAGCCGCCCTTGTGGGGCCTGTGGTTCGTGGCACCCGCAGCCGTGCTCTACGAGCAGGTCCTCGATCTCGGGGTGGGGGACATGGTCGTGCGCGTGCCGATCGCCGCTGTCGTCTGGGTGGTCTGCAGCGAGGTGCCCGCGCGGCTCGTCGAGGAGCTGCGCCGCAAGAACGCCTCGCTCGTGGAGCTCGCGACGACCGACAGCCTCACCGGGCTGCTCAACCGGTCGCGTCTGGAGGTGCACCTGGACGTCGCCGGACCAGCCGGCGCGGTCGCGCTCATCGACCTGGACCACTTCAAGCGCTTCAACGACTCCCACGGTCATGTGGCCGGTGACGTCGCGCTGATGGACTTCGCGACCGTGCTGGCGTCCGAGACCCGCTCCCACGACCTGGTGTTCCGGTACGGCGGCGAGGAGTTCCTGGTGGTGATGGCCAACACCTCGCCGGAGGAGGCGGCGCTGGTCCTCGGGCGCGTGCGTGAGTCGTGGCGGGGTCACGGGTCCGGGCTGACGTTCAGCGCGGGCGTCACGTTCGGCGGTGCGTCCGCAGTCCATGGCGCCGACATCCTGCTGTACGCCGCGAAGGCCGCAGGGCGTGACCGGGTCGTCGTCGACACGGCCCGTGGCGAGCCGGCCGTGGTCTGACCGCGGCCACCCGGGTCCGCCGCCCGGGGCGCGCTCGTGAGGGTGTCCTCATCACGGGGTGCCGGGGTTACCGTCGACGGAACGACCCCAGGAGGCGCATCATGACTGTCATCGATCTCCCCGACGTCCACACCTGCTCCGTCGAGGGCTGCTCCTACAACAGCGACACGGCGTGTCACGCCGGCGCGATCACGGTGTCCGGCTCGCAGGCGGCCTGCGGCACGTTCATCGACATCGGCGCGAGCGGCGGCCTGAGCAAGATGGTCGCGAAGGTGGGCGCGTGTCATCGCACCGACTGCCAGCACAACGACAACCTGGAGTGCGGCGCGAGCTCGATCGCGGTCGGCCCGGGGACGGACGCCGCGGACTGCCTGACGTACGAGCCGGTCTGATCGTGCTGCTCACCCGGCGCGGGTGAGCAGCTCCTTGAGCTCCTCCAGCACGATGTCGGGGAACTCGATCGGGATGAAGTGGGTCGCGTTGAGCTCGCGGTAGCGCGATCCCTTGATTCGCTGTGACGCCGTGAGCATGTCGCGGGCGCCGGTGAGCACGTCCCACCTGCCGGCGAGGAACGTGACCGGGATATCGATCTCGCTGAGCGAGACGCGCGCGTGCCGGGAGACGCTGAGAGCCAGCTTGGCGTACCACGCGGGGTGCGTCGTGAAGAACTCCTGCAGGAGCACGCGGAGCTCCGCGGTGTCGGCGGCCGGGTTGATGAACCGGCTCTGGCGGACCAGGTCGGTGGTCAGGTTCGTCCACGGGACACGGCGGGTGACCGGGGCCAGGACGTGCCCGGTGACCGTCACGGTCCGCGACAGCCCGACCATGAGCCCGCGCGCCAGCACGGGTGGGATGCGCAACGGAGCGAGCATCGTCGAGAACGTGTTGCCCGGGACCCCGGCCACCGCGAGGATGCCCGTCACCCGCTCGGGGTGTCGCGCCGCGATCTCGAAGGCGATCGTCACGCCGGTCGACCAGGCGGCGACCACGCAGGCGTCGATCCCAGCGTCATCCATGACGGCGATGGCGTCCTCGACGAACGAGTCGAGGTCGACGCGCCCGTCGGCGGGACGCGCCGATCCGCCGGTGCCGCGGTGGTTCCAGCCCACCACACGGACGCCCGAGTCGGCCCGCAGCAGCGACGGCCAGGCGTGCGGATTGGTGCCGAGCCCGTTCGACACCAGGACCGTCGGCCCGTCGCCGTCATTCGTCCAGGCCCGGATGCGGGTCCCGTCGGCGCTCTTCACGTCGTAGTAGCGCAGGAGCGCGGGCGTCGGCGAGGTCACGCGCCGATTGTCCACGGCGCCGGGGGAGACGGCAACGCGGGAACGGTCCGGACGTGCCGGTGGGCCGCCGGACCCGGGGGGTCAGGCGGCTCGGCGATAGCCGGTTCGTCGTCGCCGGCGGATGGGGCGCTGGTACCGGTCGGTGAACACGAACCCGCTCACGGCGTCGCCGCTGATGTGCAGCAGGCCCCGATGAACCAGGTGATGGCAGCGGACGCACAGCCCGACGAGCTGGTCGAGATCGGTTGAGCCACCGAGGGACCACCAGACGCTGTGGTGGACTTCTAGGTGGGTGTGGTTGCAGCCGGGGGCGGCGCAGATGCCCTTCTGCCGGGCCAGGACTGCTTTGCGTTGCTTCAGGTTCGGCTCGTACTTCGTCCGCCCGACGTTGAGGACCTGGTCCTGGTCGCGGACGAACCCGGTGATGCCGGACATGCAGAACAAGAACATCAACAGGTGAGGCCCGATCGCACCATGACCTGCCAAGGTCGCCGGCTCGGTGACCGGCATCGGGTCGGGGATGAAGTTGGGCTGTTCAGTTTCCTGCCGCACGCGTTCGGCCGCTGCCTCGACGGTCTCGGCGTCGACGAACACCGACATGTGCGGGCGCACACCCTTGTCCGACGGCAGCCCGTTCCCGAGGATGCTCGACAGTAGGTCGTCCAGGCCCTGGACGCGGCGCTGCGCCCCGGTGCGGGTGTCCTCCGCATCACGGAGCGCGGAGACGGAGTCGAGGACCTTCTTGAGCTTCAGCCCGGTCAACGTGTTCAGGAACCCTGAGATGTGCCACCCCTCCGGCAGGGCGTCGACGGCGAAGTCCTCCTTCTCCATCCCACCCCGCCACGCATCATCCAGGTCTTCGGGATGTGTGCGGTCCTTGAGCCGCTTGACCGTGTCGAACAGCTCGTCCGGGTCCCGCTCACAGGCGATCGTCACCAGCGCTTCCTCGTACTCCCGCATCGGATCGAGCCCCACATGCGCCAGCCCGTAGACGAACACCTGCACGTGCGCGGCGCTGATCTGCCCGGTCGTGGCAGCTTCGGCCACCAAGGGCAGGTCCCGGAGCGCGTTCACGTTGCGCACCAGCCGGGTCGCCTGACCGGCGTTGAGCCGCAGCTGATTGCGCACCCACGTGTTCAACGTCGAGGCGCCGTCGAGCTCGAACTCCCGTGCGGCCTGCAGCTCGGCCAGCAGCACCGCCTTCGCCGCGTCCAACGCGTCCTGAGCGGCCTGCACCGCGTGCAGCTTCTCACGCGTGTCACCCGACGAGAGCGTCTGCGCGGCGGTGCGCATCGCGTCGATCGTGGGCTCCGGATTCATACCTCGACCCTACTCGAACGTGTGTTCGATCACAAGACTTCGACGACACTATTTCATTGATATAACAGGAAATATCACGTGTCCGCCCCGCGTGGGACGATGGGCTTGCGAGCGCCAGCCTCACGCCCCGGCGCGTTCCAGCACGGCGTCCACCAGCCGTCCTGCGCCCCCGCCGGACTGGGGGAGGAACAGGCTCGGCTCGGCCAGCTCGAGCTCGATGAGGATCGGCGCCCCGTCCGCGGCTGTGACCAGGTCCACCCGCGCGTACAACGGAGCCTGGTCGAGACCGAGCAGCGACATCACGGTCTCCATCACGTGGTCGGAGACCTCGCGCTGCTGGGACGTCGGGGTGCGCGGGGTGATCTCCTCGCGGCTGTCCCGGTCCTGGCGGACGCCTTCGCCGCGCTGAAGGAGCGGTCCCTTGCGGATCGCGTGCGAGAACGTGCCTGCGAAGTAGAGCATCGCGGTCTCGCCCTCCTCGTCAACCGAGGAGATGTAGGGCTGGGTCATGGATGTACGTCCCGCGGCGACCAGCTCCGCACTGTGCGCCCAGGCCTCCTCGCGGGAGCTCCAGCGGGCGGTGTCCTTGGAGCCGGAGGAGATCGTCGGCTTGACGACCCACTCGTCGTGGTCGCCGAGGTCGTCACCAACGGTCACGTCCCAGAGGGTCTCGATGATCGGCACCCCGGCATCCTGGAGCTGGCGCAGATAGGCCTTGTCGGTGTTCCACGACAAGACATCGAGCGGGTTGTGGAGGCGCGGGACGGTGGCCGCCCAGGCGAGGAACTCCTTGCGACGGGCGATGTAGTCCCAGCACGACCGGACGACCACGGCGTCGTACGCGGACCAGTCGACCTGCGGGTCGTCCCAGACGACGACCTCGCCGACGGTGCCCCGCTCGGCGGCTGCCGCCTCGAGGAGGGGGAGGTCCGGGTCGTACGGACGATGGGTCGAGCTGGTCACGAACGCGATGGTCATCGGCCCATCCTGTCACCGTCCATTTTTGTCTTAACTTCATGCATATGCTTCATCCATGAGCCAGACCTCGAAGGTGCGCGTGGCGGTCATCGTCGATCTGGTCGGATCTCGTCGTCATGCCGATCGCGCGTGGGTCCACGCGACGCTCATGGAGGCGCTGCGACGGGTCAACGAGGAGATCGAGTTCGACCAGCCGCTCGAGCCGACGCTCGGCGACGAGTGCCAGGCCCGCTACCTGTCGGTCGAGTCGGCGGTGCGGGCGACGCTGGCGCTGCGTCTCGTGCTCCCGGACGAGCTGGACTGTCGCGCAGGCATCGGCGTGGGGGAGGTGGAGGAGCTCGGGCGCACCCGCTACGGCCCGCTGCAGGACGGGCCCGGGTGGTGGGCTGCGCGCGATGCGATCGTGGAGGCGAAGAGCCGCGAGGGGGAGCGAGACCGGACGTTGCGCACCTGGTACCAGGTCTCCGAACGCTTGACCGGCTCCGCCCTGGACGAGCACCCGCCCGCCGCGATGGTGAACGCGTTCCTGCTCGCCCGCGACGAGATCGTGAGCCAGATGTCCGGTCGCTCGCGGCGACTCCTGCGTCATCTGCTGAGCGGGGCCTCCCAGGTCGAGATGGCGCTGGCCGAGGGGATCTCGTCGTCCGCGGTGTCGCAGAACCTGCGTCGCAGCGGGGCCTTCGCCGTGCTGAGCTCGCAGGACCAGTTCACCTCGTGGTTCGGCGGCTCAGTAGCCGATCAGGCTGGCGAGCAGGAAGACCGGGGCTGACAGGCCGGCCAACGACATGGCCAGTCGCACGTAGCGATACTTCTTCGCGACGATCCGTGAGAGCTCGAACAGCTGGTGGCGGGTCCGGTCCTCGAGCGTGGGGGGATGGCGGTCGAGCACGGCATCCAGCGACCGCTGGCTGTCGAACGCGGCGGCGTGCCCCCAGTAGAAGATGTCCTTGGTCCTGCTCGGGACGGTGAACCGGGGCCAGACGGCCATCGCCGCGGCGGCGACGGAGGACGAGGCGAGGGCGGCGGCCACCCACCAGAAGAAGGCGCCGAGGGCGTCGAGGTCGCGAGGGTTCCAGTCGCGGGCGAGCAGGCCGGCCAGCAGGGCGCCGAAGCCGATGCCGAGCACCGCCAGCACCATGGACGCCTTGTGGTCCGCGGCCCCCACCTCGTTGCGGGCCTCCGCCAGGATCGCCAGCTCCACGTCCGACGCAGGTGTCCGTGCCATGTGTCCTCCGTGACGGTGATGGACGCCCACGTTACCAATCATCGGGGACACCGGATCAACGGCAGGAATGCGATCCAAGACAATCAACGCAACAGAGTTGATCTTGACAAATCAACGAAAGAACGTTGATCATGGAGTGTGTTCGCGATCACGATCGACCAACGCCGGAGCCGCGAGAACGCAGACGGAGTCCCTGGCCTGCTGGCGGCGCTCCGCGAGCACGTCCTCGTCCGGGAGTTCGAGCGCACCGCCGGCGACGAGGTCCAGGGCCTGTCCGACGACCCCGCGGTCGTGGTGGACGTGGTGTGCTCCGTCGTCGCGACGCAGGACTGGTGGGTCGGGGTCGGCGTGGGAGCGGTCGACGAGCCCATTCCGCGCTCGGTCCGGGCCAGCCGCGGTCCCGCGCTGAT